>NZ_JBIVOO010000009.1:0-174963 GCF_044754165.1 Arthrobacter sp. NPDC093139
CGGCCCTTCACGGCGCTGATGATCGCGTCCGCGTCGTGCGGGGAGTCGATGATCACGCATTCGGTGTCGTTGCCGATGATCCAGACGTTGTTCTCCACGTCCCAGGTGCCGCCGTCCAGGGAGAACGTGCCGGAGGTGACGAGGTTTTCGATCCTGACGCTCATACCGACACCACCGCCGGCTCGGCCGCTGGTGCCGTGCCGGCCTGACCGGTTCCGGTTGCGGGTGCGATTTCGACGACGGAGCGCAGCACGGTGCCGTGGTGCATTTTGTCGAAGGCTTCCTCGACCTGGTCGATGGTGATGCGTTCGGTCACGAACGCGTCCAGGTCCAGGTTGCCTTGCTTGTAGTGCGAGACGAGCATCGGGAAGTCCCGGGAGGGCAGGCAGTCCCCGTACCACGAGGACTTCAGGGACCCGCCGCGGCCAAAGACGTCCAGCAGCGGCAGTTCGAGCTGCATCTCCGGGGTCGGCACGCCGACCAGGACCACGCGGCCGGCGAGGTCGCGGGCGTAGAAGGCCTGCTTGTAGGTTTCGGGCCGTCCGACGGCTTCGATCACGACGTCGGCGCCGTTGCCGTTGGTCAGTGCCCGGATCGCCTCGACCGGGTCGGCCTGCCGGGAGTTCACCCCGTGCGTGGCGCCCAGGGATTTGGCCATCGCGATCTTGTTCTCATCGATGTCCACCGCGATGATCGTGGTGGCCCCGGCCAGCTTCGCCCCGGCGATCGCGGCGATGCCCACGCCGCCGCAGCCGATCACGGCCACGGACTCGCCGCGCTTGACCTCGCCGGTGTTGATCGCGGCCCCGATCCCGGCCATCACGCCGCAGCCCAGCAGCCCGACAGCGGCCGGGTCGGCGTCCTCGTCGACCTTGGTGCACTGCCCGGCCGCGACCAGGGTCTTTTCCGCGAACGCGCCGATGCCCAACGCCGGGGACAGCTCCGTGCCGTCCTCCAGGGTCATCTTCTGCGTCGCGTTGGCGGTGTTGAAGCAGTACTGCGGCTGGCCCTTCGCGCAGGCCCGGCACTGCCCGCACACCGCACGCCAGTTCAGGATCACCCGGTCACCCGCAGACACCTCCGTCACGCCCTCACCCACAGCCGCCACCACACCCGTGGCCTCATGACCCAACAGATACGGGAACTCATCCCCGATCCCGCCAAGCTTGTAATGCAGATCCGTATGACACACCCCGCACGTCAGGATGTCCACCAACGCCTCCCCCGGCCCCGGATCCGGCACCAGAATCGTCTCCACCGACACCGGAGCGTCCTTCTCCAGGGCAATGACTGCCTTGACTTTATGAACCATTAGCTTGCGTTCCTTTCCTGGGTTCCGCGGACCCGCGGGTGACGGCACCAGTGCCAATCCAGCTGCTCGTTGGGGCTCTAAATCTTGGTCCTGCCGTTCGAGACCCTCGGCCATACTGTGACGCTTCGGCATTTGCGAATTGCGTATTACACAACACGATGCACATAGCGCTACTGCAAAATATGGCAGCCATCACACGGGCTGTCAACAGATACAGGCAGCACCCCAGGTAGAAGGCAGGGCCGGGTCGCGCTCACCGCAACGGACAGCCTCTTAGAGCAACCACGTGCCGCTTCCATGAGTACTAGTCGGAAAGATACGAAAAGCCGTGATGTCGGGAGTCGGCACGCCGCTGCCGCCGGCCAGGGGATTGACCGAGTCGCTGCTCACGCATACTCTGGTGCAACAGCGTTGCTTGCAATGCAACTCGCTTGATCTTGATTACGTTACAGCTCCCTCCCGGAAGCTAACGAAAGGACAAACCTCATGAGCATCACCGAATCCGAAGCCGTCAACGACGTCGCGCGGCTTGACCGCCTCAAGGTCCTCAACAACGGCGAAAAAGTCAGGCTGACGTTCTCTGACACGGAGTTCGAGCGCCGCCTGGCGGGCCTGCGCCGCATCATGGCGGAGAAGGAACTGGACGCCGTCGTCCTGACGAGCTACCACTCGATCAAGTACTACTCCGACTTCCTGTTCACCTACTTCGGCCGGTCCTACGCCATGGTGGTCACGAAGGACGACACCGTAACGGTGACGGCAAACATCGACGCCGGCATGCCCTGGCGCCGCAGCTACGGGGACAACCTGGTGTACACGGATTGGCGCCGGGATAACTACATCCACGCCATCCAGGAAGTGCTGCGCACCCGTGGCATCACTGTCCGCCGGCTCGGCGTCGAGGACGACTCCCTGCCGCTGGACAACCGCAACAAGATCCAGGCGGCCTTCGGATCGGCAACCCTGGTGGATGTGGCCCAGGCGGCGATGCGCCAACGCATGATCAAGTCCGCCGAAGAGATCGAAGTCATCAAGCACGGGGCGCGCATCGGCGACCTGGGCGGCGAAGCCATACGCAACGCCATCACCGCCGGCATCACCGAGTACGAGGTGGCGCTGATCGGAACCGAAGCCATGGTTCACGAGATCGCCCGCACGTTCCCCGACTCGGAGATCCGGGACACGTGGGTCTGGTTCCAGTCCGGCATCAATACGGACGGTGCGCACAACTGGGCCACCACCCGGAAGATCCAAGAGCACGACATCCTGTCGCTGAACTGTTTCCCGATGACGTCCGGCTACTACACGGCACTGGAACGCACGCTGTTCTACGGCGAACCCGATGCCCGCTCCCTGGAACTGTGGAACATCAACGTGGAAGTCCACAAGCGCGGCCTCGAACTGATCAAGCCCGGCGCTGTCTGCAAGGACATCGCCGCCGAACTCAACGAGATCTACGTGGGCCACGGACTGCTGGCCAACCGCACTTTCGGTTACGGACACTCCTTCGGCGTCCTCAGCCACTACTACGGCCGGGAAGCCGGACTGGAGCTCCGCGAGGACATCGACACTGTGCTCGAACCCGGAATGGTGGTTTCCATGGAGCCGATGATCACCGTTCTCGACGGCCAGCCCGGAGCCGGCGGCTACCGCGAGCACGACATCCTGGTGGTCGGCGAGGACGGCGCGGAGAACATCACGAAGTTCCCGTTCGGACCCGAATACAACATCATCGGCGCCTGACCTCGTCCGTCCCGCAGGACGGGCCGGAAGTGGCGCCACATTTAGGGGTGGCGCCACTTCTGTGTCCTCTTAGGGAATGATGGTAAGCACCATGAGCGCAGCAGAATCACCTAACGTCGCTGGCAGCGGCGACTCTAAAGGCGCGTCCGTCATCGTCAATGCCATTGCCGTCCTCCGGACATTCACGGCGGACGAACCGCTGCTGGGCGTCACGGAGATCGCCAACCGGGTGGGTCTGCACAAGAGCACCGTCTCCCGGATACTGGCGACGTTCGAACAGGAGCGCCTGGTGGAGCGGGACCCTGAGACGCGGAGGTTCCGCCTCGGGCTGGGCCTCATCGCTGTGGCCGGGCCGCTGCTTGCGGAGCTGGAAGAACGCCGCGTGGCCTACCCCGTGCTGCGTGAACTCGCCGAGCAGACGGGCGAGACCAGTGCATTAATGGTGTGGAATGGCTCCGAGTCGATGTGCGTAGAGCAGATCGCGAGCCATCACCAAATCAAGCACTCAACACCCCTTGGCGCCCGCTACAACGACGCCCTCAGTGCCTCGGTGCAGGTGTTCCTCGCGGCGGAGTCCCCCGACCGCGTACGGACCTTGCTGCGCAGTGGAACCATCACCTACCCCGGCCTTGATGAGACAGGCCTGGAGGACTACCTGGTCCGCTTAAAGAATGCCGGCCAGCGCGGCTGGACCATTAACTACGGCGACACATCGCTCGACGAGGTAGGAGTGGCGGCACCTGTCTACGATCACCGCGGCGGTGTTGTTGCCGCCGTCCTTATTCCTGCTCCCCGCTTCCGCGTCTCTCCGGAAACACTGCAGAGCCTCGGCGAATCCTGCCTGGCCGCGGCCCGCCGTGTCACCTCCCGGCTTGGCGGAGTCACTCCGGACTAGGATCGGCCCCGGCGATTCCATTTCCTCGGTGAACGATCTCTTGGGCGAAGTCGTCCAGCGCCGCAGCCACAGCGTCTGGATTGCTCAAGGTGGCGTAATGACCCCTTGGAATTTCCCGCGGTTCGACTCCAAGTCGCTCGTGTACTTGGCGTTTCATGAATGAGGCTGGAAAGAACCGGTCGTCGCGGCACAGTATTGCCCTGGTGGGGATGGCCGGATGCCGCTGACCAGGCCAAGGCCGTGCCATCCATGCACCTTGCTGATCGCGCTCCTTGCCGCGTGCCTGGTGTACCAAATCTTCAGAGACTTCGTTGAAAAACGCCGCCTGTGGATCCGGATCTATGGTCTCGAGATTATGACCCGTGTTGGTCCACCAGTCGCCGAATGTCTCTCCCGGCAGTGGGATCATTCCTGCGAGATATACGAGTCCGTCGGATTGGAGCGCGTCGCAAACTAAGGGCGCCGTAAAGCCTCCCAGCGAGTGGCCGACGACGATGGTGTGCTGAGCGTCGCCCACCGCTGCAGTCACGGCATGCGTGTAATCCTCAAGCCCTGCATTGTCGTCTTCGATGGGCAAGTCAACCGCAATGACATCATGCCCCGATGCCTCAAGCAGTGGTTTGACCAGATGCCAGTCCCATGCGGTGGAGCCGCCGCCATGAATCAGTACGAAAACCGCCAAGATGCCATCCCAGTTCCAAGACATGTACGATCACGTCCACCCTAACCAACAGCACGCAGAAGGCGGCCGCGGCTTGGATGGGTGCCGGAGTTGTAGAGTCAAGCTCGGATCGCTGAGATCGTGCCGGTAATTTCGCCCAGAAAAGTCACGCTTCCGCATGCAGGCGGGATTTCATTACGGTCACGTACACTCTTGCAATGAGGCTTCTGTACGTGACAGAAAGTATGCCCAACCGCGACCCGGTGTTTGGTGATGGCAGCTCTATGATCCCTTTCGAGTTTCTCCGTAATATTCCCGAAGACGTCCATGTCACACTGCTTACCTTTTCCGGGCCTGTAGGGCTTCCGGACGAAGTGCGGGAGCGTTGCGAAGCCGTTCATATCCTCTCTCCCCGTAATCGCAAAGTGGCATTCTTGCGCTCATGCTTTGGCCTGAATGGCCTGGGAAAGCAGGAACGGTCCACTGCGAAAGCAAAAGAAACGGCGTCGCGGCTTTCCGCGCAAAGCGACGCAACGCTGATACATGGTCCGCATGCGCTCCCCCTCGCCCACCATGTGCGTGGACCCATGGTCCTGCAGACCGTCGACCCCTGGTCGATTCGCGCCGGCATGGATACAGCCATTGCAGGGAGAATGCGGCCGGCGTACCGGGCCCGGGAGTACCAGGCGCTCAGGGCCGAACGTCGCCTTCCCGTACAGGCGAGGCTCCTCACCGTTGGCGCCCAGGACGCCGTCGAATGGTCGGACCGCCTCGGACGGGATGTGAGAAGCATTCCGAACGGCGCCGAGCTGGCAGTCCGCTCCGGCACCAGGCGCGACGGACCCGTGGTGTGCTTTGTCGGCAGCCTTAACTATGGTCCGAACATCGACAGCGTGGGCGTGCTCATCAACAAGGTGGCGCCGCTGGTGTGGCAACAGGTTCCGGATGCCAGATTCGTCATCGCAGGCCGCCGTCCCGCACCGGCGGTCCTCGCCCTGGCCGGGGACCGCGTGGAGATCCTGGCGAACGTTCCCACGGTCCTGGATGTTTTCCACGGCGCCGATGTTGCTGTGTTCCCTGACGAGCACGGGGTAGGCATCCGGAACTCGGTGCGCGAAGCCCTTGCCGCGGGAACTCCCGTAGTCGCCACGCCGGTGGCTGCCCGTGAACAGGAGGCCCACCCTCTGCTGACCGTCGAGGAGGACATCGGCAGGATTGCGGACCGTGTTGTGGGGTACCTGACCGAGCCCCGAACGGAGCAGAGCGGGACAGAAAGTGAGGCGGCTGTCCGGACATGGGGCGTGGTCACGCGGGAGTATCTCGACGAGCTTCGCCTGGCCATCACCCAGGACGGCCATAATCCGCAGCCCCGAAGCTCGCCGGTATGAAGTACGCGCCCGGGGAACTCGCCCAGGCCGGCGCCCGGGGGGCGATGTGGCAGGGACTCGCTTTCGTCGCCGGCAAGGTGTTCGTCCTGGTCACCATCATCGTGCTGGCGCGGCTGCTGTCTCCCGAAGAATACGGACTGGTCGCGCTGGCGATCGTCCTGATGGCCTATGCGGAAACCATAGCCGATGCGGGTGTCGCCCAGGCGCTTGTCTACCTGCCACACACCGGGGAAATCGCCAGGTCAGCCCTCCTGATCTCCGTGCTGCTGGGCTGCCTCCTGGCGTCAGGTGCCGTCCTTGCCGCACCCGCCATAGCCGATGTCTTCAACCTTCCCGAGGTGGCACCCCTGGTGCAGGTCCTCTCGATCTCATTGCTGGCCACCGCCCTGGCCGCCGTCCCCGAGGCGCTGCTGCGCCGCGACCTGCATTTCAAGCGCCAGACGGCGGCTCCCGTTCTTCGTGCAGCCATCATGGGCATCGTCACACTGTCACTGGCCTTTGCCGGCTACGGAGCCTGGTCGCTGGCCATCGGAACGGCGGCCGGATCGGTGGCCTACGCCGCTGCCTGCTGGTTCCTGCTTCCTGGTCGGGCACCGTGGCAGGTGTGGCGCGTCAGCAAGGATGCCCTCCGGGCGAACCTGCAATTCGGCGCCCCGGTCGCAGGAAGTTCATTGCTGGCCCGGCTGATCTTTGACATCGACTATCTCATCATCGGCCTTTTTCTGGGTGCAAACGCTCTGGGGTTCTACACCCTGGCCTTCCGCGCACCAGAGTTGGTGATCATCAACGTATTCTTCGTGCTGTCGACTGTCCTGTTCCCCCTGTACGCCAAGGTGCGCGGCGAACCGGACCGGCTGCGGAGCGGATACCTGAAGAGCGTCGAAATTCAGGCGCTTTACGGGATGACTGCCGGCGTAGGCCTGGCGGTTACGGCACCGATTCTTGTGCCCGCTGTCTTCGGTCCCCAGTGGGGGCAGTCCATCCTGCCGCTGGTCTTTCTGTCCCTGTACGCGGCCGCGCGTTCCCTGGGTGCCGGGGCCAACGACGTGTACAAGGCACTCGGCCGCCCCGGCCTCTCCATCGGCATTTCCCTCGTACGGCTGGCGATCCTGGCCCCGGTCCTGCTTTTTGCCGTCCAGTGGGGCATCGTGGGGATCGCCTGTGCGCAGCTTGCCGCGGCACTGCTGTTCGCCCTGGGGATGCAGATGGTGGCGGCCAGGGTCATGGACCTGCGGCTGCGGCAGCTCCTCCGGGCCGTTGTGCCCGGTGTGGTCTGCGGCGTGGCGGTGGCGGCCGTGGGCCTGGCCGGACTCGCCCTGCCGCTTGCCGACGGTCTCCTCACGATGTTCGGGATTGCGGCCGCTGCCATTGGACTGGTCTACGTAATCCTGCGCTGGGGCTTCTCGTCCCTGCACAATGAACTGCTGAAGCTGGTCCGGCGCCCTTCGCAGTGAGAGGCTGTCCGCCGGCTAACGCCCCGACCAGGTATCCACGACGTGCCGCCACAGCCAGAAGTCACGGTCTCCGAAAACCGCTGCCCGCATCTGGTTCCTGCCCTGATCTGGGCCCCGTTCGCTTTCCAGCCGATAGGCCAAGGTGGCCGCCGACCTGGCCCACACCGCGATGACCAGCAGCGGAAGCAGCTCCGGGTTCACCCCTCTCAGCTGCAGGTGGCCGCGGAGGGGTGCCAGGGCCCACCCGGTTGAACCGAACGCCTTGTCGAAGGCGGCGAGCTGGGCCAGCCGGGAGAACGCCCGTTCACTGGATTCACTGAGGTACTGAAGGTAGAACACGAGGTCGTGTCCGGGCACGCCGTCGGTACGCGACCGTTCCCAGTCGACAACCTGAAGCTGGCCGTTCGGCTGCAGGAAGAGGTTTGGGTGACTCATGTCGCCATGTTCGACGACGGCGGGAAGCTCCACGGAACGCAGCGGTTCCAGCATCGCGTGCGTGCGCTCTACGAGCGCGGAAACGTCGCGCTCCGCCGGCAGGAGGGATACGAGGTCGTCCAGGGGGCCGCTGATCGTCCGCTGGTACCAGTCCCCGTTCGCCGGCGCCGTCAGCGTGCACGGCAGTGCGGCCACAAAGGCCGTACCGGCGCTCACAGCGGCGCGTACGTTGGCGCCGACACGTTGTGGATTCAACGGGGCCCCGGTCACGGCGGTTTCGATCAACACGGCGTGGGGTCCGGCGTCGAGCACGGCCACCACCTCGGGGACGCCGATCTCCGGGCCCGCACCGTGTGACCGGAGCTGATCCATCACCTGTGCCTCATGCCGAACACTGGAGTTATCCCCCGGCTGCCGCGGCACCTTCACCACGAGGCTGGGTTCACGCGCCCCGGAGGCGAAGATCAGAGCCACCACGTGGCGGGACGTGACGAACCTCGGCGTGAGCAGCACGGTGTCCCATTGCCGGCCAATGCCGTGCCTCTCCAGCCCCAGCTCGCCGTAGTGGTCCGCGAGAACCCGGTCAATGAACGTCATCGCCGTTCCTCCCCCCATTGCGGCGGCCCATCACGGTGCCTTCCGGAATCGCCGAATCAAACAGCTGCAGCGCGAGGGCAAGGCGGGCTATCGCCACCTTGGTCCTGCGGAACCTGATGGCGTCCTGGAGCGACAGCGTGTCCCGGATAGCGGTCGTTGATGCCACCGGCACAATACGTGCTGTGCGCTCCAGATTCGGCGCGTGCCAATAGACGGCGACATCAGTGAAGCCTTTCTTCTCGAAGACGCGCTTCCAGCCTGCCAGCGTGCGCGGGCCGGAGCGGCGGAACAACGAACGGCTGACCTGGGCGCACACCCATCCACCAGGCTCCACCGCCGCCGCTGCCTCCTCAAAAAGCCGGAGGTCAGGTGACGAAAGCAGAACGACGTCGAAAGTCCCTGCCGCCGGGCTCTGGCGGTCAGCTCCGATGCGGTCGGGTTCAATACGGTCAGGTTCAATGCGATCAGTTCCGATGGGGGCGGCGTCGGGGTCCAACAGGTGCAGCGCCGCCACCATGTCCCGCCCCATATCCCCGCCGTAACCCAAGCTCCTTGGCTGCACCACGGGCAACAGGAACCGCCAGTCGAGCAACCTCCACAAGTGCAGGCTCAGCTCAGCCGGGCCTGCAGGAACTGTTTCAGGAGTCCTCGCGGCGCTGCGTGACGCGTTATGCCAGACAATGTCCGTGGCCAGCCTCTGCACCTCGCCCTGCGGCTGCACGGCGTCAAGAACCCTGGCCTGGGGCAGGCTGTCAGCCAGCTGCAGGTAGGCCTGCCGCCGGCCCTCCAGGATCTCGACAGAATGCTCACCCTTCCTGGCGAACATCACCTCACCCGGAGCATCAAGGACAAGAAGGACATCCGGATCCGGCACCAGGTAAAAGGCCATGGCATTGGTTATCCTGCCGAGTGCGCTGTTGTCAGCTGAACCCGGCAGCACAGCATCGTAAGCAACCCGGTCCATCAGCACCACCCGCCCCCGAAGGGAGTGATAACGTGCGGCCAGCCCGCCGCGGACAAGGCGGAACACCTTCTTGCCCAGCCGGCCGCCGGGGATCCGGCGGAGCCAGGCGTCCCAAGGGCCCGCGCCCCACAACCCCATATAGACGTAGCTGTTGGGAAGCGGGACTGCTGCGCCAAGATTTCGGAGCAGGGTGGTCTTACCGGCACCATCAGGTGCCATGACCCCCACCACCGGTCCGCGGCCCTGCAGTCTCGGGGTAAGAAGCCGCTGGGCCCTGTTCGCCACGGCAAGGAAGCTGGGTCGCCGTCGAGTCGAAGTGGTCCACGTGGACCGCATACGGGCTGCAACTGCCGGCACTTCGTCGAATCTGCCGGAGCGGATCAGGTTCAGCACCTGCCCGGCGGCGCCGGGACCTGCGCGCCGGTCCAGGAATTTAGCTATCACATCGTCAGCCGACGCGGCTGAGGCCGCCCGGCGCGCAATGTCGGCGCGTTCCGGGCGGACCTCCCCTTTGTCCAGCACCAGGTGGAGCAGCTGCAACCACGCCTGGTCTGCAGGCTCCGGCAGCCAGAACGGACCGTTCCGGACCCGCCTGCGGAGACAGCCGGCTGCCAGCCCGGTACGCCACTGCTGATACGGGCCGAAGGAGATGTCAGACACGAAGTCCAACTTCAGCCACAGGTCATCCGGGCCGGCATAGGCGAAATAGAACCGGTGGCTGCCGTGCCCGGTAGCCAGAACGCGGCGGAAACCTATGCCCGCCATCAAGTGGTCAAGACCTGGCAGCTGCTCACTGGCGACCAGAATGTCCACGTCACCCGAGGGCCGGGCAAGGTCGTGCTCGCCCCTCAGCAGAACCCATGGCAGACCCGTTCCATCCAATGCCCGGAAGACTTTGGCCACGTCCGGATGCAGAACCGTGGGCAGGCTCCCCGGTTCATGCACGCTGTGGTGTCCCTCGTCCACAGTCATCCGTTCCTCCCGACTCCAATTAAGTGTTGCTGCCGAACCTATGGAGTTCCGGCAATTTGGTAGATCCGGACGGTTTCACTCTCAAACACGCGCGACGCTCTGTTGTCGAATCCCAGGTCCCGTTCGAAGTTGGAAACCGTCCCGGAGGGTGACAGCTTGGCCGCAGCCTCGTCTTCGCGTTTGTCGTCCGAAAAGACAACATAGACATTGGACGTGGGCTTGATGCTGTCAGCGTATTTCTCAATGTTTTCCGCATTGACCGGCCCGGTCATGTTCTTAATGAGGCCTGACAGCGGCGTCACCCTGATTGTCCGATAGTAATTTGGATAATTTGATCCAATAAGCGTCGGGAAAAAGTAGCCCGGTTCGAAGATCACATCACCGGAACGGGCGCGGGAATCAATCCATTGGCTGGCAGCCACGTCGCCCTGCGGGACCCGGTGGTCCTCCTCCGGCTGGAAGTACACGACGCTGAACAGCAGGGCCATTGCACTCAGGGACGCTGTGGCTCCCACGAGTGCCTTCCGTGTACGCAGTGGTCCTGACCAGAACAGCCAGGCAACGCCGATGGCCAACCACGGCAGTGCGAAGAGATAGATGCGGAGCCGCGCCTCTCCACCGTAGGACTGGCCCAGCAGTCCGAACGCGGGGGCCACCGCCATCCACGCGACCATCAACGTGGTCCGGACTTCACCCTGGATAAGGCGCCGGACGAATCCGGCCACCGCCAGAACCCCGGTCAGGACGGACAGGAGCACAGCCGCACGGGCCATCCACCGGGTTGTCATCAGCCAGGCTGTGGGATCCGTGAATGTGTCACTTCGCGGTTTGTATCCAGCGTTTTCAAAGACATCGAATCCGGAGAACAGGCCATATTTGTCCTCGATGTAACCAATATTCGGAATCAGATAGAGAAGGGTCATGACCACAAGGGCGGGTGCCAGCCACCGTGGCCGGAAATACCCCAGCACGAAAAGCGGGACGAGCCCCAGGAGGGCCAGATATGGGCTTAACTGGTGGCTCACAACGATCGCGGCCTGCAGAAGCAGCACAGCAACGATTGCCATGATTCTCAGTGACCGGCCAACAGGCCTCTCATAGGATTCAATCACCGGCAGCTGGGGCCTCGTGAGGCGTTCTTCAAGTACCTGCACCACCATGATCGGCGTACTGCGCAGGAACGTGAGAACGACGAGGCACATAGTCAGATACAGCGTGTATCCGAACGCCTGCGGGGAGTAGTAATTCTGGTTGACCCAGTTAGCCAATACGAACACCAGCGTCGCCGTCCAGTACACCCGGGGATTCCTTGAAAGGGTGCGGACTATGGCCAGGACGGTGACGACATTCAGGAGCGCGAACCCGATCTCCGCCCATGCAGCGTAGTCCAGGGCCTCCCGGACTCCGATCGCCTCGCCAAAAAACGCACTGCTCGCAAAAAAGCCTGGCCATCGGTTGTAGATATCCACGGACATATCCATCTGGCCCGTGGAGCCAATGAAATCTGTCACGGCGATGTGTTTGTAGCTCCACGGCAGGCGCGGCACGGCTGTCAACAGGCTCGCTGACGCATAAAGCATGATGACCAGGCCGGAGACGGAGGCGATCAGGAACCGTGCGGAGATTTCCCGCCGCGTTCCGATACCCCAGATGCAGAGACCCAAGACAGCGGCCACGGCAACATACCAAGTCACCGGGTATTTGGACAGCAGGCCCCAGCTGTCCAACTTCCCTGTTCCGGTCAGTGCGAGCGAGATGCCCCACAGGATCAGAGCGGCACCGAGGATCAGCCAGGGCAGGAGTTCCCGGAGGCTCCGCTCGCGCATCCGCTCCAGCGGACGCAGCCGGCCCAGCGGAATCAGCTCCCGCAGCGGACGCAACCGCCAGTCGAACGGCCGGGATCCGAACCCGTGGGTGGCCGGGAACAGAACAATGGCGGCCGATGCGGCCGCCAGGCCCGCCGCGGCAACAGGGCGTGGATGCCAAGTGCCGGACCACGCCATGAGAAAAGCGAACACCGTGAACAGCATGGCACTGGCCACAACGGTCCATACCAGCCGTGCCGCCGGGTCGGCGTCAGCAAGGCGGCTGACCAGGGCCCATCCCGGCAGTGCCAGGCACATGATGAGCTTGAAGGGGGCGAGTACTGGCCCGCCGGCGTCCAGCAGAACCAGTAGTGCTGCCGCCAGGCCCAGAACCCCAATGACTCCATCCCACGACCGGAATGAACTCAGGGCCAACTCCCGGTAAATCAGCAGCCTCGATGTACCGACTTCCTCCTGCAATGACCGACTCATGTGGCTGAACCCTTCTGGTCCGAATGAAGAAAATGTGGGGAGACGCGAACGCGAACTTTGGGCAGTTCGGCGCCGCGAAAGACGGCCGCCTGACTCACGTCATGAACGGCGCTGCAGCAGGTAATTCAGGGGTCCCCGGGCGACCGAAAGCAGTTCCAGCCGCAGGACCTTGGCAAGCTCTGGATCCCAAGGATCAAAGGCTCCCGTTCCGACGTCCGCCGGCTCCACGGAGTGATGCCGGGCGTTGGCCAGCAGTTGGCGGAGCGCATGCGGCGTCCGCGCCAAGGCGAGCCGGGCAGTACGGGGATTCAGCAGGATCTTCATGAGCCAGGCGCCCAATCCGCTACCGTAGCTCCGCGCCTGGGCCTGCAGTTCCTCCAGGCCGTCGCGGTGACGGTGCCAGACCACTGCTGAGGGATGGACCACTAAGGGATGGCCCGCAAGAACCACCCGGGTGAACATGTCAATGTCTTCGCCTCCCCCGGTCCTGGTCCCGGCGCCCAGGGCGGTGTCGAATCCGCCCAGGCTGAGCGCAGTGCGGCGGTCCAGGGCGAAGTTGGCTCCTGTGCCGTAAGCGCCCACGCAGAAGGGAAAGTTCGGAAGATCAGCAGGAGGGTCGGCAAGGGAGTACACCTTCGGTGTGATGCTCTTGGACCAGCTCACCCGGTAATCGAAGTAGCCTTGGGCGCGCGAGCGGACCTCGCCTGCCGGCACGAGCCCGGTGACACACGCTGTGCCCGGAGCCCGTTCGAAACCGGCCGCGATTTCCCGCAGCCAGGCGTGGTCCACGACGACGTCGTCATCCGTGAAAGCGACGATGTCGCCCCGGGCGTGCTTGAGTCCGGTGTTGCGCGCCTGGGACAGTCCCGGGACGGGCTCCTCAATCAGCCTTACGCGGGGATGCTGGAACTCGTGCAGCACCATGTCTCTGGTCTCGGTGGTTCGCGCCGCATTGTCGACCACGAGGATGTCGTAGTCCGGATAGTCGAGGCGCAGTAAGGCCTCGAGGGCGCCGCGCAGCACGGCGGCCCGGTCCCTCGTGCAAATGATCACGGTAATAAATGGGGCCGACACCGCTGCGGAAACCGGCTCAGCCTTGGGCAGTGCAGCCGCTGCGGAATCGAGGACCGTCCGGTCCAGGACGCCATCGGGCGCTTCAACATCGACGAATCCCCGCAGGGATGAGCCCTCCCGCACCAGCAGCCGGGCACGCTCGTATCCCTCGGAATCCTGCAGCTTCAGGCTCTTGTGCCCGTTAAGTGATGCCAGGTCCACGGCGCCAATCCATCTGGCTCCGGACCAGTCCGGGGGGACGGGGCTCTCCATCGCGCGCGGCAGGTCCAGGACAAGGTGCTCGTGCCCCTCTTCCCGATGAACCGGCGCCCCCAGGGGGTCGCTCACGTCCATGCCTGCCACGCCGGCGCGCTGCTCCGCGAAGGTCTTGCCCGGCCCGCGGGCTCTGCATACGGAGCTGGAACTGCTCTGGGTCTGGACACGGGCCTCACCGCTTCATGAAAGGTAGCGACTTCTGGTGACGCCGGCGGATTCCACTGTTCAGAAGAAACCGACGGCAACTTGCGGCACTATAAGGCGTGTATCCGCGGCGACGATATTCTGTGCGCCACGCTTAGGCCTTGTGGGCTAAAAGCCTATGATTGGCCCCACTTAGTGTCACCAGTAGGCGATACCTGTTTTTCGAAGCGCGAATCGGCTCTCACTACTTGGTTGGTAGCAATGAAAGGGTAAGTACTAACAGGAGCGGATGTTCTTGACTTTGTCGGCGTCCTTCCGCTTCACTATTACGTATGCTGAAATAACAGTTCCATGATGCGGAAGAGCCGAGTAGCGAACAGGGTTCGGGCTTCGCCGGGAGAGGACCCGGCATTCCGCATAGCCGTCACCATGGATGCCAGCACCTGCAGAGAGAACAACAAGCATGAAGCTTGCCGAATTCAATGAAGCGGACCGCGCCGCCGCCAGCGCCGTGCTCCGGCCCTGCATCGACGTCCAACGCTGGGTGGACCAGATCGCCGATGCCCGTCCCTTCGCGTCCTGCGACGCACTGCTCGGCTTCGCCCGCGAAGCCGCCTCGCCGTTCACTCCGGACGAGGTTGAGGCCGCTTTGGCCCACCACCCTCGGATCGGTGAACGCCCGACGGCGGCGACCGCGGAGGCGTCCATGTCCCGTTCCGAACAGGCGGGAGTCGACCCCGCGGACGCGAAGGTCACAGAGGCACTGGCCGCCGGAAACCGCGCGTATGAGGAGAAGTTCGGCCGCGTTTTCCTGATTCGCGCCGCCGGCCGCACGACACCGGAAATCCTGGCGGCACTGCAGGAGCGCCTGGCCAACAGCCCCGCCCAAGAAGACGTCATTGTGGCGCAGCAATTGCGCGAGATCGCGCTGCTGCGCCTGGAAGGAGTGATCAGCGAATGAGTGTTTCCCACGTAACCACCCACATTCTCGACACCGGCGCGGGGCGCCCGGCGGCGGGGGTCGCCGTCGTGCTTTACGCGAACGACGGCGGCCGCTGGACACAGCTGGCCAGCGGCACCACCGATGCGGACGGCCGCGCGAAGGACCTCGGCCCCGAGGAGCTGGCCCCGGGCAATTACCGGCTCAACTTCGCCACGGGCGACTACTACGCCGGCCTCGACA
This sequence comes from Arthrobacter sp. NPDC093139, assembly GCF_044754165.1. Taxonomy (NCBI): domain Bacteria; kingdom Bacillati; phylum Actinomycetota; class Actinomycetes; order Micrococcales; family Micrococcaceae; genus Arthrobacter; species Arthrobacter sp. NPDC093139. The sequence continues at coordinate 15,375 of NZ_JBIVOO010000009.1, forward strand.
CGGCCACATTCTTTCCCGAGGTGGACCTCATCTTCGAGGTGACCGGCCCTGAGCACTACCACGTGCCGCTGCTGCTGAGCCCGTTCGCCTACTCCACCTACCGCGGAAGCTGAAAGGACGAGCATGCGGCTGATGCGCATTGGCACGACCGGGAACGAGATCCCGGTCATCATCGACGACGAGGGCAAGGCGCACGACCTGAGGCCCGTCACCGCCGACATCGACGGCGCCTTCCTGGAAACCTGGGCCCACGAGCTGGACGACCTCGACCTGACCGGCCTGCCGCTCGTTTCCATCGAGGGGAAGCGGATTGGGGCGCCCATCGCCCGCCCGGGCGCGGTGATCGGGGTGGGGCTGAACTACGCCGGGCATGCCGCCGAATCGGGCCTCCCCGCGCCCGAGCGGCCCATCATCTTCTTCAAGCACCCCAACACCGTGGTTGGGCCCAACGATGACGTCGTGATCCCGCCGGGCGCCCAGCGCGTGGACTGGGAGGTGGAGCTCGGGGTGGTGATCGGCCGGCGCGCCAGCTACCTCGGGTCCAACGCCGCCGCCGCAGCCTGCATTGCGGGGTATGTGCTTTCCAATGACGTCTCCGAGCGGGAATACCAGCTGGAACATTCCGGGCCGCAATGGTCGCTGGGCAAATCCTGCCCCACGTTCAACCCGCTGGGTCCGTGGCTGGTTCCCGCCGCGTCGGCAGACGCCGGCAGCATCGACCTCGCATCCTGGGTCAACGACGAGCCGCGGCAGAAAAGTTCAACGCAGGACATGATTTTCGGCGCAGCAGAACTCGTCCGCCGGCTGTCCCAGTACATGGTGCTCGAGCCGGGCGACCTGATCACCACCGGCACCCCGGCCGGCGTGGCGCTCTCGGGCCGCTACCCGTACCTCAAAAGCGGGGACGTCATGCGCATGTCCGGCGGGGAGGTGCTCGGCGAACAGCGGCAGCGGCTCGTGGACGCTCCGGTTCCAGTCTGACACTGCCCTGACAGTAGGCTAGATGGCATGGCCTCTGAACCCACCCCAGAACGGCGCGAGAACGCTGAACGGCGCGAAAACCCTGAACGGCGCGAGATCACCGTACGCCGCGCACCCAAGTACGTCCCGTTCCTGATTCTCGGCGGGCTCGTGGGCATTGCAGTGGCGGCGGTCATCGCCTATGCGCTGCCAGGCAACAACACCTACGACCCGGGGACGGTCTTCGGCTTCTTCATGGTCCTGTGCGGGGCCGGCGGTGTGATCCTCGGCGCAATTGCGGCGCTGGTCCTGGACCGGGTGAGCGTCAGGCGGACGCGGCACGCCGTCGTCGAGGCCGTCCCCGAGACCGAAGAGCAGCCGCTTCCTGACGCGGAACAGCCCGGGCCGGGCGCCGCTGGGCAGCCTGCTCCCGGGCACCGGCAGGACAACGGCAACGGGCCGGACCTCCGGTCATAAACGGGCCGCCGGAAGTTCCTTACCTGATGACGTGAGATAATCGACCAGTGGCACGCGGCGATGGAAAACTTTCTCATGATCTTCTCCCTGGCGAAAAGGGCCCTCAGGACGCATGCGGCGTCTTCGGGGTGTGGGCACCAGGCGAAGAAGTAGCAAAACTCACCTATTACGGGCTGTATGCATTGCAGCACCGCGGTCAGGAGTCGGCTGGCATAGCCACCAGTGACGGCAAGCGGATCAACGTGTACAAGGACATGGGCCTGGTATCCCAGGTTTTTGACGAGACCACCCTGAACACCCTGACGGGGCACCTTGCTGTCGGCCACTGCCGGTACTCCACCACCGGCGCCAGCCACTGGGCAAACGCCCAGCCCACCCTTGGTGCCACGGCCACCGGTACGGTCGCCCTGGCCCACAACGGCAACCTGACCAACACGGCCGAGCTCAATGCCATGATCAACGACCGCAACGGCGGCCAGCTCAGCGGCGAAATGAAGCAGGGCAACACCTCGGACACCGCCCTGGTCACGGCACTGCTCGAAGGCGAAGAGGGCAAAACCCTCGAACAGACCGCCATCGAGCTGCTCCCGAAGATCAAGGGCGGCTTCTGCTTCGTGTTCATGGACGAAGGCACCCTGTATGCCGCGCGGGACACGTTCGGCATCCGTCCGCTCTGCCTCGGCCGGCTGGAGCGCGGCTGGGTGGTAGCTTCTGAGCAGTCAGCACTCGCCACTGTCGGCGCGAGCTTCATCCGCGAGATCGAGCCCGGCGAGTTCATCGCCATCGACGAGCAGGGCGTGCGGTCCCAGCGCTTCGCTGAGCCGACGCCGGCCGGCTGCGTGTTCGAATACGTCTACCTCGCCCGCCCCGACGCCGCAATCGCCGGGCGCTCCGTCTACGAGTCCAGGGTGGAGATGGGCCGCCAGCTGGCCCGCGAAAACACCCAGGAAGCGGACATCGTCATCCCGGTGCCCGAGTCCGGCACCCCCGCCGCCGTGGGCTACGCCGAGGAATCCGGCATTCCGTTCGCCCATGGCTTCGTCAAGAACTCCTACGTGGGCCGCACGTTCATCCAGCCGTCCCAGACTCTCCGCCAGCTCGGCATACGGCTCAAGCTCAACGCCCTGGAATCCGTCATCCGCGGCAAGCGCGTCGTGGTGGTGGACGACTCGATCGTCCGCGGAAACACCCAGCGGGCCATCGTCCGCATGCTCCGCGAAGCCGGCGCAGCCGCCGTGCACGTGAAGATCTCCTCCCCGCCCGTCCAGTGGCCCTGCTTCTACGGCATCGACTTCGCCTCCCGGGCGGAACTGATCGCCAACGGCGCCACCATCGAGGAAATCTCGCAGGCCATCGGTGCTGATTCGCTGGCCTACATTTCCGAGGACGGCATGATCGGCGCCACCCGGCAGCCCCGGGAGCGCCTGTGCACCGCATGCTTCACCGGCAAGTACCCCATCGAGCTCCCGGGCTCGGACAAGCTGGGAAAGAACCTGCTCGAGCGCACGGACCTCGGCGGCCTCCCCGCGGATGCGGCCCGCCCAGATGCGGCCAGCACCGCTGCTCCCGCCGCGGGCGCAGCGATCCCCGGCAACCCGGACAGCATCACCGTCACGGAAGATCCGGCCGAGAAGCCCGGCGCAACGGGATGCGACCCCGGCCCGGATTCCGAATTTGAGAACCTGCTGACCGAGGCCGACCTCGTGCCTGAAGTTCACCACGACGCTGCCCCCGTCGGCGCTGACAAGAAAGAGTCCGTATGACTTCCGCCTCCCCCACTGCTGACATGAACGCTGCCCAGAGCGGCGTGGCACAGAACACCGCCGGCATCACATACGCCTCCGCCGGCGTCGACGTCGAAGCGGGAGACCGCGCCGTCGAACTCATGAAGGATGCCGTCAAAGCGACGCACAACGCCTCGGTGATCGGCGGCGTTGGCGGTTTCGCAGGACTTTTCGACGTTTCGAAGCTCCTGACCTACAGGCGTCCCCTGCTGGCCACGTCCACGGACGGCGTCGGCACCAAGGTGGCCATCGCCCAGGCCATGGACATCCACGACACCATCGGATTCGACCTCGTGGGCATGGTGGTTGACGACATCGTCGTGGTGGGCGCCGAGCCGCTGTACATGACGGACTACATCGCCTGCGGCAAGGTGGTCCCCGAGCGCATCGCGGACATCGTCCGCGGCATCGCGGCTGCCTGCTCCGTGGCCGGTACCGCCCTGGTGGGTGGCGAAACGGCCGAGCACCCGGGCCTGCTGGGCGAACACGAATACGACGTCGCCGGTGCTGCCACCGGTGTTGTCGAGGCCGATGCCCTGCTGGGCCCGGACCGCGTCCGCGCGGGCGATGTGGTGATCGGCATGGCGTCCTCGGGCCTCCACTCCAACGGCTACTCGCTGGTCCGCCGCGTCATCAACCACGCTGGCTGGGCCCTGGATCGGCAGGTTTCCGAGCTCGGCCGCACCCTGGGTGAGGAACTGCTGGAACCCACCCGCGTCTACGCTGCTGACTGCCTGGACCTGGCCCGGACCTTCCCGGTGGCCGCAGGCTCTGCCACGGGTGGCAAGGCCGTGCACGGGTTCAGCCACGTCACGGGCGGGGGCCTCGCAGCCAACCTGGCCCGTGTCCTGCCTCAGGGCCTGGTAGCCACCGTGGACCGTGCCACCTGGGAGCTGCCGGCCATCTTCAAGCTGGTGTCCGAGCTCGGCCGCGTCCCGCTGGCTGACCTCGAGCGCACGCTCAACCTCGGTGTGGGCATGGTGGCGATCGTCTCTGCCGACGCCGCCGACGCTGCCGTGGCCCGCCTCAACGAGCGCGGACTGCCGTCCTGGATCATGGGCACGGTCAGCGCCGACTCCGATTCCATCCTCAAGACCGGACCGGACTACGTCCAGGGCGCCAAGGGAGTGGACGGCGGCGCCGTCCACATGGTCAACACCTACGCGTAAATCCGCTAAACCTCCAGGACGCTGAATACCCCGCCCTGCGGGTCCTTCAGCGTGGCGATACTTCCGGCGTCCTCCACGAATTCGGGCTCCACGAGTACTTCGGCTCCCGCCGTCACTGCTGCGAGCACGGCTTCTTTGACGCTGGACACTCCGAAGTAGACCTGCCAGCCACGCCGGGCACGGGCCTCGGCGTCGTCTGCGGCCGGCTCATTCCCCGGCTCCGCATCCCTGGTACCGCCCTCCTCCCCGTTCCCGGGGACGGGGGCTATGCCGGCCACCTCGGAGCCGCGGACGATCAGCGTGGTGTACGTTCCGCCGTCGTCCTGGGGGTACTCGGTCACCTCGTGACCGAAAATCTGCTGGAAAAATCCGACGGCGGCCCGGGGCTCGGGGGTCAGGAGTTCGGCCCAGGCGAAGGCCCCCGGTTCATTGTGCCGCCCGCTGCCTGGATGCGTTCCGGCCTGCCAGACGCCCGTGGCACCGCCGCCGGGCGGCTCCAGGAACACCATGACGCCGGTGTCCCCCACATCTTCGGGCCCAAACTGCACCGTGCCGCCCGCGTGCGGCGCCTCCTCGGCCACTGCCTGAGCGTCGTCCGCGGAGAAGTACACGTTCCACTGCGCTGGGGTGCCTGATGCCTGCTGGGCGGGATTCTGCGGCGCCACAACCGCGACGAGGTCATCGTCGATGAAGGCCTTCGAGTAGCTGCGCCCGTCCGGCGTGGGCAGGTCCTCAAAGCGCCATCCGAACACAGCGGCATAAAACGACTTGGCGGACCCTACGTCCGGAGTCTGGACGTCTGCCCAGCACACTTCCCCATGGGCGTACCCGCTTCGCTGAACCATGCCAACTCCCTTCGCCGGACTGAAACCCCTAACAGCCTAGTGGAGTCCCGGCCTTCGAGTCCCAGCGTCCAGGAAGCAGAAAACCCGCCGGGCACGCCAATGGCTGGCATGCCCGACGGGCCTGTTAACTTGGTGGCCGCGCTCGCTTTAGGGAGAGCTTCCGTGAAAGAAAACTCTCTCCGAAACGAAGGGTGCCGGAATGTGACGACGGTAGGTGACGCCGAACCGAAGTGTACGACGCCGCGTGCAGCCGAAAGCCTTACGGCAGGTTCCGGCTGTACGACTAACCGATCCGACGGGTGTCTACCTCGTCGTCGTCGTCTTCCAAATCGTCCGCGTACTTATCCACGTAGGCTGAATAGTCCGGTTCGACCGGTTCATTCGCGAAATGGCTCGTGGCACGACTTCCTGGACCCGTGAGCTCACGCTGAAGGGCCGAATAGTCAGTGTTCGGGGAGTAGTACTTGATGTCCCGAGCCTGCTTGGTAGCTTTTGCCTTTTGACGGCCGCGCCCCATGGCGTGACCCCCTTTTGTACTTGGACCGGAGGTGGTCACCTTGGCGATCGGTGAGGCCCCGGAATGATTGGTCAATTTGTCGTATCCCTAGATTACATGCTTTCGGCGGCAACTGCTCGCCACCGGTGCGTCGGCCGGGCCGGTGTCGGGGCTACAACCGCGGCAATCATGGGGTAGGAGAGGAAATTTTCGGTAGAGTCTCCTGAACGAGTGAAATAGGCCGGTCAGGGAAACCTGCGCTGGGCAGCGCCGGAAACCCGGCAGCACAGCAAGCCGGACAGCGCCGGAGACCCCTCCAGCAGTCGCTGGAGGAAGCTGGTCCGAGGCCGCGCAACCGCATGGAAGGGGTGCTGAGCCAGTGAACGAAGGCAATCCAGTCCCCGGCGCCGGGCCTCGGCCCATCCCGCCGCCCCCCGTCGTCCCGCCGCGGACTGCACAGCCTGACCCGCAGGTTTCCGGCCCTCCTGTGTCTGACCCTCCTGTGTCCGAGCCGCAGGTTTCCGAGCCGCAGGACGGCTCCTCAGCACCCGGGACGAATCCCGTCGAGGAGCTTGGACCCGGTCTGCAGCAAAACCTTATGAAAGCGGGCTTCCTGGTCGCGTTGCTGGCGGTGGCCGGCATGCTCGTGTGGATCCTCGGTTCGCTGCTGGCCGGCGCCACGCTCCAAGCCGTCGGCGAGCCCGGGCCGGCCGCAGCCCCGGCGTCCGCTCCCCCGCCCCCGGCAACACCGCGCCCCAGCCTCCCCGTGAAGGGTGTCCGCCCCCTGGACTTCAGGGTTGGGGACTGCTTCAAGGACTTTGACGCCTCGGCGGCCGACGCCACTGTGGTGGCCTGCACGTCGGGGCATTCCGCCCAACTTGTGGCCATCCACCGTTACCCGGCCGGGGACTCTTTCCCGGGCGCCAAGGAAATGAAGGCAAAGGGCCGGGAAGCATGCCAGGCTGCGAAGCTGAACAGCAAGACCAACGCCTATGTGCTGACGTACCAACTCGCCTACCCCAGCCCCGACAGCTGGCGGCAGGGAGACCGCCGGGTTGATTGCTACATCACTTCCGCTTCGGGGAACATCATCAAGACCAGCCTGCTCCCCTAAGACGATCCCAAGCAGCGGTGACCCCGTCACCCCTTCCTGCGCACCGAGAGTCCACTTCCTGCCAGGGCGCGGCCGTCAGGCGTTCCCATGGCCTCCAACGCCTCGATGGTGAGTTCGTTGACGTCGGCCGCTGTATCCACGAGCACCGTGTCGCCGTCAGAGATCTCCCCGGCGAGAATCGCCTTGGCCAGCCGGTCGCCGATCTCACGCTGAACGAGGCGGCGCAGCGGGCGGGCTCCGTAAGCCGAATCGAAGCCGGACATGGCCAGCCACGCGCGGGCGGCGTCGGTCACCTCGAGGGAGAGCCGCCGCTCGTGGAGGCGGCCGGAAAGCTCTGCCACCTGCAGCTCGACGATCCGGGCCAGTTCCTCCACTGTCAGGGCGTCGAACAGCACTACTTCGTCCAGGCGGTTCAGGAACTCCGGCTTGAAGGACGCGTTCACGGTGGCCATCACGGCTGTGCGCTTCGCCTGCGCGTCCAGGGTGGGGTCCACCAGGAACTGGCTTCCGAGGTTGGAGGTCAGCACCAGGATCACGTTGCGGAAGTCCACGGTGCGGCCCTGGCCGTCAGTGAGCCGGCCGTCGTCGAGCACCTGCAGGAGGATGTCGAAGACCTCCGGGTGCGCCTTTTCCACCTCGTCCAGCAATAGCACCGAGTAGGGACGGCGGCGGACGGCCTCGGTCAGCTGGCCGCCCTCCTCATAGCCCACGTAGCCGGGAGGCGCGCCGACAAGCCGGGCCACGGAATGCTTCTCGCCGTATTCGGACATGTCAATCCGCACCAGGGCGCGTTCGTCGTCGAAAAGGAACTCCGCCAGGGCCTTGGCCAGCTCAGTCTTACCCACACCGGTGGGACCGAGGAACAGGAAGGAGCCGGTGGGCCGGTTGGGGTCACTGATGCCGGCACGGGCGCGGCGCACTGCGTCGGACACGGCCTGCACCGCCTTGGACTGGCCGATCAGGCGCCTGCCAAGTTCCTCTTCCATGTGCAGCAGCTTCTGGCTTTCGCCCTGCAGCATGCGTCCGGCAGGGATGCCGGTCCACGCCGAGATGACCTCGGCGATGTCGTTGGCTGTGACTTCTTCCGCGACCATCAGGGCAGACTTGTCAGCGACGGCGGCCTCGGCCTCGGCGGCGGCGTTCAGTTCACGCTCCAGGGCCGGGATTTCGCCGTACAGGATCCGGGAGGCGGTTTCCAGGTCACCCTCACGCTGCGCCTTGTCCGCCGTGGACCGCAGCTCGTCCAGCTTGGCTTTCAGGTCCCCGACGCGGTTGAGGCCCGCTTTCTCGGCCTCCCAGCGTGCGTTAAGGGCGGCCAGCTGCTCTTTCTTGTCCGCCATGTCAGCCCGCAGGGCGGCCAGGCGCTCCACCGAGGCGGCGTCCGTCTCGCCCTGCAGGGCAAGCTCCTCCATGGTGAGCCTGTCGACGGCGCGGCGCAGCTGGTCAATCTCCTCCGGGGCGGAGTCGATCTCCATGCGCAACCGGGATGCAGCCTCATCCACGAGGTCGATCGCCTTGTCCGGCAGCTGCCGGCCGGAGATGTAGCGGTTGGACAGCGTCGCGGCCGCCACCAGCGCGGAGTCGGCGATAGCCACCTTGTGGTGGGCCTCGTACCGCTCCTTCAGGCCGCGGAGGATGCCGATGGTGTCATCCACGCTGGGCTCTCCCACGTATACCTGCTGGAAGCGCCGCTCGAGTGCCGGGTCCTTTTCGATGTTCTCGCGGTATTCGTCGAGGGTGGTGGCACCGATCAGCCGCAGCTCGCCCCGGGCCAGCATGGGCTTGAGCATGTTGCCGGCATCCATGGCGCTTTCACCGGTGGCCCCTGCACCCACCACCGTGTGCAACTCATCAATGAACGTGACGATCCGGCCTTCGGAGTTCTTGATCTCCTCGAGGACAGCCTTGAGGCGCTCCTCAAACTCGCCGCGGTACTTCGCGCCGGCCACCATGGATGCCAGATCAAGGGCGATCAGGGTCTTGCCGCGCAGGCTCTCCGGCACGTCGCCGGCCACGATCCGCTGGGCCAGGCCCTCGACGACGGCCGTCTTGCCGACGCCAGGCTCACCTATCAGCACAGGATTGTTCTTGGTCCGGCGGCTGAGCACCTGGATGATGCGGCGGATCTCGCTGTCGCGGCCAATGACCGGATCGAGCTTGCCCGAGCGTGCCACGGCAGTGAGGTCAGTGCCGAACTTTTCGAGTGCCTGGAAGGTGTTCTCGGGATCGGGCGAATCGACCTTGCGATCGCCCCGGACGCCCGGCAGCGCCGCCGCCAGCGCCTCGTGGGAGGCGCCGGCGTCCCGCAACAGCCTTCCCACGCCGTCACTGCCCGCCGAGAGTCCCAGCAGCAGGTGTTCGGTGGAGACGAAGGTGTCTCCCAGCTTGTCCGCCTCGTTCTGCGCATTTTGAATTGCCTGCAGTGCAGGCCGGGACAACTGAGCCTGCTGGACCGAGCTTCCCGAGGTGGCGGGCAGCGCCTTGATGGCGGTGCTCGCCTGGACGCTGACGGTGTCCGGGTCCGCGCCGGTGGCGCGGAGGAGGGCGACGGCGACGCCCTCGCGCTGATCCATCAGCGCCTTCAGCAGGTGCGCCGGTTCCACCTGGGGATTCCCCGCCGTCGAGGCGTTCATTGCTGCCGCCGAAAGAGCCTCCTGGCTCTTGGTGGTGAATTTGACGTCCAAAGAGAGCTCCTTTCGGGATGTTATTTCTAAGTTGAGTCTACTACGCTCAACTTTGCTGAAGGCACCCCTGGAGCCTTCGTTTGCCCACAGCGAAACGCCCTCTCAGGGCAGGTGAACTTCGGGAAAACCATCGCTCTTGAACTGTATCCCTGCCGCCCGAATCCCCCTAGGATCGACCTGTGACCTGCGACGACCGTTAATCGCATACGTGAACCGAGGAGCCCCCATGAAGAAGTTTGTAGTTCTTTACAACGCCCCCCAGTCGGCACAAGCGCAGATGGCAGAAAGCACGCCGGAGGCAGCCCAGGAAGGCATGAAGGCGTGGATGGAATGGGCGCAGCGTGCAGGCGACGGGATCGTAGACATGGGCAATCCACTGGGCGCGGGCAAGGAGGTCACCGCCGCCGGCACCTCAGACACCAGCACGAACGTCGCCGGGTACGGAATCCTCCAGGCTGAGGATGCGGACGGCGCCCTCGCCCTGCTTGAAGGCCACCCGCACCTCATGATGCCCGGCGCCAACATCCAGGTCTACGAAGCCCTGGATCTGCCGGGGATGTAGCTCTGGCGGAATGAAACCGCGTCAGAAACCTGTGATGCCGATGGTCCCTGTGATCCAGCCGAAGTTCCGGGCAATGGACGCGTGGTCGCTGTAGTACTGCGAGTAATCCGATGGGTTCCCGCCGGGCAGGACACTGGATTCGGAGAGCACACCTGCCAGCTTGCCGTCCACCATCAGCGGACCACCGGAGTCTCCGCCAATGGGATGCCCCGACTGAGAATTGGTGCGGACGGATGCTCCGCCGTAGGTGTCCGATCCCGGTCCGGTGACGGTGACATCGGCAGTCTTCAGGAAGTACGACATGCTGCCGGATCCCTCGGCCTGGTAGCCCCAGCCGTAAACCTTGGCCGCTGTACCGGGGGCGGGCACGGAAGAGGAAAGGCCCACGTAGGCCCCGGCGTAGGGTGAGGACAGCTTGAGCAGCAGAAGGTCACCCATGGGTGACGCGTAGCGCGCAGCCACTGCCCGGACAGCCCCGTGCGCCTCCAGATACGTGCTGCCGAGGCGGACCGACCTGAGGCCCGGTGAGTCGCAGTGCTTGGCCGTGATGACCCAGCTGGCGGAGATTTGGCTTCCCGCGCAGCGAACGTCGGTGCCTGTGGCATCGAACGAGATCTGGGCCGCCGCAGGAGCCGCGAAAATGGATGTCGGGCTCCCTCCGGCGACCTTCCGGTTCATGGTCCCGCCTCCGCTGCCCTCCTCCGTGACGCCGGCGTGCCTCTCACCAGTCGGAGCTGCGGCGGCGGGCAAGGGTGCCAGCAGTGCGGCGGCAGCGGCAACTGCGGCCAGGGCTTTGGCGGTCTTCAAGAACTGTCTCCTTTGCAAGAGGCCGGACGGTCGGCCATGGTCATTCCTTGGGCATGCCCGCTCATGCCGGGTAGACGGACACCGCCCCGGCCTTGATCACGAAGAACACGGCCATTCCGGGGGTGAGCCCCAGATCTGCTGAGGCAGCGGGCGTGACATCCGCGGAGAGGTCCCCCGCCCGGACGCGGATCTGGTCGCCGTGCGGCTCCAGGTCCGTGATCGTGACCGGAAAGGAATTCCGGGGACTGCCGTGCGCTTCGGTCAGGAAAACCGAAACGGCCGACGGCGGGAACACCGCCACGCCTGCCTGGCCCGGAGCAGCGGCTCCGGCATCCAAACCAGACCATTCTTCCACGGCTGCCCCCGCGGCTTGAGCCGTTCCTGTGTCGGGGTGGGAATCTTGCTGCCCGGTGATGTCCTGCCCGGCGGCGGTCCTGAGACCATGGTCCGTCAGGGTGCCCGGTATCAGGTTGAGGCCGGCCAGGCCCGCCACGAACCTGCTCCGCGGCCGCTGCAGGACCTCGCGCGTGGGACCGGACTCGATGATCCTGCCGCCCTCGAGGACGATCACGCGGCCCGCGAGCATCAGCGCGTCCAGGGCGTCGTGGGTGACGATGATGGCCCGCCGGCCGGCCAGTACCCGCTTGAGAAGCCTGCGCAGCAGCGGGGCGGCGTGGACATCCAGGGCGGCCATGGGTTCATCGAGCAGCAGCAGCCCGGGATCGGCGGCCAGTGCCCGGGCTACCGCCACGCGCTGGGCCTGACCGCCGGAAAGTTCGGCTGGCTTCCGCCCGGCCAGCCCGCCAGCGTCCACCGCCTCGAGCCAGTGAAGCGCGGTTTTCCTCGCAGCACGCCGGGATTCACCCCGGCTTCGGGGGCCGAACGCCACGTTCTCCAGGGCCGTCAGGTGCGGGAAAAGGAGTGGCTCCTGGGCCAGCAGGGCGGTGCCACGGTGATGCGGCGCCATCCAAGCCGGCCGGCCGGAGCCAAGGCTGAACAGGGTCCTGCCATCCAGATCGGCCGTGCCCGAGTCCGGGTGCAGCAGCCCGGCGATGACGGCCAGCAGGGTGGATTTTCCTGCACCGTTGGGGCCCATGATTGCCACCGTCTCCCCGGGACCTACTGTCAGGTCCACGTCAAAGCCGCGCGCCGCCACCGCGGCTTTCAGCCGGAAGCTCACCTACTGCCCCCGCCCCGGCCGGGCACCGCCGTCGTACGCTCTTCGTTTCCGGACCTGCCGGCAGCGCTGGGCCCCGTATTGAACGGCCCCGCACTCAAGAGGCCGGAACCGAAGGGTCCGGCCGGTGGCCGCCGCGGGCCGCGGTAGGACACCGCCACCACGGTTACCGCTACGGCCACCAAAACGAGGGAAAGTGCGACGGCGGCGTCGGCGTCGGTTTCGCGCTGGAGGTAAATCTCCAGCGGCAGCGTGCGGGTGACACCCTGCAGGCTGCCCGCGAACGTGAGGGTGGCGCCGAATTCACCGAGGCTCCGTGCGAACGACAGCACGGCTCCGGAGGCAAGACCCGGCAGGACCAGGGGCAGCGTCACCCGGCGCAGAACCGTGCCGGGACGTGCCCCGAGCGTTGCCGCCACGGCCTCGTAACGCCCGCCGGCGGTCCGCAGTGTGCCCTCCAGGCTCACCACGAGGAACGGCAGCGCCACGAACGTCTGGGCAAGGACCACTGCGGTGGTGGAGAAGGCGATCTGGATCCCCAGGACCTCCAGGCTCCGGCCCAGCAGCCCCTGCCTGCCGAACGTGTAAAGGAGGGCGATGCCACCCACCACCGGTGGGAGAACCAGCGGCAGCAGCACGAAGGACCGGAGCAGCCGCTGCCCGGGAAAGCTGCCCCTGGCCAGCACCAAAGCCAGCGGAACGCCGAGCACGATGCACAGGACCGTGCTGGCGGCGGATGTCCGCAAGCTGAGGCTCAGGGCGGTGAGCGACGATTCGGATGTCACCAGCGGAATGAACTGGGCCCAGTTGACCCTGCCGGCCATGGCGGCGAGCGGGAGCAGTACGAGCAGTCCGCCTGCCGCAGCGATGAAGTAAATCCAGGACGGAATGCCGGTGTAGGCGCCGTGTGTCCGCCGCTGGCCGGTCCTCATCGGCTCAGGTTTCATTGGGCCGGGCTTCGGTCCGGTGGGGCGGGGACGCCGAAACCGGCGTCCTCCAGTGTTGTCCGCCCCTCGGTGCCGGCAACCAGGGCGATGAACTCCGCCGCCAACCCCGTGTTCCCGCTGGCTTCGAGCGCAGCGATCGGGTAGGTGGTCACGGCCTTGCCGGCCTCGGGGAACGGGATCCCTTCGACCTTGCCACCGGCGCTCTTCACATCCGTGGTGTAGACCAGGCCAGCGTCCGCCTCGCCCGACGTGACCTTGCCCAGGACATCGGCGACCGATGATTCCTCGCTCACGGGTTTGAGCGCCGTGCCCGTTTCCCTTTCGGCATTTTCAGCCGCCGCGCCGCATGGCACCTGGCTGGCGCAGACCACCACCCTCACTCCGGGCCTGGCGAGGTCCGCAAAGGACGAGATCGATGCCGGGTTGCCTGCCGGGACGGCGATCTCGAGGATGTTGGTGGCAAAATTCGTGGCGTGGCCGTGAATAAGCGAGGCGTCCGAAAGGCGCTCCATGTTCCGGGTATCGGCCGAGGCGAACACGTCGGCCGGGGCGCCCTGGGAAATCTGCGTGGCCAGGTCCGAGGACCCGGCGAAGCTCAGGCTGACTTTCGTGCCGGGATGGCGGTTCTCAAATTCAGCGGCGAGCCGGGTGAAGGTTTCCTTGAGGGAAGCGGCCGCGAACACGGTGAGGGTACCGGAACGCTGGGGAGTCCCGCTGGCCACCGAATGTCCCGACAGGCCCGGGGCGCAACCGGACGCAGCCGCCACCAGGAGGGCGGAAGCGGCCAGCAAGGCGGCGATGCGGGTGCCGGGGAACCTCATACGGCGCTCTTCCCCCGTGGCGTTTCCACAATCACTGTGGTGGCTTTGACCACGGCGGTGGCCACGGATCCCAGTTCGAGCCCCAGTTCGCGGACAGCTTCGCTGCTCATGAGGGACACCACACGAAAGGGCCCGCACTGCAGTTCCACCTGGGCCATGACCTTGTCAGCAGTGATGCCGGTGACCAGTCCAACAAAGCGGTTGCGTGCCGAACTGCCTGTTCTGGACGGGTCATCCGGAAGGTGCGCCTGCTTGCCAGCCAGCTGGGCCAGTTCCAGCCCATCCACGGCCAGCCGCCCGGACGCATCCCGGTGCGGCGTCAGGCTGCCGGACTCAGTCCAGCGGCGGATGGTGTCGTCACTGACGCCCAGGAAGCGGGCAGCCTCGGAAACGCGGATCATGGCCATCTCACAAGCCTATCCCGCTTCTGCGGTCTTTTCTCCATAAATCCGCCGCAGTTGCGTTCCAAAAAGCGAGAAGCCTCCGCCTCTGGTTTGGGCCGCCCTCCAGCGTTACGCTAGGGCGCAAGCATGTTCATGCTTTCGTCCCAGCCCGAGCTGTGGCGTCAGGTTCCATGTTGGTGATGCGAGGGATCATGAGTGGACCGAAAGGTACCAGGCTCCGGGTGAAAGCCCTCCCCGCCGCGGCGGTTGTGACCGCGACGTTGTTCCTGACGGGGTGCCAGCCGGCTGCCACGCAGCCGCCGCCGGCAGGCATTCCCACCGCGTCGGAGACTGCAGCCGCGTCGGAGACTGCAACCCCTGAAACTCCGGTCCTGCGGCGGACGCCGGATCCGGGCACCACTGCGGGAGTTTCCGCCGCCGCACCACGGTCTGTCCACTTCACCGCCCAGGGCGACGTCGGCATGGGCAAGGACGCCAAACGGGTGCTGGATACCATCGCGGGCCTGAAGCCCCAGCTGAGTCTTGCGCTGGGTGACTTCAGCTACCAGGCCGGGAAGGAAAAGGAGTTCTGCGCCATGGTCGCCGAAAAGCTGGGGGCTGACTTCCCGTATGAGCTGATCACAGGAAATCATGAGAGCGACGGCCACGACGGCGATATCAGGAACTTCGTCCAATGCCTGCCCAACAGGCTTCCGGGCCTCAAAGGCGAATACGGAACACAGTGGTATGTGGACGTTCCGGAGCAGAACCCGCTGGTACGCATCATCATGGTGTCGCCCGGCATCAAATTCCAGGACGGCAACAAGCTGGACTATTCCAAGAACAGCCCCCGCTGGCTCTGGACCGCGGCGGCCGTGGATGCGGCCAAGGCGAAGCAGATCCCCTGGACCGTGGTGGGCATGCACACACCCTGCCTCAGCATCGGCAAGTACGACTGTGTGGCCGGTAAAGACCTCACGAACATGCTGGTGGAGAAGAAGGTGGACCTTGTCCTGACCGGGCACAACCACTCGTACCAGCGGACCCACCAGCTAAGCCTCGGCAATGGCTGCACGGCGCTGGTTCCCGGGACGTTTTCTGCAGCCTGCGTTAAGGATTCGGATGCGTCCATGGCGAAGGGTGCCGGCACGGTCTTCGCTACATCCGGCCTCGGCGGAGCAGGGCTGCACCCGGTGAAAGAGGACGACTCGGAAATCCGCTACTTCGCGACCTGGTCCGGCCAGAACCGCCGCGCGGCGTTCGGCACGCTTGACGTCACCGCAACACCGGACCGGCTCGACGCAAGATTCGTTCCGGCCGAGGGCTCCTCCTTCAAGGATTCCTTCACCATCGAGAAGAAATAGCTATTCGGCCCGGGTCCACACACCAATCCAGTCCAGCTGGACATGCCCTTCCGTGCTGGGATCCGGGCATTTTGGCAGGCAGGACTCCGTCTGCAGGATCAGGTGCATAGGGGTTTTGGGGATGTTCTTGGTTGCGACCCCGATGGAGCGCCCGTCAAGGAAAAACTCCACCTTCCCGGGGCTCCACTCCATGGTGCCAACATGCCACTTCGTAAACGTCTTGTTCGAGTCGAACATCTTGAAGTCGGCAGGATCGTCACTCCTGAAGTGCACAGCGCCATGGGGCGATTCGGAGAGATCCCCTTCCGGGAAGTCGATCTCGCCGTCCCTGGGCCATTCGTCGCTGTTCGGCCACAGAAGCCACGCCATCTTGTAGCCCTTGAGGGCATCAGCCTTGAACCGGACCGAGTACCTCCCGTACAGAAAGCTGTTGTCCCGCCGCGGGTTCTCAGCCTTGTTGGGGAACCTGGGCCTGGGTGCCGCCCCCATGGATACGCCGTTTTCACTGTGGAGATACCAGTCCAGTACACCGTCCTTCACGCTCAGGACCTTGCCCGGGTAATACCCCGAATCCTTTCCCTTCTGGCCGGCCGTGTCCGGTGTGCCGTCCTTGTACCCCGCGCTCCACTGCGGGCGGTAGGCATCGCCCGGGAATTCTCCAATCGGAACGTCCCCCCGGTCGAAGTCTTCCCAAAACACCTGCTTCCAGCCGGGGAGGTCGCCCGAGGCCTTGTGG
This sequence comes from Arthrobacter sp. NPDC093139, assembly GCF_044754165.1. Classification (NCBI taxonomy): domain Bacteria; kingdom Bacillati; phylum Actinomycetota; class Actinomycetes; order Micrococcales; family Micrococcaceae; genus Arthrobacter; species Arthrobacter sp. NPDC093139. The sequence goes on from NZ_JBIVOO010000009.1 coordinate 31,701, forward strand.
GACGGCGCCGGAGCGGACGTCCTTGGCCGCTCTATGGCCGCGACACTGCAGCCGGTCAGCACCAGGACGGTCGAAGAAACAAGCAGCCGGAGTAGCCCGGGACGGCATGAACTGCCCGGTGAAACCCCCCGCAGGCGGGCAATCCACATGGGGAAAGTCTCGCATCGGAGCCCTATGCACTCAATAGCCCCAAAAGGGGTGCGCAAAATGGCCGAAAACGCAGGGTGCCTTCAACTAATTCCAAGCTTTTCACAAGTCAGCAAATCAAACTTAGACGAGGGGGAGTGCAAGCAAGTTGCCTCCAGTAGCAGCGAGTGCCGGGTCTACGTCCTGGGCTTAGCAGCCAGGAAATCCTGCTACTGAGGCAAAAAGCAAACGACTCCATTGAGTGGTGAGGCTAGTGACCGTCCCGATACTCCTTTCAACACAAAGCTCTACAACTGCGCTCCCTGCAAGCATGCCTTCTGTCAGTGTTGTGATTCCCACGCTGAATGAGGCACTGAACCTTCCCTGGGTGCTTCGCCGTATGCCCTCGTATGTGGACGAGGTAGTGATCGTCGACGGACGCTCACTGGACAGCACCGTCGACGTCGCGCGGGCCCTTCGCCTCGACGTGGTGGTGGTCGCCGAGCCCAACAAGGGCAAGGGCGTCGCCGTCCGCGCAGGACTGGCCGCGGCCACAGGTGACATTATCGTCATGCTGGATGCCGACGGCAGCATGGACCCGCACGAGATCGGCTGGTTCGTGTCGCCGCTGCAGCATGACTTCGACTTCGTCAAGGGATCGCGCTACGTCACGGGCGGCGGCTCGGACGATATTACGTTGCTGCGAAGCGCCGGCAACCGGGCGCTGACTGGACTGGCCAACATGGTGCTCCGCAGCGATTATTCGGACCTGTGCTACGGCTATATCGCCATGCGCCGCGAGTGCCTCCAGGTCCTTGAGCTGGAGTCGGACGGTTTTGAAATCGAGACGGAGCTGATCGTACGGGCTTCACGTGCAGGGCTTCGCATTGCCGAGGTTCCCAGCCGTGAGCTTTCGAGGATCTCCGGAAACTCGAATCTCCACACGTTCCGTGACGGCTGGCGGGTGCTGCGAACCCTTGCCCGCGAGTATGTCGGGTGGGAAGCACCGACGGCCGGGGCCCGGCCCGAGGCGCTCAGACGGGTGAAGTACAAGTATCCGAGTATCGCCTTCCCACATGTCCCCACGGACCCCCGTACGGTCCTCGGTGCTACGGCAGGTGACTGAGATGTCCCGCTATTTCGACGTCCCTGACGTTTCAGTGGTGATCTGCTCCTACACGGAGGACCGGTGGGACATGTTGATGGCGGCGGTGGACTCCGTCCGCACCCAAACTGTCCCCCCTCGGCAGACGATCGTCGTCGTCGACTACAACAGCGACCTCTACAAGCGGCTCATCTTTACGGTGTCTGATGTGGTGATCCTCGAAAACACCGGGGCAAAGGGTCTGTCCGGTGCCCGGAACACGGGTGTTGGCGCGGCGACCACCGGCATTGTCGCCTTCCTCGACGATGACGCCCAGGCCGCACCCGACTGGCTCGAGCGCATGACCGCCATGTATGACGACCCCGATGTGCTGGCCGTGGGCGGCCGCGTTGATCCCGACTGGGAGGCCGGGCGGCCGGGCTATTTTGCCCCGGAGCTTGACTGGATTGTCGGGTGCAGCCACAGAGGGCTGCCCAAAGTCGCCGCGGAGGTCCGCAACGTCATCGGGGCGAACATGTCGTTCCGCTCAGAGGTCCTGACCGGCGTGGGCGGATTCAATACGGCACTCGGCCGACAGGATACTTTGCCCCTCGGATGCGAAGAGACCGAGATCTGCATCCGCGCAGTCATCGGCTCCCCCGGCTCCCGGATCGTCTACGAGCCCGAGGCCGTGGTGCGGCATTTCGTCCCGGCCACCCGTGGATCGCTGAAATACATGTTGAGCCGCGCCTGGTCCGAAGGGATTTCCAAGGCCCAGGTGAGCAAGGTTGTGGGACACAAGAGGGCTCTCGGGCCAGAACGCCGCTACGTCCGAAGGGTACTTCCCCGCGCCGTGTTCCTGGGAGTCAAGGACTGGCTCGTCGGCAAGGACAAAGACGGACTGCGCCGCGCTGCGACGGTTGTTGCGGTGCTCGCCGTCACCACCTGCGGATACGTCCAGGGCCGCAGGTTTCCCGGTGAGCCGGTTGGCGCGGAACCCGGGCAGGACGCCGCCCCCGCCAGTTGGCGGGAAGTCAGCTGATACCTGCCGTGAACTCCGTTAGCAGTGCCGGGGCGTCGAGACGCCCCGGCACTGCGAGCCGAAAAAGGACGTGATGAAGGACTCAGACGCGTCGACCGGAGCGAGTTTTGACGTCCACGGTCTCGTGGGCATTGAAGTGGACTCCGGCACGCCGGGCGGGTCCGAGTTACACGACGTGCTGGCGCCGTTCCGGGGTGGGTCCCGGTCTCCGCTGAAACTCCGCTTCTGCGGGACCGTAACCCCCATTCCAGAGCAGTCCCACGCGGACGGGCATCGCTTCACGGAGGACTCGCTCTATCTGCCCGCGCACGAGGTCCAGATCGTGGCAAACCGGCACGGTTATGTGATCCAGGGACGCGGCGAGCTGCTGTCTGCGCTCATACCCCTGCTGGACAGTCTGTGCATCAGGGCCAATGTGGCGATGATCCACGCTGCAGCGGTGGAGTACCGGGGTTCCGGAGTCCTGCTGCCGGCTTCGGGCGCGTTGGAGCCCGCCACGGTCACCAGACTCGCTGCACAGCCCGGGGTGCGCTTCATGGCCGATGACTGGTCCTTCCTGGATGCTGACGGAATGCTTCTGGGATACGCGAAGCCGATGCCGCATGGCCCGCCGGAAGGAACCAGGCACGCCGGCGGCATGAATCTGCTTCCCCAGCCGCCCGCACCGGAATGGCTGGCCAGATCCGCAGCCAAGCTGGCGGCATCAGCGCAGCCGATGTTAGAGCGATACCCCGCGGGCAGGGCTTTTGCCCGCAGCTGGTCGCCCCGGACAGTGCCCCCGGAGCAGATATTCGGCCCAGGCCGGATTTCGTCGGCCGCACTGACCCGGCTGGCCATCTTCCTTGAGCGCTTTGACGGCCGCGACGCGCGGTTGGAACCACGAAGTGCAGAGTGGATGACGTCACGGGTTGTGGGCAACTTCCACGCCGGGTTGCCCGCAGCGTCGCGGCGTCTGATCGAGGCGCTGGGCGCCACTGGGCTCGTCCCGCTCGAGGACCACTTCGGACAAAAGGCCGCCGTGGCCCGCCGGGCGCTCTCCGAAGTCCCGTGCTTCCTGCTGCGCGTGCCCGCATTCTGGCCCGCGGGGCGGACATCGGAGTACGTCGCCGGGCTCGTAAATTCCAAGCTGGAAGAGTGACGTGCTGCTAAACGTGGGTGTGCGCCCCGAAGACTAGACTTTGCTCCATGGCCATCTACCTTGATCCGCCACTTTGGCCTGCACACGAAACGCACTTTTCCCACCTGATCTCTGACACGTCCCTGGCGGAGCTGCATGCCTTCGCTGCGGCGGCGGGGATACCGGAGCGGGCCTTCGACGGCGACCACTACGACGTCCCGGAACGCCGGTACGACTCGCTGGTGGCCGCGGGTGCCATTCCCGTGGAAGCCCGGATCCTGGTCCGCAAACTCATTGCGAGCGGACTGCGGATTCCGGCCCGTGAGCGCACCAAGTCGCTGAAATTGCCGCTGCTGAACCGGTGGAACACGGTGATGCCCGGCCACGACGCTCTTTTCCTGGACCTTTTGGACCGCTGGAGCGAAAGCCACCGCCAGTACCACGGCTGCACTCATCTGCTGGCGGTCCTCGAGGCCCTCGACCTGCTCACGGAACCCGCCGGGCCGCCGCGCACTGTGCTGCTCGCGGCCTGGTTCCACGACGCCGTCTACCGCGGCGTCGCCGGCGAGGATGAGGAAGAGTCGGCACGGCTCGCCGAAGCCAGGCTTTCCGAGGCCGGCCTCCCCGCCCGCGAAATCGACGAGGTGGCCCGCCTGGTCAGGCTGACCTCCGACCACCGGCCGGCACCGGGGGACGACGACGGCGCCCTCCTCTGCGATGCGGACCTGTCCGTCCTGGGCGGCGAACCTGAGCCGTACTCACGGTATGTGGCCGCCGTCCGGAAGGATTACGCGCACATCGGGGACGCCGACTTCGCGGCCGGAAGGGCCGCCGTCGTCCGCCACCTGCTGGAACTCGATCCACTGTTCAATACGGAACGTGGCCGGGAGCTGTGGCTGGACGCTGCCCGGAGGAACCTCATGGGCGAGCTGGAGGCGGCTGAGCAGTGAGCAGCGGCCCGGGTCAGCGGTAGCTGGTCACGAAGGGCGCACTGGTAGGGACGATCTGCTTGCCCAGCGGCATGAGCGAGACAGGGATGAGCTTGAGGTTGGCGATGGCCAGCGGAATGCCGATGATGGTCACGGCCATGGCGATGGCCGTGACGACGTGCCCGATGGCGATCCAAATGCCGGCCACGAGGAGCCAGATCACATTTCCCAAGAGGGCGAACACTCCGTTTCCGCCGGGCTTGTCCACCACCATCCGGCCGAACGGCCAGAGCGTGTAGGAGGCGATCCGGAACGAGGCGATGCCCCAGGGGATGGTGACGATCAGCAGGCAGCAGACCACGCCGGCGAGGAAATAACCGATGGCCAGCCAGAGGCCTCCGAAAACGAGCCAAATGATGTTGAGGAGTGTCTTCATCTGTCCATTCTGCGGCCTGAGGTCTGCGGGCGCCTCGGGGCATGCCCTGAATTTAACCCTGAATCAGGCTTTCGCGGCCGTCACGAAGGCCCGGATCTTCGCCAGATCCTTGACGCCCCGGGACTGCTCCACGCCGGAGGAGACGTCGACACCCCAGGCCCCGGCAGCCCGCGCCGCTTCTGCAACGTTTTCGGCGTCCAGCCCTCCGGCAAGGATCCAGTTGCGTCCTTCCAGGCCCTTGGCGCGCATGGAGCCGTAGTCCCAGCTCTCCCCCGACCCGGGGACGGCGGCGTCAACGAGCAGCAGCTCTTCGCCCCAGTTTGCGAAGTCGTCCTGTGCGGCGCCCTTGGTGACGGCCCGGATGACTTTCATGCCGGCGTCGTGCGCGGTTTTGACGTCGTCCGGGGTGCGGTCACCGTGCAGCTGAATCCACTCCAGGCCCGCCGCGCGGGCTATCGCCACCGCATCTGCGGCCGGCTCGTGACGGAAAACGCCGACGGCGGCGACGCCGTCGGGAACGCTCCTGAGCAACTGCGTGACCTGCGCGGGGGAGACCACCCGGGGGCTGGCCGTCAGTATGAAGCCCACGGCGTCCGCTCCGGCATCCACCGCCTCCCGGATCGATTCAGGCGTACTCAGCCCACACACTTTGACGAACATTCACGGCTCCTAGCGTTGATGTGTCTCCGACGAACGAAGTCATCCTGCGCTGACTTTACGCGGGCGGAATGGCGGGGGCAACGAGGCCGGGCAACGAAGCCTCCCGCCCCAGCAGATGGCTGCGGCAGGTGCGTGCGGCGGGTGCTTGCAGGCGGGGCTCCGCGCGGCAAGGCTAGGCTGGGCGGATGGAGATCATTCGCTTCGCAGACCTCAGACCGCAGCCGTGGCGCAACGGAGGCGGCGTGACCAGGGAGCTGGTGAGCCATCCCCTGGCCGCGTCGGCGCAGGACGGCGCCTGGGACTGGCGGGTCAGCATCGCGGACATCACGAAGTCCGGAGATTTTTCGCCCTTCCCCGGCATGGAACGGGTGCTGACGGTGATCGAGGGCGAGCTCCTGCTCCTGAGCGTCGACGGTGGCGAACATCCTCTGGAGAAGTACCGGGCGTTCCGCTATTCCGGAGATGCGGGCTGCTCCGCCGCCCTGCCCACAGGCGATATCCGCGCCCTCAATGTCATCACCCGCGACGGCGCGTACAAGGGGTTCGCCTCGATCGTGGAGCTTTCCAAGAAGCGGGCCCACCCGCTGTTCGACGGGCAGCTGGGCATCCTGCTCCAGGGCGAGGCGACGGCGACCCCCGGCCCCGACCTTGAGGCATCCGGTGACGACCCCGAGGCCTCCGCTGACGAAGCGGGCACCGGCGGAAATGCCAGCCCGGGCGCTCCTCAGGCGCTCGGCCGCTATGACGCGGTAGTCGGTTCCCGCTCCCGGTCACCGGAAATTTTGGGCCGCGGGTTTTTGGCTGTGGTGTCCATCGACGCGGTCCCGGCCGGGCCCTGAACAGGGAAGCCTCCGCTTCCTTAGCCCAGCATTGCCACACTGGTTAGGCGGGACCGGCGGACCTAGACTCGGAGCCATGACGAAATCAAAGTTCAATGATCTCCTCTCGCTCCAGGTCGGCAACGAGTTCTCAGCCTCGCAGCAGTACATTGCGGTGGCCGTCTGGTTCGCCAACCAGGACCTCCCCCAGCTCGCGAAATACTTCTACCGGCAGTCGGTGGAGGAACGCAACCACGCCATGATGATGGTGCAGTACATGCTGGACCGGAACCTTCCCGTCTCCGTCCCCGGTGTGCCCAACGTCCGGAACGACTTCGCCTCCGTGACCGAGCCGCTGGCCCTGGCGCTGCAGCAGGAAAAGGAAGTCACCAAAAGCATCGAAAGCCTGTTCAGGGCAGCCCGGGCGGAGGATGACGCACTGGGCGAGCAGTTCATGCTCTGGTTCCTCAAGGAACAGGTCGAGGAAGTCGCTTCGATGAGCACTCTCCTCAATATCGCTGAGCGGGCGGAGAACCTCTTCGACATCGAGAACTTTGTCGCCCGGGAAACCATCGGCGACAGCGGGCATGACGCAGCTGCACCGGTGGCCGCCGGAGGCACACTCTAGGAGCTGCTGCCGTGGCGGGACACGCGCCGCGGTGAGGTAAACCACCAACGGTGGCACCCGCCGTCGGGCGTTGCTAGGGTGAAACCCAAGGTCCCTTTCCCGGGCCTCCGGACGACGGTTCAGTACCCGGCACGCGACAAGACTGGCCACAAGGAGCAGTCATGTCGTGGTTCATCCTCATTCTCTCCGGTGCCCTCGAGGCGGTGTGGGCCGCTGCGCTGCACCGTGCCTCCCAGTCCACCGGCCGGCGGCGGATCGCAGCCGCCGCGCTCTTTCTGGCCTCCGTTGTGGCCAGCACCGCTGGCCTGGCCCTTGCGATGCAGTCCATCCCCACCGGCACGGCCTACGCCGTTTGGGTCGGCGTCGGCGTCGTCCTGACCTCCGGCTACGCGATTGTCACCAGGGTGGAACGGCCGACGGCGGTGCGGATGCTGCTGCTCGGCGGGATCGCCGCGTGCGTGGTCGGCCTGAAGGTGGTGGCGTGATGACTGCGAACCAGATGTCCTCGGGAAAGCACCGCGCGGCCTGGTTCATGCTGCTGGTCTCCGCAGTTCTTGAGGCGGTGTGGGCCACAGCCTTGGGGCTGTCCGACGGCCTGACCCGCCAGGTGCCGTCCCTGGTGTTTGTCGTGGCCGCGGCGCTGAGCATGTGGGGCCTCGGCCTGGCGGTGAAGCGCATCCCGCTCGGCACGGCATACGCCGTTTGGGTGGGGATCGGCGCGGCGCTGACGGTCGGCTGGGCCATGGCCACCGGGGTCGAGCCTTTCAGCGTGCTCAAGGTGCTGTTTATTGCCGGGATCGTGGGCTGCGCGGCGGGCCTGAAGCTGCTCCCCGCCGGGACTGCGGGCGGGCCACGGCAGACACCGCACGGGTAGCCGGGTTAGCCGGGTGGAATATGCGGGGCGGAATATGCGGGGCGCCGCCAGGGTTCTTGGCTGGGAAAGCTGTTTACCAACAGACTGACCAAGATACTGCTGACGACGAGACGGAGATTGAGATGACGGACAACGCGGCAACATCGGTTCAGGCAGCATCGGTGCATCTGGGTGACGGCCTCCACGTCAGCCCCCTCGGCTTCGGCGGCATGGCCCTCACGCCCGTGTACGGCGAGGTGGACCCTGTAGAGGCCCTCCGGACCCTTCACCACGCGGTGGACGCCGGGATGAGCTTCATCGACACTGCTGACATATATGGCGGCGGCAGCAATGAGGAGCTGATCGGCCGGCTGCTCAAGGACCGCCGCAACGACGTCCAGCTGGCTACGAAATTCGCCCTCGTCGGCAACCCGCATGCCGGCTACAGAGACGTACGCGGAGACGCGCCCTACGTGAAGGCAGCCGTAGACCGCAGCCTGCAGCGCCTGGGGACGGACGTCATCGACTTGTACTACATGCACCGCCGGGACGTCCGGGTTCCGATCTCAGAAACCGTGGGGGCCATGGCCGAACTGGTCCGCGAGGGCAAGGTCCGGCATCTCGGACTGTCCGAAGTGACCGCCAGTGAACTCCGCGAGGCCAGCAGTGTCCACCCCATCGCGGCGGTACAGAGCGAGTGGTCCATCTGGAGCCGGGATGTGGAACGCAACGTGGTTCCGGCCGCGGCGGAGCTGGGCGTGGGCTTCGTGCCGTACTCTCCCCTGGGCAGGGGATTCCTCACCGGAACCGTCGACGCGGCGCAACTCGGCGACGACGACTTCCGGCGCAAGATCCCGCGTTTCGCCGAGGACGCAGCGGATGCGAACCGGGCGGTGGTGGCGGCCGTGCAGCTAGTGGCCACGGTGCTGGGGGCAACGCCGGCCCAGGTGGCGCTGGCTTGGCTGCTGGCCACCGGCCGGCGGCTTGGCCTCCCGGTGGTCCCGATCCCCGGCACGCGCAAAGCGCACCGCATCGACGAAAACCTGGGCGCACTGGCTGTGGAGCTGACGCCGGCGCAACTGGAAGCGCTCGACGCCGCCGCGGACGCCGTCGTCGGTTCCCGGTCCGCTGATCCTCAGTGGGTGTCTCTGGGCCGCGAATAAGCAACTCCCGGCATGGGTGCCGCGTACTGAACGCAGAAACGCCGCGGCCCTCCGCATTCCGATTCTGGAATCCGCGGAGGGCGCGGCGGCCCTGCAGGAGCGTCAGCGCTCAACCTTCGTAGACTGAGGCGCATGGACACGCTCATTCATTCACTCCGGGATATCACCATCCGCCGTATTTCCGTCAGCGAGATGGACAACAACGTGTACCTGCTGACCGCGAAGGAGTCAGGCGCACAGCTGCTGATCGATGCGGCGGATGACCTGCCGGCAATCCAAGATCTGCTCTCGGACGCTGCCGCCGACACCGCGGCCACGCCCAAGCTGGCCTTGATCGCCACAACGCACCAGCATTGGGACCACGTTCGCGCACTTCCGGAGCTTGTGGAAGCAACCGGGGCAAAAACGGCGGCGGGCACGGATGATGCTGCGGCGTTGCCGGTGGCGGTGGACGTGCTGCTGGACCACGGCGACGTCGGCACCTTCGACGGCTTCGACATCACGGCCGTGCACCTGCGTGGACACACCCCCGGCTCGGTGGCACTCGTCTACCAGGACCCGGCGGGGCCCGCACACATCTTCTCCGGTGACTCCCTCTTTCCGGGTGGCGTGGGCAACACCCAGAAGGACCCGGTAAGGTTCAGCCAGCTCATCGCCGACGTCAGCGAGCGGCTGTTCGATGTCTACCCGGATGACACCGTGGTCCACCCCGGCCATGGCAGTCCCACCACCCTTGGCGCGGAGCGTCCGCACCTGGCGGAGTGGCGCGCCCGGGGCTGGTGAGGCCGCTGCCCAAAGTGCCTGTCGCTGCGCAAAAAGCCGGACGCTGCGGAATTCCCGTAGCGTCCGGCTTTTTGGCTAGCGAAAAACAGTAACCTTAGCGGCCGCGGCGCTCGTTCGACGCCGGAGCCGAGGCGCGGCGGGGGCCGCTGCGGGCTGGCCGGCCGCCGCCGGAACGGCCATTTCCGCCGCCGGCGAAGGAGCCGCCCGAGGTGCCACCGGTGTTGGAGGACCAGACCGGGGCGCTTCCGCCCGACTTGCCGCCGGTTGCAGCGCGCTCGCCGCCCGTAGCGCCAGTGCGTGCACCGGATGCCGCGGCGCGCTGGCCCGTGGCCGGACGTCCGCCGCGCTGCCCGCCGGATGCGGGCGGGCGACCCGTGCCGCCGCGGGGAGCATCGCTGCGGGTGATGCGGGATTCAGAACGTCCGTCCGAACCGCGGCCGGCCGAGGAACGGCCACCTGCTGCGGGGACGTCGTTGCGGTGCGTCGACGCAGTGCCGCGGCCGCGGGCGTTGCGCCGTGCAGCAGCAGCTGCAATAGCGCGGTCCTCGTTCTGCTCTGCTACACGGTCGAATGCGGCGCGGGCTTCAGTGCGGCCTTCGAAAGCTGCTGCGCGGCGCTCGGCACGGGGAGCATCGGATCGGGCCGGCTCTGCGGAAACGCGACCGCGTCCGCCACGTCCGCCGCGGCCCCCGGCCGTGGGGGCGGCTTGGCGTCGGGCGCGCTTGCGCTCGGCGTTGGCCCCGGTGGAGGTGCCGCCGCCCTGCTGCTGCGCCTTGGCAGCGAGCAGTGCCGCGCGGGTGCGCGGATCGATCTTGTCGGCCATTTCGCCCACCAGTTCAGAAACCAGGGGTGAGTTGGCGGTGACGCGCTCGAAGTTGACCTCGACGCCGGCGGCCTTCATCAGCTTCTTGACGTCGGACTGCTGCTCGGGCAGGGTCAGCGTGACCACGGTGCCGTCGGAACCGGCGCGGGCCGTACGGCCTGAGCGGTGCAGGTAAGCCTTGTGCTCCGTGGGCGGGTCTACGTGGATAACCAGCTCGACGTCGTCCACGTGGACGCCGCGGGCGGCGACGTCTGTGGCCACCAGGACGCGGACGTCACCGTTGGAGAACTCGGCGAGGTTGCGGTCACGGGCGTTCTGCGAGAGGTTGCCGTGAAGATCGACGGCGGGGATCCCGGCGTCAGTAAGGGTCTTGGCCAGCTTCCGGGCGTGGTGCTTGGTCCGCATGAAGAGCACGCGGCGGCCGGCGCCCGAGGCGAGTTCGACGATCAGCTGCTTCTTGACGGTCTGGTCGTTGACCACCAGCACGTGGTGTTCCATGGTGGTCACCGCGGCCTGCGGATCGTCCACCGAGTGCGTCAGCGGGTTGGACAGGTAGCGCTGGACGATCTTGTCCACGCCGTTGTCCAGGGTGGCGGAGAACAGCAGGCGCTGGCCCTGGGTGGGGGTCATGTCCATGAGCTTCTTGACCACCGGCAGGAAGCCGAGGTCGGCCATGTGGTCGGCCTCGTCAAGCACGGTGATCTCGACGCCTTCGAGGGTCAGGATGCGCTGGCGGATCAGGTCCTCCAGGCGTCCCGGGCAGGCGATGACGATGTCGACGCCCGCGCGCAGGGCCTTCTCCTGGCGCGCCTGGGAAATGCCGCCGTAGATCACTGTGGTGTTCAGGCCGGCAGCCTTGGCCAGCGGCTCGATGGTGGCGTTGATCTGGGTGGCCAGCTCACGGGTGGGTGCAAGGACCAAACCCATCGGGCGGCCGGGCTTGCGAAAGTACGGTGCTTCGCGCTCGGCGAGGCGGGCCACCAGCGGGATGGCGAAGGCGATGGTCTTGCCGGAGCCGGTGCGGCCGCGGCCCAGGACGTCGCGTCCGGCCAGGGTGTCCGGCAGGGTCTTGACCTGGATGGGGAACGGGGTCTCGATCCCCTGTGCTGTCAGAGTGTCGGCAAGTGCTTTGGGCGTGCCGAGGGCAGCGAAAGTAGTCATGGGTTTCAAAGGTCTTTCAGGCGGTATCCATACGGATATCGGCCCCCGACGCCGGTTGGCACAGGGGTTCGCCGAAGAAAAGTCAGGTGATCAACCGGGCTGCTGCCAGTGATGCAATGCGGCAGTCGGGACCAAATAGAACGCGTTCATCGACGCAGGATGTGCCTCTCACGTGAAAAAACCCACTCCCTGCCGGATAAATCCTTCGGGGAAACCGGTTGATGAACCGGAACCGGTCAATCAAGACCAAAGTGGGCATCACTGCACATCAAGTTCCACCAGCTTAGCATCCGGCAGCACGCAGCCCCGACAAGGCGGCTCCCGCAACCGTTGGCGGGGACCTGACTTCAGCTGCCCGTACATTAGAAGTGAGGTGAAAAAGCCCGTGGTGAGAAAGGTGTTAAGCGGAAATTACACAGCCCGCAGGGGGCTGTAACACGGCGAGCGCAGGATGGCCCTATGCCGGGATAAGTGCACCACTCGCCGAAAGGGTCTGACCATGGTTCTGAAGAATCTCTTCCTCCAAGGAATCTTCCCGTTCAACGGAGCGGGGCTGGAAAAACCGGTTCCCATCCACAGCCAGCTTTCCCGCTATGTACCGGACGGCGTGATCAACCAGACGCTGTACTTCCGGGGAGGCAACTCCTCCGGGGAACTTATCACTGTCGTCCTGATGCGGGACGGCATCCCCATGCGCTACTTCCCCATCGGGGCCAAGAGCGACGTCCACGTTCCGCTGCGGGTGGTGGAGGACATCGAGGGCGGCTCGCTGATCGAGCTCAGGCTGCTGGCGGACACCGGCGTCAGCGGCTCCGTAGTGGTGGACCTCGGCATGGTGGAGCACTGATGACCACGCTGGCGAGCCGGGCCGCCCGGACCAAAACCGTTGACTCCCGCCGTCGCCTCGTGGTGATCGGCAACGGCATGGCCGGGGCGCGCGCCGTCGAGGAAATCCTGGCCCGCGGCGGCGGTCTGCAGTACAGGATCACCATGTTCGGCGACGAACCGTACGGCAACTACAACCGGATCATGCTCAGCCACGTCCTGTCCGGCGAGGAGGACACCGGCAACATCTTCCTCAACTCCTTGGCCTGGTACCAGGAAAATGACATCACCCTGCACGCGGGCGTCCGGGTGGAGAGGATCGACCGGTTCGCCAGGCTGGTATTTTCCGACGACGGCAGGGCAACCCCGTACGACGTCCTGGTGATCGCCACCGGCAGCCGCTCCCACCTGCCGCCGATGGACGGCTTGTACACGCCCGGTGGCCGCCTGCTGCCCGGGATATTCGCCTTCCGCACCATTGACGACACTCGCAACATGGTCGCGTACGCGCAGCAGGACCACCACCGCCGCGCGGTGGTGATCGGCGGCGGACTCCTGGGGCTGGAAGCCGCGCGCGGGCTGCAAAGCCACGGCATCGACGTCGACGTGGTGCACTCCGGCGGCCATCTTATGAACGCGCAGCTGGGACCCGACGGCGGCGCGGTCCTGCGCGGCAGCGTCGAAGCACTCGGCATCCGCGTGCACACGGGCAGCCGCACCACGGCAATCCTGGGCGGGGACAAAGTGAGCGGCGTCCGATTGCGGGACAAGCCGGACATCGGCTGCGACATGGTGGTGGTGGCGGCCGGCATCCGCCCCAACGTGGAAGTGGCGGTCACCAGCGGCCTGCCGGTGGAGCGGGCCATCGTGGTGGACGACCACATGCGCGTGCCGGACGAGGAGGACATCTACGCGGTGGGGGAATGCGTCCAGCACCGCGGCGAGGTGTACGGCCTGGTGGCACCGCTGTGGGAGCAGGCCGCCGTGCTGGCGGACCACGTGACGGGCGCTGACCCGAAAGCCACCTATCTGGGGACCCGGACCGCCACCAAGCTCAAGGTGGCGGGCGTCGACGTCGCGTCCATGGGGCTGCAGGCCCCCGAACGGGAGACGGACGAACACGTGGTGTTTTCTGAACCCAGCCGCGGCGTCTTCAAGTCGATCGTGATCCGGGACGGCAAAATCGTGGGCGCCACACTGCTCGGGGACAGCCGCAAGGTGGCATATCTGACGCAGGCGTTCGACCGCGGCCTCCCGCTTCCGGAGGAGCGCGTCTCGCTGCTGTTCGACGTCGGCGGGCCGGCTGAGGAGGCGGGAGTGGCTGAACTCGCCGGCGACTCGCAGGTCTGCAACTGCAACGGGGTCAGCAAGCAGGCGCTGGTGGATACGGTGAAGGGCGGCTGCAGCACGCTGGCCGGGGTCATGGACGCGACCCGGGCGGGCAAGGGCTGCGGCTCCTGCAAGCTGCTGGTCCGGCAGGTGGTGGAGTGGGCCGCGGACGGGGCCGTCGGGGAGGACCCGGCCGCCACGTACTACGTGCCGGGCGTTCCGCTGGAGAAAGCGGACCTGATGAAGGCCATCCGCGAACAGGGGCTGCGGTCCGTGTCGGCAGTCTTCGCGGCTCTGGCTCCAGGCGGCGCCGAGGACGCCAAATCCAAGATGGCCCTGGCGTCGCTGCTGAAGATGATGTGGGCCGGTGAGTACATCGATGAGCGGGACGCCAGGTTCGTGAATGACCGCGTCCACGCCAATATCCAGCGCGACGGCACGTTCTCCGTGGTGCCGCAAATGAAAGGCGGCGTCACGTCGCCGGCGCAGCTCCGCCGGATCGCCGACGTGGCGGACAAGTACAGCATTCCCCTGGTGAAACTGACGGGCGGGCAGCGGATCGACCTGCTGGGCGTCCCCAAGGAGGACCTGCCCAAGGTCTGGGCCGATCTCGACATGCCGTCCGGTTACGCCTACGGCAAGAGCTTCCGCACCGTGAAAACCTGCGTGGGGCAGGAGTTCTGCCGCTTCGGAACCGGTGATTCCACGAAGCTGGGCGTCGAGATCGAGTCGAGGTTCCAGGGCATCGAGTCGCCGGCGAAGCTGAAGCTGGCCGTGTCCGGATGCCCGCGGAACTGTGCCGAATCGCTGGTGAAGGACGTGGGCGTGGTGGCCGTGGAAGGCGGACGCTGGGAGATCTATGTGGGCGGCGCCGCCGGAGCACACATCCGCAAGGGTGACCTGCTCGCCACCGTGGACGATCCCGAGACGGTCAAGCTGCTGACGGGCCGCTTCATGCAGTACTACCGCGAGCGGGCCAACTGGCTGGAACGGACCTACGCCTTTGTGCCGCGGGTCGGGATCGAGCACCTCCGCTCGGTGATCGTGGAGGATTCCGAAGGAATCGGCCCGGAACTGGACGCCGCCATGCAGCAGTCCATCGACGCCTATGTGGACCCCTGGACGGAACGCAACGATCCCCTCACCCCTGGGCAGTTCCGCACCTCGCTTCCCCTCACGGTCCTCCCCCAGGTGCCGGTCCGATGAGCGCCGGGGCTGGTCCTGTGTCAGGCGGCGTGCACGTCCTCGGCCCGCTCGAGCAGGTACCCGTTGGCGAGGGACGCGCCTTCGGGGTGGCCGGTGAGCAGGTGGCGGTGTTCCGGCTCCGGGACGGCTCCCTCCGGGCAGTGTCAGCCATATGCCCGCACAAAGGCGGGCCGATCGCCGACGGCACCATCGACCGGTCCGTGGTGATATGCCCGCTGCACCAGCACTCCTTCGAACTCGATACAGGCTGCTCTACCACCGGCGCCGGGCCGCTGCGCAGCTATTCGGTAAGAGAGGACGGCGCGGGCAACATCGTCCTGCAGCTCCCCTGACGCCCCCTGACACCTAGTTGGGCGTGGGGTTCTGTGGCAGGGTGATACCCATGCACTACACCGCCGATCCGCGCGTGGACGCCTACATCGATGCCCTGCCGGAGTGGCAGCAGGCAGTGTGCCGGCAGGTCAGGGAGCTGGTCCATGCCGCCGATCCGGAGGTCACCGAAACCATCAAGCGCACGCGCCAGCCGTACTTTGAACTGCAGGGGAATGTCTGCGCCCTGCTGGCGGCCAAGGACCACGTGAACGTGTTCCTGTACGACGGCGGGCTGACGCCGGACCCGGAACACCTCATCACCGGCGGGCACGGGAACAAGACCGGCCGGACGGTGGCCTTCTACGAGGGGGAAGCGATCAACGCGCCGGCCCTGCTCGAGATGTTCAGGTCGATCATCGCCAACAACCGCGCCGGCGGCTGGCGCCGGATCCAGAAGGGCCAGTAACCGATGAGCGATGAGCAGCACTCCCCCGGCGGGCAGGCAGAACCAACAGACGACGGCGCCGCCCGCCTTTGGGACGAGATGTACCGCAGCCGCGCCCGCGTCTGGAGCGGCCGGCCGAATCCGCAGCTGGTCGTGGAAGCAGCCGGGCTCACGCCTGGAACGGCCCTGGACCTCGGCTGCGGAGAAGGGGCCGATGCCCTGTGGCTCGCCGAACGGGGCTGGACGGTGACCGCGGTGGATGTGTCCGCCGTCGCGCTTGAACGGGCGGCCGGACGCGCAGCGGAATCCGGGGCGGGCCACCGCGTCACCTGGCTGCAGCGGGACCTGGAAACGTGGGCTCCGGACGTGCAGTTTGACCTGGTCTCCGCGCAGTTCCTGCACTCCACGGAAATGCCCTGGCAGCGGTCGCACAGGATCGCGGCGGACGCCGTGCGGCCCGGCGGGACCCTGCTCGTCGTGGGTCACCATCCGGACGGGCTGCCGCCTTGGGCGAGCCACCGCAACAGCAGCCACGGCGCCGACGCGCCGGACGGCCACGGGACGGGCGGCCACGGGACAGGGCGATACTTCACGCCCGGGCAGCTCGTGGCGGAACTCGGCATCGCGCCGCCGGAGTGGGACGTGGAGGTGGCCGAAAGCCGGGAACGCGAGGCGTCGGGCCCGGACGGGCAGATGGCCATCCTCGCCGACGCCGTCGTGCGCGCCACCCGGCTGCCGCTGCAGTAGGCGGCGGGCCGGGCCGACGGTCCGCCCAGGTTCTATGCTTTGAATCCTCGCATCTGGGCCCTGCCCTCTTCAGTGATCTTTTCCGGTCCCCACGGAGGCATCCAGACCCAGCTCAGTCGCCATCCGTCAACGACTCCGTCCAGCGCCCTGGCAACCTGCTCCTCGATCAGCTCCGTCAACGGAAAGGCAGGCGAGGTCAGTGTGATCCTGATCAGCAGCGTGCTGTCGCACTCATATTCCAGGCCGTAGACGAGCCCGAGATCGACAACGTTCACACCCAGTCCGGGGTCAACAACACCCTTGAGGGCCCTTATGACATCCTCGATGGGCGCGGCGGCCGGGCTCACCGCTTGTGGCGTCGGCCTGAACTCTGTTTCTGACATCGACCCGGGACCTTCTATTACGTCATGCGTTTGTCACGCAATTCAAAGATCTTGATACAGTCTTCCGAAGGAGGAAGGTAAGCCTTACCTAAGCGCCTTCCTCCTGATCGTAGTTGGGAAGCGGTGCGATGAAAACACCCAGTCTCAAGCGGTGGTGTGCCAGGGGTGGGCCTTCACCGCGGTCGAGCAGTGGAGACGCACCGCTTTCGTCCGCCAAACCCCAAGGACCTTTTATGGCAATCCAGTACGCCCTCGCAGCCTCCAGGCCGCGTCATGGGGCCACGAGCCTCTCTTCCGACATGCCCAGCATCGATGATTTCAAGGCGGCTTTCGGCAACCATCCGGCCGGCGTCGCCATCATCACCGCCCAAGGCGCCAGCGGACCGGTGGGGCTGACGGCCAGTTCGGTCTTTTCCGTCTCGCTCAATCCGCCGCTCCTGGCGTTTTCACTCTCCGCGCAGTCATCGTCGGCGCATGCAATCCGCAAGGCCGGGACCCTCGTGGTGCATCTGCTCGGCGCAGACCAGATTGGTCTTGCGAAAACTTTTGCCACCGGCGGCATCGACCGCTTTGAGGACACGTCCGCCTGGTCCCGTTTGGTCACGGGTGAGCCCGTTCTCCCCGCGGCCGATGCCTGGCTGCGAGGGACCATCGTCAACGAGATGCATGCCGGTGACTCCGTAGTGGTCGCGATGCGTGTGCTCCAGGTCAACGTCCGCTCCGCTGGGGACGGGGTTGCCGGGCCGTCCCGGCCGCTCGTGTACCACCACCGTTCCTGGCACTCACTCAGCCCTGGCTCCATGGTCAGTTAGGACACCACTGCCCGCGGCCGGCCTCAAGACCGGCCGCCTGCTGCCGCTCGGGATGGGCTGTCAGAGCGTCCCTCCGGCGGCTTCCGGTGTTCCGGAGTCGTGGCCCCCGTGCCCGCCGTGGTGTCCGTGATGACCGCCATGATGGCCGCCGGGGCGACCGTGATCGCCGACGCGTTCGCGGGCGAGGAAGTTTTCGATGTCGAAGAGGTTGTCCGCGCGCCGGGCGATGTTCAGCAGCGTCGTCATCGAGGCCACTTCCTCGACCTGTTCCTTGAGGAACCAGAGCATGAACTGTTCTCCGAGGGCGTCGTTTTCCGCCCGTGCCGCGGCAAACAGTTCTTTGATGTTCTCGGTGACTGCCTGTTCCTGGGCGAGGGCAAGGGCCAATGGCTCCTCTACATTGTTGAAGTCATTGCGGACCGGTTCCACGCCGGGGATGGGGATCTTCAGCCCGCGGTCCAGGATGTAGCGGACCATCATCATGGCGTGGTTTCGTTCTTCCAGCGATTGACGGTAGAAATGTTTGGCCAGCTGGGGCAGGTCCTGGCCGTGAAACCAGACGGCAATGGCGATGTACTGCTGGGAAGCGGCGAACTCGTTGCCGACCTGGTGGGCCAGCAGATCATTGAATTTAGCGTTACGCATCGGAGTCTCCTCGGGTCGATGTTGAAAGGCTGGTTCGGTGTTGAAACGCTGTCCAGCGCCCGGGCCGGGGCTGCAGGCGGGCCCTGCAATGAGAATCCTCCGCCGCCAGCCCGGGGTCAATACGTCTCCATTACCTGGTTTCAGCAGCGGTTCCGTCGTGGGTCAGGCGGTCCGGAATCAGTCGGCGACACGGGGCGCTGTGACCACCGCGGCGGCGGCGATCACCGCCGTCAGGGCGAAAACTCCGGCGAAGGAAGCCGCCGTCGTCGTGAATGCAGTGAACACGATGCCTGTGGCGGCGAGCGCCAGGGCACCGCCGAGGGAGTCCGCAATGGACATCGCGGAGCTGTTGAAGCCTTCCGTGTCCGGCGCGGACAGTGCGAGTGTCATGACGCTCAGCCGCGGATACATCAGCCCCATACCGCCGCCGGCGAGAATCCATCCGGAAATCGCGACGGCGGCCGGCCAGCCAAACGCTGTCGTCACCAGGGCGAGGACGATGGCGGACAGCACCAGCAGCGAACCGATCCGCACCGCGACGGGGCTGCCGAGCCGGTTTCCCAGCCGGCCCTGAATGCCCGAGGCGGCTGCCCACGCGAGCGCGCCGCCGGTCAGGGTGAGGCCGGCGAACGTCGGCGCGAAGGCATAGCGCTCCACCAGCAGGTACGGCAGGTAAACCTCGGCGCCAAAAAACCCGGCGGACGCCAAACCACGGGTGAGGATCACGCTCGGCAGGCCCCGGCGGGCAACCAGCGTGCCGGGCGGCACCAGCGGCCTGACGGCCAGCAGCGCAACGACGACGGCGGTGCAGGCCACGACAGCCCCGGCCGCCGGAACGGCGGAGGACAGGTTAAGGCCCAGCACGGCTAACGCCGCGAGCGCAGCCCAGGCAAGCCTCCGGAATGCCCAGGGCGCCGGCTGGTCTTCGGGCCCCGAGCGGACGCCCCGCAGGGCAGGGACGAGCATGGCCAAGGCCGGGATGACCAGGCCCACCACGCCCAGGAACACCCACTGCCACCCGGCCAGCTGCGCCACGAGGCCCGCAGCGAAGGGCCCCACAAGGGAGGGGATGACCCATGCTGCAGAGAAGGCCGCGAAGATTTTGGCGTGCAGCCCGGGCGGGTAGGCCCTGGCCACCACCACGTATAGGGCCACCGTCATGGCCCCGCCGCCGAAGCCCTGGACCAGCCGGCCCGCCACGAGAACCGCCATGCTGCCGGCGGTGCCGGCAATCAGCAGGCCGAGCACGAACACCGCCACCGACACATAGAGCGGGGCGAGGGGGCCGCGCCGGTCGGACCAGTTGCCCGCGCCCACCATGCCGATCACCCCCGTGGCCAGCGGCCCGGCAAACGCGAGGGCGTACAGGTTGGCGCCGTCGAGCTCGCGGCTCACGAGCGGCATGATGGTGGTGACCGCCAGTGATTCGAAGGCGGCAAGGAACACAAGGGCGCACGATCCCACGGTCACCAGAAGATAGGGGTGCCGGAGGATCCCGGCGGCGGGGGCGGCGGAGAGCGGCGGAGCGGATTCGTGCACGGCAGCCTGATCGGTAGTCGGTTGGTACGGGGTAGCTTGCCACAGGACGGCGCCGATGTGGAGCAAGCCGGCTAGTCCGCGAGCTCCAGGCCGTGGGCATCCACGACGACGGCCCCGCTGGCCGTGGAGTCCTCGTTCAGCATCCAGCCCACCCGTTTAACCGTGGACAGCATGACGACGCTCTCTACCAGTTCGATGCCGGGCACCCTTTGCTGCAGGGCGAGCTCGGCGTCCATGACGTCGGCCAGGGACTGCAGCCACATGATGATCACGAAGTTGGTGGGGCCTGTCGTCGAGGCG
The DNA here is from genome assembly GCF_044754165.1 of Arthrobacter sp. NPDC093139. Taxonomy (NCBI): domain Bacteria; kingdom Bacillati; phylum Actinomycetota; class Actinomycetes; order Micrococcales; family Micrococcaceae; genus Arthrobacter; species Arthrobacter sp. NPDC093139. The sequence goes on from NZ_JBIVOO010000009.1 coordinate 51,867, forward strand.
CTGAGCCGCACATTCCGGATGGACCGAATGCTCGCGGCGGCGGCTTCATGCTGGCCCGCAGGCACGTTGACGAACCACTGGCAGGTCACCGGAAACGACGAGTATCGCTGCGCGACCTCGCACCGCAGGGACAGGATGCCGCTGGCCAGCACCCGGTTCAGCTGACGCTGGACGGTGGCAGGATTGCGGCCCAGGGCCCGGGCAATGTCGGCCGCCGTGGCCCGTCCGTCCCTGGCCAGATACGGCAGCAGGTCCAGGTGGCTTGCCGGCAGCGGCTCCCGCGCAGCGCCAGTCCGGTCCGGCTGCGAAGGTGCGGGCCGGGCGAACGCCTGGAGGGCAGCCTGCTGCGCACGGCTCAGAACGTTCAGCCGCCAGGTGTCAGCGCCGGTGTGAAGTCGTGTGCAGAGGGCCGTCTGGTACTTCACCAGTCCCTCTGTTTCCTTCAGCCGGGACACCACTTTGGTGCTGAAGTCCTCCAGGGAGCGGGTAACGACGGTCAGCATCAGATCGCGGTTGCTGGCCGCCTCCTCCACGGTGACCACCTCCGGCAGCGCAGCAAGACTGGCCGTGACCTGTTGCCGGCGGTCCATTTCGCAGTCCACAGCCACGAAGGCGAGACACATCTGCTTCGGGTCTCCGATCAGATGTGCCGTGGTCCACGAGGCGCCGGCCGCCCGCAGCCTGTCCCAGCGGGCGGCAAGCGTCGTGGCGTGGACGCCGAGAATGCCCGAAGCGTCCGACCAGCTGATCCGCGGCGCGATCTGCAGGGTGTTGATAAGTGCCAGGTCTTCCTCGCTGAGCTCCACGGCAGCCCCTTCATGATGCATGATTCCTGCGATTATCGTCTTGGCCTGCATTTTTCCAGCACTTAGACCGGTTGTGAAGCAGGTCACCCCAGAATAGAGCGAGACCGAGTAAGCCGAAGTCAAAGGGAGTACACGTGCCGATTGCCGCAGACGCCAGGGAAATGCAGGGAGACCTCGCCAGTCTCCGCCACAACTTGCACCGGGAGCCGGAAATCGGCCTCGAGCTGCCGCGGACGCAGGAAAAAATCCTCAAGGCCCTGGACGGTTTGCCCTTCGAGATCACCTTGGGCCAGGACACGACCTCGGTCACGGCGGTCCTGCGCGGCGGAGCCCAGGTTGGAGACGGGGAGGGGGCTACGGCCGGCGACTGTGCTGCGGCCCGACGCCCGGCAGTTCTCCTCCGCGCGGACATGGACGGGCTGCCCGTCCAGGAGAAGACCGGCGTGGACTACACCTCCAAAATCGACGGCGCCATGCACGCATGCGGCCATGACCTCCACACGTCCATGCTCGCCGGAGCCGCCACGCTGCTGGCGGAACGGCAGCACCAGCTGCCAGGCGACGTCGTGCTGATGTTCCAGCCGGGCGAGGAAGGCTTCGACGGCGCCAGCTACATGATCCGCGAAGGCGTGCTGGACGCCCCGGGCCGCCGGGTGGACGCAGCATACGGCATGCACGTGTTTTCCTCCCTCGAACCCCACGGCACGTTCTGCACCAAACCGGGCGTCATGCTCAGCGCTTCCGACGGGCTGGTGGTCACGGTACTCGGCGCCGGCGGCCACGGCTCCGCCCCGCACTCGGCCAAGGACCCGGTGACCGCCGCCGCCGAGATGGTGACGGCCCTGCAGGTCATGGTTACCCGGCAGTTCAACATGTTCGACCCCGTGGTCCTGTCCGTGGGGGTGCTCCACGCCGGCACCAAGCGCAACGTCATCCCGGAAACGGCCCGCATCGAGGCAACCATCCGCACGTTCTCGGAAAAGTCCCGGCAAAAGATGATGGACGCCGTGCCCCGGCTGCTCAAGGGAATCGCAGCAGCGCACGGCCTCGGCGTTGACGTGGACTACCAGCAGGAATACCCCCTCACCATCACCAACGAGGATGAAACACACACCGCCGAAAAGGTCATCACGGGACTCTTCGGCGACTCCAGGCTTTCGCGCTGGGCCACCCCGCTCAGCGGTTCCGAGGACTTCTCCCGCGTCCTCGCGGAGGTGCCCGGCACCTTCATCGGCCTGAGCGCGGTGCCCCGGGACACAGACCCTGCCACGTCCCCGTTCAACCACTCACCGTACGCAACGTTCGACGACGGAGTCCTCGCTGACGGAGCCGCCCTCTATGCGGAACTCGCCATCTCGCGGCTGGCCACGCTGGCTGCCGCCCCGGCGGCGGCAGCGGCCGCCCTTTCCGCCTCCTCAGCTTCCTAAGCCCAGCCCCACCAGGAGAAACCATGACCACCACCATCAACCACCAGCGAGCAGACCGGGCGTCCACCCGAAGGACTGTGGTCGGCACTGGCATCGGCAACGCCGTCGAATGGTACGACTGGGCCATTTACGCCACCTTCACGCCGTTCATCGCGAGCCAGCTGTTCAGCAAGTCGGACCCGGCCTCGGCGGTGCTGTCCACCTTGGCGATCTTCGCCGTCGGCTTCGTGGCCCGGCCGTTCGGCGGGTTCCTCTTCGGCTGGATCGGCGACAGGGTGGGCCGCAAGGCCTCCATGACGCTCGCCGTCGGGCTCGCCTCCCTGGGCAGCCTGATGATCGGCATCGCGCCGACGTTCGCAGCCGTTGGCGCGTGGGCATCACTGATGCTGCTGGTGGCCCGGCTGGTGCAGGGCATGGCGCACGGAGGTGAGCTGCCGTCGTCGCAGACCTATCTTTCCGAGATGGCACCCAAGGAACACCGCGGCTTCTGGGCCACCCTGATCTATACCTCGGGCACCGTCGGCATCCTGTTCGGGACGCTGCTGGGGGCGGTCCTGAACATGGCGCTGAGCACCGAGGTGATGAACGCCTGGGGCTGGCGGATCCCCTTCCTCATCGGCGCCGTGATGGGCCTGTACGCGCTGATCATGCGAGCCAGGCTGCACGAGACGGACGTCTTCGAGGGCGAGACTGTCACCGAGAAGCGCGCCCCGATCTGGCCGCAGATCGTCCGGCACCGCAAGCAGGCCCTGCAGGTCATCGGCCTGACGGTCGGGCTCACGGTGATCTACTACATCTGGGGCGTCGTGGCTCCGAGCTACGCGACTACGGCCCTGAAGATCGATCGCGGCGAGGCACTGTGGGCAGGCGTCATCGGCAACATCGTATTCATCGCCGCACTGCCGTTCTGGGGCAAGCTCTCCGACCGGATCGGCCGCAAGAAGGTGCTGTGGTCCGGCGCCATCGGCTCAGCCGTGATGCATTTCCCGATGACCTGGCTGCTGAAGGATTCGGCGTGGCAGCTCGCCGTCGGCATGTCCGTGATGCTCATCTTCATCGCCGCGAGCGCCGCGATCGTGCCCGCCGTTTACGCAGAGCTGTTCCCGACGAGCATCCGGACCGTGGGCGTGGGAGTGCCCTACTCCATCTGCGTGGCGCTGTTCGGCGGAACAGCCCCTTACCTGCAGCAGTGGCTCGGCACGTCGCTGCGCATGCCCGACCTGTTCAACGTTTATGCGGTGGTGCTGCTGGCCGTCAGCGCGGCGTTCGTCTTCACACTCCCGGAGACCAAGGGCAAGGACCTGGCGCACTAAAGACAGTCTCAAGGCGGGTCAGATGAAGCGGTTGCGGCCTGCCCGGTAGCCGAAGGCGGCCGCAAGCAGGCCCACTGCGAGGAACAGCACTCCGGCCGCCGCGAACGAGCCGGTGCTCTGGTGCAGCTGGCCTACGAGGAGTGTCCCCGTGGAGCCCAGCCCGTAGCCCACCCCCTGCATCATGCCGGAGAGGTGGGCTGCGGCATGCCCGTTCCGGGTGCGGAGCATGATCATGGTCAGGGCCACCGCGGTGAGGCTGCCCTGGCCCAGGCCCAGGAGTCCGGTCCACACCCAGATCAGCTCCAGCGGGCCGAAGATGCTCAAGGCGAAGCCGCCCCCGGTCATGAGCGCCACGACCATGTTGATGGCCCGCTGATCCCGCAGCCTCGCTGCCAGCGCCGGGGCGAACAGCGAGCCGAGCATCTGCAGGACGATCGAGGCGGAGACCATCAGCCCCGCCGTTCCGCCGTCGATGCCGCGCTCCCGCAGAATCGGCGCCAGCCAGGCGAAGACGCTGAACGACATCATGGACTGCAGCACCATGAAGATGGTGACCTGCCAGGCGACCGCGGAGCGCCACACGTTCAGGCCGTCGTGCACGGCGTTCTGCCGGCCGTGGCGTTGACGGATCGCGACCGGAAGGAATAGAAGTAGGACGACGGCGGCCGGCACTGTCCAGAACCACAGCGCGGCGGTCCACTGACCGGTCGCGCTGAAAACCGGATAGGTGAAACCAGCCCCCAGGGCCGCTGACGCACAAATGGCCGTGGTGTAGAGCCCGCCCATCAGGCCGAGCCGGTGCGGGAAGTCACGCTTCACCAACCCGGGCAGCAGTACATTGCACAGCGCAATCGCCGCTCCGCACGCCGCCGTGCCTGCGAGCAGGGCGGGCAGGTGCCCCCCGCCCGGAACAGCCGCGGGCCTGGCCAGCAGCCCGGCCGTCAGGACGGCCATGGCCCCCAGCAGGACGCGCTCGGCACCGAATCTTCTCGCCAGGACGGGGGCCAGCGGGGCGAACACGCCCAGCAGAGTCACCGGGACGGTGGTCAGTACCACCACTGCCCAGCCCGGCAGGCCGGCGCCGGACGTTATTTCGGGGAGCACTGCCGAAAAGCTGGAGAACACAGTGCGCAGGTTCAGCCCGATCAGCACCAGGCAGAGGCCAAGGTATGCCAGCCCCCGGCGACCGCCGACGTGCGTGGGCTCTGCGGACGGGACGTCGTCCACCTCGGCATCCACGAGCGATCCGGACACGGCACCCAGGGCGGGCCGGGGCGCGCCGTTCTTCACTGTCCTGTTCTTCACTGTCCCGTTCTTCGCTGTCCCGTTCTTCGCTGCCCCGCTCTTCCCACCGGTCATCCGGCCATTCTTGCAGGGGCCGGCGCCGCGTGAGCGCCACGCCCCCGGACCGCCACACGGCTATATCCCCGGGCCGGTAGCGGTGCCCGAAGGGTTATCCACATACAAAAGAACACCGGTTACGGCTGTCGATGGCCCGGAATTAGTGTGGCTCCAATAACGGGCCGAGGCACCGCCCACCCGCCTACCACTGGGAGAACCATGAGCATTCCGTGTGCTCCCAAGGTCCCCGACCATCCCAGGCCGTCACGGGGCCGGGCGGCATCGGAAGGCACGGGCGAAGGTGGGGCGAGCGTCGTGTTTGGTGCGCTGGTGCTGCCCAGCATGCTCCTGACTATCGTGCCCAGCATGTTGGCCATGCTGTTCACCCGCCCCGACACCGGCAGCAACGGCCTGGAGTGGGTGGCGGCGGCAGTCTTCTGGAGCCTGCCCACATTTTTCGGGCTGCTGGCCGCCCTCTTCGGCATCCTTGCCGTGAGGCGGCATCAGCGCGACACCTCGGCGTGGAGCGCCGGCGTGGCAGGACTCTGGCTCGTGGGGACGCAAGCTGCCTTCGTCCTTCTCCCAGGGGCCATCCACGTTGTTGTCACAGCCCTGCCGTGAACGCCCATCCTGTATGTTCGGGGGCGCCCCCACTGCCGATGCCGGCGGCGTCCGGCGCCGCGAACTCCACTATTCTGGAGATGATGAGTGAAACCCCAGATTCCCCCCGGCCGCCGGAGAACCAGACACCTGAGAATCCCAGGACGCCGAGGCCCGTCACGCCCGGCAGCCAGGCCTCATTCGGCACCTACGGCGGACGGCCCGTCAGTTTCGTGCGCCGCGGAACACGCCTCCAGGGCCGCCGGCAAGCCGCCTGGGAAGAACACTCGGACCGCTGGGCAGTGGACGTCCCGCGCCACGTGGCCAACACCTCGGTCCACCCGGACTACACGTTTGACGCGGAGACCGAGTTCGGCCGGAAAGCACCGCTGATCGTTGAGATCGGATCGGGACTTGGCGATGCCGTCTGCCACGCCGCCGAGCAGAACCCGGACACGGACTTCCTCGCTGTCGAGGTCTACACCCCCGGGTTGGCCAACACCATGATCAAGATCAACAGCAAGGGCCTCACCAACGTCCGTGTGGTGGAGGCCAACGCGCCTGAAGTACTCGCCACCATGCTTCCGCCTGGATCGGTGAGCGAGCTGTGGATCTTCTTCCCGGACCCCTGGCACAAGTCGCGCCACCACAAACGCCGGCTCATTCAGCCCGAGTTCGCCGAGCTGGCCGCCAGGGCCGTGAAGCCCGGCGGACTGTGGCGAATCGCGACCGACTGGTCCAATTACGCCGTGCACGTGCGCGATGTGCTCGCCGGTTCCACGGCGTTCGTCAATATGCATGATGGTGAACGCAGGGGGCCCGAGAGCCCGCTCACCCACGTCTGGCAGACGGGCGTCGAGTCGCTCGTGGGCGGCGCCCCGGTGAAGGAAGGCCGGGCGCCGGTCAGCACCGAGCACACGGGACCCAACGAGGGTATCGATGAAACCGGTGGCTGGGCGCCGCGGTTTGAGGGCCGCATCCGCACGAGCTTTGAGAACAAGGCGCACGAGGCCGGCCGTATGATCTTCGACCTCTGCTACCGGCGGGTCTGACGCCGCCCCGGAGCCTGGTCCGGGGAACATCTGCGGGCCCTATGCGGGGCACAGTTCCGGGGCACAGACGCGGCGCTTGGTTGCGCGCAGCCCCATCTGTTGTGCAGCCTCTGCCCGTGGCACGATGGGGAATGTGGCGGGTAGCCGCGGGAGACGCATGAGCCATGCCGGCGCGAAGGAACGATCATCAAACGAGAACTGCAGGGCGCGGCAGACAAAGCCGAAGAGGTCACCAACTCCCGCGCACTCGAGCTGCTGGCCCGGGCAGGGTTTGCCGTCAGCGGCGTGCTCCATTTTTTAGTGGGGACGATCGCCATCGGGCTGGCAGTGGGAAAGAGCGGCCGGGCTGACGTCAGCGGGGCTGTCGCAGAATTGGGCAGCCAGCCCTTCGGGCCCCTGCTGCTGTGGGCCAGCTTCGCCGCCTGCGTGGCCCTGGCACTCTGGCAGGCCAGTGACGCCATCTTTGCCTACCAGAACCTTCCGTCCAAGGACAAAATAGTCAAGAAGCTCAAGGCCGCCGGCCAGGCGGTGGTCTACGCCGCAATGGCTGTTTCACTCGCCGCGTTCGCGCGAGGCAGCGGCAGCGACAACCGGGAATCCACGAGTGACATGACCGTGGGTCTCCTGAAGGCACCGGGCGGCCTCCTGCTCCTGATTGTTGTCGGGGCAGCAGTAGCCGTCACCGGAGTCGTCTATGTGCTCCGTGGATTCCAGAGGAAGTTCGAGCGGCACATCCGCATGCCTGCATCACCGTCGGCACGCAAGGGTATTACGCGCCTGGGCATCGCCGGCTACGCGGCCAAAGGCGTCGCCCTCTTCGTGACGGGCCTGCTCGTCATCACCGCCGCAGCCACGCTCCGCCCCGAACAATCCACCGGACTCGACGGCGGCCTCCGGGCGCTGCGCGAACAGCCCTTTGGCATCTACCTGCTCGCCGCCGTGGGGGCAGGGCTCATCTGCTACGGCGTTTTTATGGTGGTTCGGGCCAGGCTCGGCCGCATGGAATCCCAGCGCCACGGGACCTAAGGCTTGAAGTCATCGTGCAGCACGATGCGCGAAAGCTCCACTTCGCCACCCGGAGTCTTCCAGTAGTGCAGCCGCCGTGCCGACGCCACGCTTCGTTCAATGGATGCGCGAAAGCATCTGGCACCGTCCTCGCGCTGAATCTGGGCCGCATCACCGCCACCTGTGGCGCGCAGGGGATGCACCTCCCTGGCCGAGCTCCGCTCCGCGAGACCGCTCAACACTTCCACCACCGCTTTCAAGGCCTTAGGCACGGCGCCCTGCTCCGTCCGTGAATACAGTGAGGCGGCGAAGTCGGGACCCACGCTGTACGCCCCTGGAAGTGGAAACCTGGACTTGTCCTCGCCGGGAACGTTACGTACCCAGGCCAGATAAATATCGTGCCGGACGCGGTCATCCGCTGTTTCGAAGGCATCTGTTGAGTCTTCACGGGACCGCTTCAGAGCCTGCTGCATTTCACGGTTGCGCGCGCGAAGCGTGCGCAGGTCCTCCAGCTGTTTGGCGTTCTTTGCTGCCAGTCCAGCCCGCAGCCCGTCACTGGCCGCCGCTTGCCGTCGCTCCAGCTCCAGCTCCGCCCGCAGGGCTGCGACCTCGCGTTCCAGCCGAAGAAGCTCCGGCCCGGCGCTGCTCCCCGCCTTGACCAACTCCTGGAGCCGGGCCACCTCAGCCTTCTCGGTGGCAAGGGAGAGCTGCACCGTGATCAGAGCGGGCGAAGGAATGTCGGGGGCGCGTCCTGCCGTGGCCGGCCGAACCGGTTCCCCTGCAGCCACCGGAGTTTCATCGATCCCGGTGCCCACGCGTTCCAGCAGGTGTCTTCCTGCCTGCAGCCAGGGAGTCCCGCCCAGCAGCAGCCCGGGGGGACGCCCGGACCTCCCCATCATCACCAACATCGATGAGGGAAAGAACAACGGCGCCCTTCACCCTGAGGAACCGGACAACCACCACTTCCCCCTCCGTCACCAAAGTGTCTGCGGTGTCCAGAGGGTTCGACGACATCCGCTCCAGGGGAACTGGCCACCTGCAGCCGGGGAAAAGGTTGAGCGTGGCCGCCTTGCCGGTCACCTCCTCCACCAGCGCAAGCACCAGGTCACCGGAGGAATAGAGATCTGTGAGCCGGGGAACCACTTTCAGCGCACTGACGTCCAGGGTCCTGGCACCGGCATCGTACAGCCCGGACACGGCTTGGCCTTCAGCCAGCATCCAGTCCAGGCGCACGGCCGGCAGGAGTTGCTCGCGCTGGATCGTGCAGCGCCGGCCGTCTGACAACTCCACGATGGCACGGGACCCACCGCTCGCAAAGGCCTTGACCACGCCGTCCATCTTTTCCGCGCGCTGCGGCACGACCGCCGGCGGCGGCGATGACGTAAGCCGTCCCAGCACGTCGTCAATGATCTCCTCCGCTGCCTGTACAGCAGCATCCGGACTCTGTGCCATCCAGAGCGGGCTTCTGTACACATCCTGAATCCAGTCGAGGTCCGCGGAATAGACCCGGGCGGCGTTTCCGTAAACATGGGCACCGGGAGGCAGCGCGTCACCGAGCCTGTAGGTCTCGGGGCCGTTTTCGAGGTAATAGACATCGGCGAGATCCCCCACTTCACGGGCGATATGCTCGACGTCGATCCTGTTCCGGGGCTGGCCGGGATGCCAGGCAATCACCGCTGCCGGCCGCACCCGGCCGGCTGACATCAGAGTCCGTGCGAGCTGCTCCCCGGAGGCCACAACTTCGTAGGAGCCGCCCGCATAATCACGCTGGGGATGGCCGCGGTTACCTGGCCGCCGGCCCACGGCGGCGCGGTTCCTGTACTCCCGGCTGCTGTGGCCGTGATCCCCGCCGCGCTGCTCCATCGAGTCCCCTTCGTCCTGGACTCCAGTAGAACACCCGGCTGAGACAAAAATGGGCTAATTCAGGCGCCCGGCACGGTGATCACAGCAATTGTCTGCTGCTGTTCGTTCCGCACCTCGACACTGGCAATGCTCGAGTACTGCAGCGGGGTCGCGCTGGTGACCCTGGCCCGGCCACTGGGGGTCGCCATCCATGCGCAGGCGCGGTCTTCCGTTCCTGCCCGGTCCTTGACCCACAGTGACAGCTTCCCTTTGTTCGGCAGGCTCTTGCCGTCCACCGCCAGTTCGGTACCCCACGTCTTCTTGACCATGCCCACTGTCACCTGGATGCCGGTATCTGCTTCCACCGAATAGCTGGCATCAGGCCGGTTAGCCGGGGCCAGAAGCGGCGCCGCAGCGAAGCCCAGGGCTAGGCATGCGGCGGCGACGGCACCGACGAACGCGGTCAGCCGCCGTCGGGAATGACGACGGCGGGCCGCCAGTTCGTCCAGGACAGGTTGCGGGACGTCAGCAGAAGGCTCCGGGGTGCGCGGCGCCCGCGGAGCCGGAACGGCGAGCGCCACGGCGTCGGGAACCGGCACGGCGTTCAGGAGGCCGGGAAGGGTTTCCAGGTCCGCTAGTTCATCCCTGCAGATTGCGCACTGCTTCAGGTGGTCCTCGAAGCGCGCCTTGTCCGCGTCGTCGAGGCCGCCCAGGATATATGCCCCCAGCAACTCATGGAGTTCCTTGCCGTTCACCGTTCCACACCCATTTCATCAAGAATTGTCCGCAGGGCCTTCACCGCGTAGAAGGCCCTGGATTTCACCGTGCCGCTTGGAATGTTCAGCTGGACGGCGGCCTCATTCACTGTGAAGCGCCGGTAATGCAACGCCACGAGTACGTCCCGGTGCTCCATGCTCAACCGGAGCAGGGCCTCTTCCATCAGCACCCTGGTGAGCAGTTCGTCGACCTTCCCGATAACCTCCGCCGGATCGGCAAGGTCGCGTTCCTCGGCCTCCCGTGGCCTGCGCTGGGATTTCCGGTAATTGTCGATCATGATGTTCCGGGCCGTCCGGAACAGGTAACTGCGCATGCTTCCCGTGATAGTCGGCGCCTGCTGCCAGACTCGCAGCACTGTCTCCTGGACGATGTCATCGGCCAGCATCGGGTCATGCGAGGCGCTGATCACAAAGCGGCGCAGGGCCATCCCATGATCGCGATAGATTGCGGCAACCACATCTTCGTCCAGCGGCACCAGGACCTCCCGGAAGTGACTCGATGACCGGTCCCTGCGGTCCGGCATTCTGGCATGTAAGACGCGGACCGGCCCAGAAAAGTTCATTCAGGTCCGTCGTCTGCGCCTTGAACCATTCTTCACCTTCATGCGTCATTCCAAATAGCGCCGGTTCCCAGATTCCGGCCTGAGCCAAGGAGCAGCACATGAACAAGCAATTGAGCGTTGGCCTTGCAGTTTTGGCCCTTGCCGCGTCGCTGACCGCCTGCGGCGGCGGAACCGGCACAACTCCTACCACGGCCGCCCCCACCACCACTGCCGCCGAGTCGCCCACCGAAACCGCCACGTCCACAGCCACTGAAACGGCCGCAGTTGACCTGATGACCGCATCGTCGGCCAAGGGCGACATCGTGGTGGACGGCAAGGGAATGAGCGTCTACTACTTCACCAAGGACGTGAAGGACTCCGGCAAGAGCAACTGCACCGGTGACTGCCTCGTTGCCTGGCCGCCGGTCCTCACCACCAATGACACCCCCACCGTTGAGGGCGTCACCGGAAAGGTCGGAACCATCGACACCCCTGACGGCAAGAAGCAGGTGACCATCGAAGGCATGCCCGTCTACCTGTGGGAGAAGGACAAGGCCCCCGGCGACATCACCGGCCAGGGCGTAGGCAATGTGTGGTACCTCGTGGCCCCCGACGGCACGATGATCAAGTAAGGCATCACAAGCGGTAGTGCCGGAGCCCATGCCCTCGGACACCGGCACTACCATCGGAGCATGGCGAACACACCTAACCTGAAATCCGCTGCCAAGACCTGGCAGACCATGGTGGAAAGCAACCAGGCGCTGCTGCTCCGAAAGTCTGGCCACGACGTGCGCTGGTGGGCGGAGCAGGGCCGCACGGCCGGAGTGCGGAACGACGGCGAACTCCGCGACTGGATGCGCGACGAGCACGGCATCACCGGCTACGCGCAATATGCCGTGTCCTGGGAAATGTTCGGCTATCCGGAGTTCATGCTGCGGGACGCGGACGAACTCATCGACGGCCAGTACGAATCCCACCCGCACCTGCGTCCCATAGCCGATGCCCTCCTGGCATGGGCGGCAGCCACTGACGGGGTGGAAATCCAGATGCGCAAGGGGTACGTCTCGCTGCACAGCCCCCGGCGCAAGTTCGCCCAGGTGACGCGGGCCAACAAGACGGCCGTGGACGTGGCGCTTCGCATCGAGATGCCTATTGGGGGACGTCTCGAACAAGTGCGCGTCCGCGGCGGCGACTTCTTCGACCGAAAAGTCCGGCTCACCGCCGTCGAGCAGGTGGACCAAGAGCTGCTGGACCTGCTGGAGAAGGCCCTGGAGCAAAACAGCTGAGACCGGGCCGCCGATTCGACGGTTCCGTGCACACTCGATGCTGCGAAGCATCGAGCCGGCAGGGAACCGTCGAATTGGCGGGCCGACTCCGCGGCCGTTGGCTCAGCCGGTGACGGTCAGACCCACCACGGTGCCGCCGTCGCCTTCTGCCAGGAGACCGACGGCGGTGCTGGAGTCCGATGGGAACACCTGGTCCGTGATCGTGGCCAGTCCATCCTGCGCGAAGACCTCCACGGAGCAGCGATCCAGGAAGACCCGGAGCCGCAGCCTGCCGTCGATCAGCGGAACGGCCACCCGCTCCACAGACGGGAAATCCTCGTGGAAGCCGACGTCGCCGGACGCGGTCCTGTCCAGGCTCAGCTCGCCCGTGGCGGAATCGTAAGCGAGCACGGTGCGCTCGAGGCCGGCGGCGTCACCGCTTCCGGCGCGGAGCACCAGACCCGTTTTCCCCGAGCCTGCGGGCTCAAACTCCGCCTCGATCCGGAGCACGTCCCCGGACGCCTCGGCCGGGAGCCAGGTGATGCCGCTCTCCAGTTCCTGCCTGCCGAGCGTGAACAGCCCGGTTCCGGAGGCCGCGAAGGGATCCACCGCTTCCTGGATCAGCACGGGACGTCCGCCCCGGGATTCCAGCCGGACCTCCCGGACCAGGGACATGGCGCTGCGCCAGCCCTCCGACGGCGTGGACGCGGCGTACTGCCAGTTGTTCATCCAGGCGATCATGAGCCGCCGGCCGTCGGGGGCGTTGCTGAAGGACACCGCCGCATAGTAGTCCCGGCCCCAGTCCAGCCAGCCGTAGTCGGCCATCCGGCTCCCGCCTGTCTGCTCGCCCTCGGTGACGGTCGTTTCGGAGTGGAAGGTCACGCCGTCGAACGTTCCGATGAAGTACTGGCCGCCGGAGCCGCCGGCGACGCCACCCGGGCTGAGGTTGACCACGAGCACCCACCGGGTGTTTCCGGCGTCACCGTCCACGGGCAGTTCGAACAGATCCGGGCATTCCCAGACGCCGTCAGTGGCGTTCGCCGGGCCGAAGGTGCTCAGGTACTCCCAGGTTTTCAGGTCCGCCGACTTGTAGAGAACCACTTCATGGGTGAGGGCTTCGACGGCGGCCATCACCCAGTAGCTGCCGGCGTCGCCGTCGTACCAGAAGACCTTGGGGTCGCGGAAGTCCGAGGACGCCCGGTCCAGCACCGGGTTTCCGGCGTACTTGATCCAGGTGGCGCCGTCGTCCGTGCTGTAGGCGAGGGACTGCGCCTGCCGGCCGGCGAGCAGCGAGTCGGGCGCATAGGCGCTCGTGTAGATTGCCACCAGCGGCGGGACTCCCCCTACACCGAACCCGCTGGTGTTGTGGGTGTCCACCACTGCCGACCCGGAATAGATGGCCTCCTGCTCGTCGCACGGGATGGCCACGGGCTGCTCGTCCCAGGTCAGCAGGTCCGCGGAGGTGGCGTGGCCCCAGGACATGTTGCCCCAGACATCGCCGTGCGGGTTGTGCTGGTAGAAGAGGTGGTAGACGCCGTTGGAGTAGACAAGGCCGTTGGGGTCGTTGAGCCAGTTGCGTTCCGCGGCGTAGTGCCACGTTGGCCTGTACCGGCAGTCGAGATCGGCGGTGGGATTCATGGAAGTGGTTGTCTTTCGAACTAGGAAAATGCCGGTCAGCCTTTGACGCCGCTGGAGGCGATGCTGTTGATGAAGGAGCGCTGGAACGCGATGAACAGGACCACCACGGGAACCGTGATGAGGGAGGCGTAGGCCATCACCTCGCCCCAGGAGACGTTCAGCTGGAAGAAGTACTGGATGCCGATCATGACCGGGCGGAGTTCTTCGGACTGGACCACCATGAGCGGCCACAGGTAGGAGTTCCAGGCGGGCAGGAAGGTCAGGATGGCCACGGTGGCGGTGGCGGGACCGGCCAGGGGCATCACCACCTGGCGGTAGATCTTGAACCAGCCGGCGCCGTCGATCCTTGCTGCCTCATCCAGTTCCTTGGGGATGGACTCGAAGTACTGGTGGTAGAGGTAGATGGAGAACGCGTTGGCGATGAACGGGATGATCTGGACCTGGTACGTGTCCAGCCAGCCCTTGGAGAACTCGAGGCTGAAGCCGTTGAGTTCAAAGTAGGGCAGCTGGTTGACCCACCACACCAGCGGCAGCGCCAGGGTCTGGAAGGGAACGATCAGGGTGGCCAGGATCGCGGTGAACACGATGCGCTTGCCGCGGACCTCCATGCGGGACAGGGCGAAGGCGCAGAGGCTGTTGATGAAAATGCCGAGCACCACCGTGACCGCGGAGATGCCGATGGAGTTGATAAGGAAGCGGGCCGCCGGCACGCGGTCAAACACGGCCGCGTAGTTGTCGAACGAGATGTTGCCGATGGGCAGGAATGCGGCCACCGAGGACATGTCGCCGAAGATCTGCTGATCCGGCTTGAGCGAGGACACCAGCATGAACACGATGGGGAACGCGGCGACGGCGGCGAACAGGATGCGCACGGCCATGGCGCCGATGGAGTTGAGGCGGAGGGCGCTTTTCACGTCAGTCCTTCTCTCGGGTCAGGTAGCGCTGCACTGCGGAGATCAGCAGCACGAGGACGAAGAATACGAGCGAGATGGCCGAGGCGTAGGAGGTTTCCTGCTGCTTGAAGCCGGAGCGGACTGCCTCGTAGATGATGGTGGTGGTGGAGTCGAGCGGCCCGCCCTGGGTCATGACGCTGACCTGGTCGAAGAGCCCAAGAGCCTGGATGGTGATGGTCACCAGGACCAGGCTTCGGGTGTGCTTCAGGCCCGGCCAGGTCACGTAGCGGAACTGGTGCCAGCGGCTGGCGCCGTCGAGCTGCGCGGCCTCGTACAGTTCGCCGGAGATGCTCTGCAGGCCGGCGAGCCAGATGATCATGTGGAAGCCGGCGGCCTGCCAGATGGACAGCGCGATGATGGCCGGCATAGCGGTGGCGGGGTCGTTGAGCCAGTCCGCTCCCGGAATGAGGCCGAAGCTCACCGTGGAGAGGATCTCATTGATCAGGCCGTCCTTGCGGTAGAGGAACAGCCACAGCAGGGACACCACCACCATCGAGGTGACCACGGGCAGGAAGTAGATGGTGCGGAAGAAATTCACGCCGCGGAACTTCTTGTTGATCAGCAGCGCCATGGCCAGGGCCAGCGCTGACTGGACGGGCACGACCACGACGGCGAAGTAGCTGACGTTCAGCAGGGCCCGCCAGAAGGTGGGATCGGTGAAGAGCCGGGCGAAGTTGTCCGTCCCCACGAACTCCACGGGCCGGGGCGAAATGAGCCGGGCGTTGGTGAACGCGAGGCCGAAACCGAGGATCGCGGGGAGAAAGACGAAAGCGAGCAGGAGGATCGCTGCGGGTGCGATCATCCCCCAACCGCTGAGCTGTTCGCGCAGCCGGCCGGGACGGCGGCGGCGCGGAGTGGCCGGGGCCGGGGCTGCCGGGGCGGGGGCGCCGGAGCGGCGCGTGGGAAGCTGGGTGGTTGTCATGGGAGTCTCCGTTGACGGTCAGTGCCGGCGGGAGGACGACGGCGGCGGGCGGGTACCGCCGTCGTCCTCCCTTTCGGCAGCCGGCTAGCTCTTGTAGCCGCCGTTGGACTTGATGTTGGCGTCAATCGCCTTGACCGCCTTGTCCAGGACGGTCTTGGGGTCGGCTCCGGCCAGGATGTCCTGGACGGCCTTGCCGTACTCGGTGGCGATGAAAGGGTAGGCCGGCGTCTCGGGGCGCATGACAGCCTGCTGGCGGGAGAACTCCATGAGCACCCGGTTGGCGCCGCCTTCGGCGAAGTCCGGGAGGAGCGCAGCGGCCTCATCCGTGGCGGGGATGGTTCCGGTTGCCTTGGCCACGGCGGCGACGTTTTCCGGCTTCAAGGAGTAGGAGAGGTAGTCCATGGCGGCCTCGGAGTTCTTGCAGCCGCTGGTGACGCCCCACTGCCACGAGGCGCCGCCGATCTTCGGTCCGTTGCCGAGGTCCACGCTGGGCATGACCACCAGGTCCTTGCCGAGTGCCTTGCGGGCCTTGTCGGCGGCCCAGGACCCGGTGTAGACGATGCCGCTCTTGTTGTTCAGGAAGTCCTGGGTGGCATCCTTGCCGCTCTTCTTGGCCATGAAGCCCTGGTCTGCGAGTCCGCGGAACCATGTGGCCCATTCGATGGCCTTCTCGCCGTTGAGCGCACCGTCCGCGGACTGGAAGCCGTCGCGGTTGACGAGGTCTCCGCCGAAGGACTGCAGCAGCGGCGAGTAGGCGTAGGGAAGCCACTCTCCCGTGCCGGCCGTTCCCATGTCGAGGGGGTACTGCCACTTGCCCAGGGCCTTGAGCTTGGTCAGCGCCTCCTGGAACTCGTCCTTCGTCCATGGCTTCTCGAGAGTGGCTACGCGGATGCCGGCAGCCTTGAGGTCGGAGGCACGGGCGAGCATCGCCAGCGCGACGTCGTAATAGCCGACTGCGTAGGTCTCGCCTTCCCACTTGGCCACGGTGCTGGGCAGGTTCTTGGACAGGTCGGCCGAGAGCTTGAGCGGAGTCAGGTACTGAGCCCACGCCCAGTTGGGGACGTTGGGGCCGTCGATGTCCACAATGCAGGGCAGCTTGCCCGCGGCGGCGGCGGACACCACCGAATCGTTGTAGGACTCCTGCGGGAACGCCTGGACCTTGATCTGGGCTTTGGCGCCGCTGCTCTTGTTGTAGGAGTCCACGACGCCCTGGATGGCCTTGAGCTCATCCGGGTTGCCGGCGTTGTGGGTCCACATGGTGATTTCGTTGCTGCCCTCGGTTGTTGCCGAGGCGCTGCCCTTGCCGCAGGCGCCCAGGGTGCCCACGAGGGCCGCGGCGGCTATGCTGGTGGCCAGGATCCGAGTGAATCGCTTGTTCATGACGGTCAATCCTTCTGCTGAATTTGTGCGTGGTTGATTGCCCCGGGTCCGTCGGGACGCGGCCGCTGCAACGGCTGCGTCCCTTTTTCGGGTCCGGGCTTCGGACTGAATGATGTTGTGGTGGTGGTTGCTGACCGGTTATGCCGGGGGCGGACCCACCGAGCCCCGCTCGATCAACGGGCAGTCCAGCTGGGTCTGGACCGGCGGAGCCCCTGGATTCTCGATGTCGTCCAGGATGCGGTTCACCGCCCAGCGCCCCATGTCGTAGTGCGGCAGAGCCACGGTAGTGAGTCCCGGCCAGAGAGCGTCCGCGATGAGCTCCAGGTTGTCGATGCCCACGATGGAGACGTCTTCGGGAATGCGCAGCGACAGTGCCGTTGCTGCCTGGTAGGCGCCCATCGCTACCCTGTCACTGAAGCAGAACAACGCCGTAGGCGGTTCCTCCTGGCCGAGCAGGGCCAGGGCTGAGCGGCGGCCTCCCGGCGTGTCCGACACGCCGGCGACGAAGTGCCGGGGATCGTGCTCCAGACCGTGCCGTGCCAAAGCGTTGCGGAAGCCCTCCAGGCGCCCGTGCGTGGCTGGAATATCGTCCAGGTTGTTGATCATCCCGATCTTGGTATGGCCCGCCCGGATGAGAGCTTCGACGGCGGTTTCGGCGGCGCCAACCTCGTCCGGAACCACGGATGAGACGGAGCCGTCAGCGGTAACGGCGTCCAGCAGCACGGTGGGCAGGCCGGCCAGCTCGCCCGGCACCTGCACGCCCTGATGGTAGAGCCTGGCATACACAACACCGTCCACCTGGTGCTGCTGGAGCATGCGGATTTCCCGGGCCTCCAATTCGCTGTCCAGGCCGGAGTTAACCACCATGACCACGTAGCCGCGTTCGTAGGCGGCGTCCTGCGCCCCCCGAATCATGGCACCGGCAAAGGGAGTGGTGGTGATCTCATCACTGACAAGCCCAAGAATCTGGGACCGCTGGTTGCGCAGTCCGCTGGCAAGCCTGTTGGGCGCGTAGCCAAGATCCTTGGCAACGTCCCGGATGTGCTGCTGAGTTTCCGCTTTGACCCGGAAGCTGGTGGCGTCGTTGAGCGCGTGCGAGACCGTGGTTACCGAAACCCCGGCGGCTTTTGCCACCTCGCGTATTCCAACCCTTGTCACCATCGACTGTCCTTTGCAAAACGTTTTGTACTTCGTGTGACCCACAGTACACAAAACGTTTTGCAAATGTCAACGTGCTCGCTGACGGGCGCGCTTCGATGCGGCCAAGGGCCAATCGACATAGGCTGGCGTTGGCTCATAAAACGCGAATACTCCCGGCGGGCCGGGGTACGTGAACTCTGGGCAAAGGTCTTGGAGGCATCCACGGCACCGAGGAAAAACCTGTGGAAGGGAGCAATCAGTGCGGAAATCAACTACCGACGAGAGAAGCGCAGGACCGGAGGCCGTAGCCGCCGAGGCGGAAGAAACAGCGGCCGAAGAAACAGATTCGGCCACGGCCGATTCTGTTGCCGAGCCGGCGGACATCACCTACGACGAGCAGTTTTATCCGGCCCGCCCGAAAGCCCTGAGACCGATCGCCCGCAGGCGCCAGTACCTGGCCGCCAGGCCGTCCCTTGAGTTTGACGGGCGGAACGCGGCCTACGTCGAGTGGCTGCGGAACCAGGCCATGCTGGGAGACGCCAACACGCTGGCCCGGCAGCTCTCAGGGCAGGCCAGCATGTGGCAGAACTCCTACGCGCATCCCAACCCCCGGGCCGCCGTCGAGCGCGCTCCCGTATGGTTCACCGCCTACCCGCTGTCCTTCATTACCCGGCCTGGCCAGTCCTTCCTTTCTGCCCTGGGTGACCCGGGCATGTGGGAAGCCTTCCGGGAGATTGGGATCAGGGCACTCCACACCGGACCCGTCAAACTGGCCGGAGGCATCAGCGGCTGGACCCAGACTCCCAGCGTCGACGGGCACTTTGACCGGATCAGCATGGCGATCGACCCCGTGTTTGGAACGGAGGACGAATTCCGGCAGATGTGCGACGTCGCCGCCGACCACGGCGGAACAGTCATCGATGACATCGTTCCGGGCCACACCGGCAAGGGAGCGGACTTCCGCCTTGCCGAAATGAACTTTCGGGACTACCCGGGCATCTATCACATGATCGACATTCCCGAGGAGGACTGGCACCTGCTGCCGGACGTGCCCGAAGGGCAGGATTCGGCCAATCTCAGTCCCGACTCTGAACAGGCGCTGCAAAAGGCCGGATACATCATCGGCCGGCTCCAGCGGGTCATCTTCTATGAACCCGGCGTCAAGGAGACCAACTGGAGCGCAACGCGGCCGGTCGTTGACACCACCGGAAAGACCCGCCGCTGGGTCTACCTTCACTACTTCAAGGCGGGCCAGCCGTCCATCAACTGGCTGGATCCCACCTTCGCCGGCATGCGCCTGGTCGTCGGGGACGCTTTGCATTCACTGGTCGATCTGGGCACCGGCGCGCTCCGCCTGGACGCCAACGGCTTCCTGGGAGTGGAAAAGAGCGCCGAGGAACAGCCGGGCTGGTCTGAGGGACATCCGCTCTCCGAGGCAGCCAACCAGCTCATTGGATCGATGATCCGAAAGGTTGGCGGGTTCTCCTTCCAGGAGCTGAACCTGACAATCGACGACATCAAGGCGACGTCCGAGTCCGGCCCCGACCTTTCCTACGACTTCATCACCCGGCCCGCCTATCACTACGCGCTGGTCACCGCCGACACCGAGCTATTGCGGCTGACGCTCCGCCTGTCGATGGAAATCGGCGTCGACCAGGCCTCTCTGGTCCACGCCCTGCAGAACCACGACGAACTCACCTATGAGCTGATGCACTTCGCCTCCGGACACCGGGATGAGGTGTTCGAGTTCAACGGCCAGGAACTCACCGGGGCCCAGCTCGCCGAACAGGTGCAGCAAACCATGAGGGAGCGTCTGACCGGGGAGAACGCACCGTACAACGCCGTGTTCACGACCAACGGCATCGCCTGCACAACGGTGAGCTTCATCATGGCCGCGCTCGGCATCCAGGACCCTGAAGCGATAACCCGCGAGCAGGAGGCACAGGTGCTGGACGCCCACATCCTGCTGTCAATGTACAACGCCCTGCAACCCGGGGTTTTCGCCCTTTCCGGGTGGGACCTCGCCGGCATATCAGCCCTCGACCGCAAGCATGTCCACGAGCTCACCTCCCAAGGCGACACCCGCTGGATCAACCGCGGAGCCCACGACATCATGGGCACCAGCCCGGACGCGGAGACCTCATCGGCGGGCATGCCCCGCGCCCGCAGCCTGTACGGGCCGCTTCCCGAGCAGCTCCAAAATCCCGATTCCTTTGCACGTCGGCTCCAGCGGATCCTGGCCGTGCGGGAGGAGAGCGGCATAGCCACAGCCACTTTGTTGGATGTGCCGGACGTTTCCCACCGCGGACTGCTCGTGATGGTCAACCAGCTGGGGGACGGGACGCTGCAGGTGACTGTGCTCAACTTCTCCGGCCAAGACATCGCCGGCAGCATCCAGTCCGCGCACCTGCCGCCCGGCGCCGCCGTTCACGACCTGTTCAGCGGGGAGACTGTGGGGCACGTGGATGACCTGCACAGTTTCTTCCTCGAACTGTCCGCCTATCAGGGCACAGCCCTGCTGCTGAAGGAAGAGGACGCCGGGGACGAGGCCTAGTTAGGCTCCGGTTCGACGGTTCCCTGCAGGCTCGGTGCTGCGAAGCATCGAGTGCGCAGGGAACCATCGAAATGGCGTGCCCTTGCCGGTGCCGGAGCTAGAGGTGCCGTGCGTCCACCAGCGCCTCGTCAGCGTCCTCGAACTCCACGGCCGCGACGATTTCCCTGGTCTCGGGATGGATCATGAAGGCCTCGTCGTCGTCCTCGATCATGAGGAAGTCGCCGTGGTCCGTGCTGAACTGCCACGCCAGGACGGTCTCGCCGTTGTGCTCGAAGTTGGGGTCGCCCATGGTGATCTTCTGAAGTGTGTAGCCCGCGATGTCGCACAGTTCGCGGATGATCAGTTCAAACTCGGGTGCGGTCTCGAGAGCGGCCTGCTCGGCTGCGGCCCGGCGCTCTTCAAGATCCGGAACCCGTGCCACGCGCGAGGCGATGTGGGCGGCGAGCTCCTCCCCCACCAGGACCAGCAGGCCCTCCTGCCCGCGGAGCCACGCGGCGTTGAGCCCTGTGATGTCCTCGGTTTCCAGCAGCGCCTCGAACTCGGCGTCAAGGTCTTCGAGGGCCTGGACACCGTCCGGCAGTTCACCGTCCGACTCTGCGTCCCATTCGCCGTCCAGGTAGATCTCCGTTTCCTCCTCGGAGAGGGCGTCGAAGGCCTCGGCCGTGCGGTCGAACAGCGCCAGGTGGGCAGTGGCGCCCATGGCCTGGAGGCCCTCCCGGATGTACGTGTCCAGCTCGTCGCGGTCCGCGGCCGTGAAAACGTACTGCGCGAATCCGCCGCCCAGCGCCTGGGTGACGTAAAAGTCCACAAAGTAGCTGCGCAGGGCGTTGGGGGCGATTTCCCCGGCATTGAGCAGCTCCCGGAACATGGCATTGACCACGGCGACGTTGGCGTCAACCACCTCGTCGTTCGCGGCGTCGGTGCCTTCAAGCATCAATACGACGGGGTACTCGTTGGAAGTCATGGGGATCCTCACTGCAGAAGCCGGTGTTGCTCGGAACAGTTTCAACGTACGCGCCGCCGCCTGCCGCGGGTTGAGGCGCAGGTGAACGGCAGGCGAAGTTTCGGGGCCTCTGCCGGCTGACTAAGATGGATCAGATAACCTGCAGAATTTTGACCTGCCGAAAGTAGCGCGCACCATGCCATCCAAACCGGACGAGAGTGCGGCACTGGCAATCCAGACCCCGGCGATCAACGACCGCTCCCTCGCGGCCGGACTCGCCTATGCCATGGGCAGCCGCGTCGCCGGAATTTCGTTCGACGCCGCCACCGGCCTGATGCTGGGCAAGGTGCGCGGCGGCGCCGACGCACCGTACTCAACCACCGCCAAACTGGTCCGGCGAGGGGGAGGCTGGAGCTGTACCGTCGGCGTCTGCAGTTGCCCGGTCCGCAAGGACTGCAAGCATGTGGCTGCCCTGCTCTTCGCCGCCGAAGACAACCCGGCCATCAGGGTGAAGCTGTTGGCACCCGCTGACATTTCCCGGCTCTCCAGGGAGGGCACCGCGCCCAAACTCGCAGACTGGGAACAGGCCCTCAGCCCGCTGATTTCGCAGCCCGGCATCACGCCGTCCGCGGGCGGCATCCCGCTGGCGCTCCAGTTCGAGGTGGAGGAGCCGGCCCCGCACTTCTCCTACACCGGCCGCCGGGACCCGTTGCGCAGCGTCCGCCAACTCAAGGCCCGCCCGGTGATCATGGGCGCCAAGGGCAAGTGGATCCGCGGCGACGTCTCGTGGAACACGCTCAGCTACCTGAATTTCAAGCGGGAATGCAACGAGGCCCATGTGGAGTGGATGCAGTCCTTCCTCGCCGCCCACACGTCGGCGGCCAGCCGGGTGCACTCGTCGGCCGCCCTGTGGCTGGGGATGAACACGTTCGCCGGCAAGAACCTGTGGAGCCTGCTCGACGAGGCCAAAAAGATCGGTGTTGCCCTGGTCCACAGCCGCGGGCAGGAGCCCGTGAGGGTCGCCGAGGCGCCCGCCGCCGTCGGCCTTAATCTGAGCCGCTACGGCAGCCCGGCATCCGACGACGGCGGGCTGGAGCTTGCCCCCACCGTCACCGTGGAGGGGGTGGAGGCGGATCCCGCGGCGGTAGGCACCATCGGCCGTCCGGCGCACGGCATTTTTGTCACGTCCGGCGAGGGCGGCGCGCTTCCCGGCGTCGCCGGGGACAGCACCATCACCCTCGCCCCGCTGGAAAGCGGGCTCAGTGAGGAGCTCCTGACGTTCGTGACGGCCGGCAGCACCCTTCATATCCCGGCGCGGGATGAGAGCCGTTTCCTTACAGGCTTCTATCCCAAGCTCAAGCAGGCGGCACCGGTCACGGCATCGGACGAGTCGGTGGAACTGCCCGAGCTGGCCGTCCCCACGCTGTCCCTGCTGGCGAACTACGGCACCGACCACCTGGTCCGGCTGCACTGGGAATGGCACTACACATCCGGAAACCTCGTCACCGCGCAGCCGCTATGGCGCCATCCTGGCGACCATGGCTACCGCGACGACGCCGCCGAGGCCCGGATCCTGGAATCGCTTGGCCAGCCGTGGGATGTGGTGCCGAAGCTGGGTGAGTCCGCGACTGGCGGCTGGGGTACGCCGCGGCTCGCTGCAACGGCAGAACTCAGCGGCCTGGACACCCTGGCGTTCACGGAGGAGGTCCTCCCCCGGTTGCGGGAAACCCCCGAGGTGTCCGTGGAAACATCGGGCGACATGGCCGACTACCGCGAGGCCGAGGAAGCCCCGGTGGTGGAGATCTCCACCAAGGCCACGGACCAGCGCGACTGGTTCGACCTGGGCATCGTGATCACCCTGGAAGGCGAGCCCGTGTCCTTCGCCGCGCTGTTTTCTGCGCTTGCCGCCGGGCAGACGCGGATGCTGCTGCCCAGTGGCGCCTACTTCTCCCTGGACCTGCCGGAGCTGCACCAGCTGCGGGCGCTGATTGACGAAGCCCGCTCCCTTCAAGACAACCCCGACAACAAGGACGGCACGCTGCAGATCAGCCGTTTCCAGGCCGGGCTGTGGGACGAGCTGGCGCAGCTGGGGATCGTCGATGAACAGGCCGCCGCCTGGCGCCAGTCGGTGGGCGGTCTGCTGGAGGGCGACATACGGGGCCTGCCCCTCCCTCCCACCTTGAACGCGGAGCTGCGCCCGTACCAGCTGGAGGGCTACAACTGGCTGAGTTTCCTGTACCGGCAAAGGCTCGGCGGTGTGCTGGCCGACGACATGGGGCTCGGCAAGACGGTGCAGGCGCTGGCCCTGATGTGCGCCGCGAAGGAGCATGAAGACAGCCCGGCCGACGGCGGTGCGCCCTTTTTGGTGGTGGCTCCCACGAGCGTCGTGGGCAACTGGCAGGCGGAGGCCGGGCGCTTCGCCCCGGGGCTCACGGTGCGCGCGATCGGCGAGACGTTTGCCAAGAGCGGGGCCGACCCGGCCGAGGCCATGGCCGGGGCGGACATAGTCATCACGTCCTACGCCCTGTTCCGGATCGACTACGAGGCTTACGCGGGGCGGCGGTGGTCCGGACTGGTGCTTGACGAGGCCCAGTTTGTGAAGAACCACCAGTCCAAGGCCTACCAGTGCGCCCGCAAGCTTCCGGCGGCTTTTAAGCTGGCCATCACCGGCACGCCGTTGGAGAACAATCTCATGGAGTTCTGGGCGCTGACCTCGATTGTGGCTCCCGGGCTGTTCGCGAGCCCCTCGCGGTTCGCCGAGTATTACCAGAAGCCCGTGGAAAAAAACGGTGACAAGGGGCAGCTGGACAAGCTCCGCCGTCGGGTCCGTCCGCTCATGATGCGCCGCACCAAAGAGCAGGTCATCAAGGACCTGCCGCCCAAGCAGGAGCAGGTCCTTGAGGTGGTCCTCAACCCGCGCCACCAGAAGGTGTACCAGACGCATCTGCAGCGCGAGCGGCAGAAGATCCTGGGCCTGATCGACGATGTGAACAAGAACCGCTTCACGATCTTCCAGTCGCTGACACTGCTGAGGCAGCTGAGCCTGGACGCATCACTCGTGGATGC
Source organism: Arthrobacter sp. NPDC093139 (assembly GCF_044754165.1). NCBI lineage: Bacteria > Bacillati > Actinomycetota > Actinomycetes > Micrococcales > Micrococcaceae > Arthrobacter > Arthrobacter sp. NPDC093139. The sequence continues at coordinate 76,432 of NZ_JBIVOO010000009.1, forward strand.
CTCGCTGTCGGGAGTGCGGTCCAGCAAGCTGGACGTGCTCTTCGAACAGCTCGAGGACCTGGTGGCTGAAGGCCACCGGGCCCTGATCTTCAGCCAGTTCACGGGCTTCCTCGGGAAGGTCCGCGAGCGCCTCGTCGAAGAGAACATCGAGTTCTGCTATCTCGACGGCGGCACCCGGAACCGCACGGATGTGGTGAACGAGTTCAAGAACGGCGCGGCCCCCGTGTTCCTGATCAGCCTCAAGGCCGGCGGCTTCGGCCTGAACCTCACCGAAGCCGACTACGTGTTCCTGCTGGACCCATGGTGGAACCCGGCGTCGGAGGCGCAGGCTGTGGACCGCACACACCGCATCGGCCAGGCCAGGAACGTCATGGTGTACCGGCTGGTGGCCAAGGACACCATCGAGGAAAAGGTCATGGCGCTCAAGGCGAAGAAGTCGCAGCTGTTCGCCGACGTGATGGAGGGCGACGCGCTCTCCGGCGGCGCGCTGACAGCCGAGGACCTGGCCGGGCTCTTTAACGACTGACTTAGCGCCTGACGGGCAGGGCGACGCGTGCCAGTCCGGCAGCCGGGGCAACCAGGGTCCGTGACCCGGCCTGCTTCCGGAGCCATTTGCCCAGCGCCTTGCCTTTGCCCTTCCACCAGCTGTCCTCATCGGTGTCGGTGCGCCACCGGTAGGTCAAAACCACCAGCACGAACATCCCGGCGGTAACGTTCGGCCAGACGCCGGAGGCCGCATCGAGCAGCACCCGGAGGGCCACGGTCAGAACCGCCAGCGGCGCAAGCGTCCGGAAAACAGTGTTGGCCACATACCGTCCGTGGGAGCGCGGCACGGACATCATGCGGACCATGTCCGAACAGGCGCACACGACCACCAGGGTCTGCCCCAGCGTCAAAACGATCGAGCCCGGCAGCGAGCCGGCGAACTGCACGGCCGAGGCCAGCCCGGAGCTCATGGTCTGCCCCCGCACGCTATGCGCGCCGCCCCGGATCTATGCCGGTGTGTGCCCGGCTTCCGCGAAAATTTCATGCTGTTCCCCCCGCTGATGTTGACTCCTGCCCTGTGACAACCCATTCAACGGCGCGTCCGGGCCTGGCGTCACGCGAGGCGACTACCCGTTTTTAGCACGGGAACTACCCGGAATCTTCCGGCAGTACGCGGCTGGTCAGGTAGGGCAGCCGAGCCTGCGGGGCCTCGCCTGGCCGGGCCCACGCCGGTAGAATCGGACAAACTTGCGGCCGGAAATCCGGCGGAACCGAGCGGCAGTCCCGTGAAACCACCCCGCTGCATCACGCCTCTCATCACACCGCGCAGAACGGACAAGACGCATGTCGAGACTGCTGATCATCGGCCCTCCCGGCTCGGGCAAAGGCACCCAGGCGCACCGCCTCAGTGAACAGCTGGGCATCGTGGAGATCTCCACGGGCGACATGTTCCGGACCCACCTGGCCGCCCACACTCCCTTGGGGATCCAGGCGGAAAAGTACCTGGACTCCGGCGACCTCGTCCCGGACCACGTCACCACCGCCATGGTCCGCGAGCGGCTGTCCCGGCAGGACGTCACGAAGGGTTTCCTCCTTGACGGCTACCCCCGCACCGTTGCCCAGATGAATGACCTGGACGCCATCCTGAAGGGCACGGGAAATGCATTGGAGGCCGTTCTGGAAGTCACCGTCGGTGACGAGGAGATCGTCCGGCGGCTGCTGCTCCGCGCCGGCATTGAAGGACGAACCGATGACACCGAGGACGTCATCCGCCACCGCCTGCGGATTTACCGTGAAGAAACCGAACCCGTCATCGCACACTATGCCGAACGGGGCATTGTGGTCCGCGTCGACGGGGCCGCCGACATCGACCGGGTCACCGCCAGCGCGCGGAAGGGGATCGAAACCGTCATGGCACGGACGGCCACCTGAGCACGCTCACCCCGCCTTCCATTCGTACCGCCGCTCGGGGCGTCCGACGCCGTACTTCAGGGTGACTTCCACCATCCCCTCGTCATTGAGGTACTCAAGGTAGCGCCGAGCGCTCACACGCGACGTGCCTACCAAGCCTGCCAGCTCAGCGGCGGAGACGTCGCCCGCGGCCTCGCGCAGCGCCCGCTCCACCACCTGCAGGGTCTCCGCGCTGCAGCCCTTGGGCAGCGGACGCTCCCCACGTTCCAGTCCGAAGACCCGGTTGACGTCGGCCTGCTCGGCGACGTCCTTGGAGGAATCCAGGCTCTGGTAGGTGTTCCGGTAGTGCTCCAGGCGCTCCTGCAGGTCCGTCTGGGAAAACGGCTTGATCAGGTAGTGCACAATCCCGCCGCGGAGCGCCCGGCGGACGGTTTCGACTTCCCTGGCGGCGCTGATCACCAGCACGTCCAGCTCCGGCGCCACTTCCCGCAGCTGGTGCATCAGGTCGAGGCCGTTGATGTCGGGCAGGTGGATATCCAGCAGGACCAGGTCCGGCTGGAGCCGTTGTGTCTCCAGCACCGCCTGGGCGCCGGTGTGGGCCACCCCCACAACCTGAAAGCCGGGCGTGCGCTGGATGAAACCGGCGTGCACCTTGGCCACCATAAAGTCGTCATCGACAATCAGAACGTTGATCATGGCCGCCTCGCTTTGCCTGGCTTGTCTCTTCCCGCCGGTCCCGCGCGGAACAGTTCCGCCGTGAACACTGCCCCGGCGTCATTGTGCACCGTCAGGCGGCCGCCATGGCGCTGGCAGACCACGCGTGCCAATGCCAGACCGTACCCCCGCCCGCCCTCGGACGTCGTCTTGGTGCTGAAGCCCTGCCGGAAAATGTCGTCCATGACCCCTGCCGGGACCCCTGGCCCGGAATCATGCACCACAACACTGATGCCGCCGTCGGCGTCCTCGATCAGCACCTCCACCTCGGCACCGGCCGTGTTGGTGACGGCGTCGAGGGCGTTGTCCACGAGGTTCCCCACCACCGTCGTCAGGTCCCGGGACAGTTCCTCATCGACGCGGTCCAGCCGGGACTCCGGCGCGAGTTCCAGCGACACGCCGCGCTCGGCGGCCAGGCTCGACTTGGCGATCAGCAGCGCGGCCAGCGCCGGGTCCGCGATCCTGCTGGTCACCTCGTCGTTGAGGCGCGTGCGGTTGGAGGTGGCGCCGTTGACGAACTGCACGACCGCGTCATACTCGCCGATCTGGATCAGGCCGGAAATCGTGTGGAGCTGGTTCGCGAATTCGTGCGCCTGCGCGCGAAGGGTGTCCGTGGCCGTCCGGGTGGTCCCGAGCTCACGCTCCAGGGAAGCAAGCTCCGTGCGGTCGCGCAGCGTGGTCACGGAGCCGATGACGCGCCCACGGGACCGGATGGGCACCCGGTTCAGGACCACCAGGCTCTCCCCCACGAGGACCAGCCGGTCGGCAACTGGCTGGTCCTCGGTGAGCACCTCCTTCAGCGACGGCTCCACCTCGAGGCTCGCGAGGTCCTTCCCCACACAGTCATCCGGCAGTCCCAGCAGCCGCCGGGCGCTGTCATTGGCCACGGTTATCCGCTGCTCCGGGTCGAGCGCCACCACGCCCTCCTTGAGCCCGTGAAGCATCGCCTCCCGGTTTTCGACGAGGCCGGTGATCTCATCCGGCTCCATGCCCAGGGTCTGGCGCTTGACGCGCCGGGCCAGCAGCAGCGACCCGGCCACGCCGAGGACGCTGGCAACCCCCAGGTACGTCAGCAGGTTCGGCACCGCATCCCCGAGCCGCTCCGTCACGGACGGAAAGTTCCTGCCGACGGCGGCGATTCCCACCATCTTGCCTTTTTCGTTCAGCACGGGGACGTGGGCGGAAAGCGCTTGCGACCGCCCGTTGCCCACCAGCCCGGTCCAGGCCCTCCCGGCCATCACCACGCTGTCGCCCAGCTCCATCTGGCGGCCCTGCTGCAATGGGTCCGAGGACGTCACCACTGTCCCGTCCGCGCGGGCCAGGGCAACATGCGCGGACCCCGAGATGGTGCGCACCGTTTCGGCGACGGAAGGAAGGGCAGAGCCGCTTCCCGGCTGGGCGTTTTCCAGCAGGCCGCGGACCGTTGGGTTGGCGGCAAGCGTCTCAGCAGCCGACAGCGCCCGGCGTCCTTCGATGCGTTCGAAGGAGGCCGCGGACTGCGCCAGGGAAATCGCCACCACCGCCACTAGCACGGCGAGCACTATCAGCAGCTGAAGGCGCAGATACTGCCCCGCCAGGGACACTCCTCGCCGTCGAGTCATGCGCTGCTGTCTTTCCGTGTCTCAGTGGGCTGGTCCCCGCCCCGCGATTCCGCGCTGTTTTCAAGGCTGTGGGGTGAACTATACCGCACCTGCGGCGGCTGATTTCGCGGCTTCAAAGCCCCCGTGTTTGCGCCAACTGCAGGCCGTTTCGACGGTTCCTTGCACACTCGACGCCCGGAAGCGTCGAGTGTGCAAGGAACCAGCGAAATGGCGTCTCGGCCGTAAGCCGCGACCGGTCCGGGCCGCTGAGGTTCGGCTGGCGGCTCCCCATGCCCGGTGACGGGCCGAGCGTGGGAGCCTGCCCCGGGAGCCGGGCAGTGCCCCTACCCCTTGGCTACTTTCGGGTTCTCCGCGTCCACGAGCTCAGCTTCCGCTGTGGCCTGAATGAGTGCGAGCAGTTCCGGATCCAGCCCTGGCGCGAACTCTTCACGGCGTTCAGGCGAGATGGTCATGGGGAAGCCCTCAGGCATGATGTCGGTGCTGAGATCGGTTCCATCGTTGGATGGTGAAGCCCCACGGTAGAGCTTTCCCGCTTCGCTGAGATTGTCTGCGCTGAACGTGTACTGGATGCTCTGGAGCCCCTTGTCGAGCAACTTCTTCACCTCCGGAAACTGTTCTGCGTTGGTTTTGGGTATGGGCAGGACCTTGCCCCAGTTCACACCGAGGCTCTCAAGCGCCTTCGCAAAGGCGTTCTCATGAGCCTGGTCCCGGACGATCAGGTACGCGATGGTGGAGCGGGCTGTCTTGTTCTCCGTCATCTCGTAGATCCGACATTTCTGCAGCCGTCCTGTGGACTCCAGCATCAGGTTGTAGAGCAAGTCCAGGACGACGTTGCCGCTGTTGTACACGTACGATCCGCTCCACGGATTGCCGGCAGCATCCACGGGCAGGGCACCTTGGGCACCCACGAGGTAATGATGGATGTTGCTGGTATCCAACGCGATTTTCAGTGGGGTGGCCCCCTTTGCGCCCGGCTCATCCACAGGATCGGTTTTCTTGCCCTGATACCGCGGCGAGCCGTCCAGGAGTTGTGAAATCGTGGTTCCGATAAGCTCCACATGGCTGATCTCTTCAGTGCCCACACCCTGAAGAAGGTCCTTGTAGGGCTTGGCGGCTGCGTCGCCGCGGAAGTTCATGCTCTGGAACAGGTACTGCATCATGGTGCGCATCTCGCCGAACTGCCCGCCGAGGCCCTCCTGCAGGGCGTTCGCTGCGGCGGGATCGGGTTCGTCGGCGGCAATTTCGTTAATCAGAAGCTGTGTGTGCAGATACATGGTCAATTCCTTATTTTGGATCTGATAACTCTGCTGAACTGTGCTGGTTCGATCTGTTGATGAAGCCGGGGGAGGCGGCAAGGGCAGCTGCGCTTGGGCTTGTTAGCCGGCCACCTAAAGGGCGGGACCGATAGGTCAGGGCCAGGGCATTGCCCTGGCCCTGACCTGTCCACTTGTCACACCACTACCGGCGGGTGTCGTCTACACCGTCGGTTTCAATACGTTCCTTGCGGACTTCCTCATCGACCGTCACCTCGTCAGTGACAGTTTCGGTATCGAGCCGGACCCGTTCGACCGGGACGGTCTCCTTTTCAACGACGGGCCGCTCCTCATGGAGGGTTACCTCGTGCTCCTCGTCGCTGAGGTCCGGCCCCGACAGGGCTGCCCCGCGGTTGGCGTCCGTGATGGGTTCACGTTCGATCCGCACTTCTTCACGCTGCACCGGGACGGTCCGGGTGACGTTCTCGGTGGTGACGTACTTCCGCAGCCGCGCCCGTCCCGTCGCCTGTTTCTCGGTGCCGACGTTCAGGCGCTCCTCGGACCGCGTCATGGCGTCATCCGTGGTCGGTCCCGACGTGTCACGGCCCACGGTGTCGTTTGCATCAGCGGCGCTGAAACCGCCGGTGGCAGCGAACCCGCTGTCCGTCTGCGCCCGGTCAAGGTTTCCATCCCGGGCAGCGGCCGTATCGGTGTAGGCCCGGCCGGCGCCGGCGAGACCGTAGTGGTCGTAAAGACGGTCCTCCTCCGAAGGGTCCAGGTGGCCGTTGGTATCCACCCTGGGTGCGTCCTTGACCTGGTCCTTGGTGTACGGGACCACGACGTCAGCGCCTTCGAGACGGGCACCTTCGAGCGGGACGAAGGATTCGGACGTCCCAAAAAGGCCTGTCTTGACCGTGACCCACGTGGGCTGGCCGTCGGCGTCGTCCGCGTAGACCTGGCCAACGGATCCGATCTTGTCACCGTCGGCGGACAGGACGTTTCCATTGCGGTTGAGTAGATCGTCGATGTGTTCCTTGGCGAGCATAATGTCTCCTTGGATGGGGTATTTGGGGTAGCTATGCCTCCCTGCAGGACATGGCGCTCCACTACCATAAGCATGCTTAGTAACTATTTGGCAAGCATACTTAGTAATTTTCATGGCACCGGTGTTCCTCGCCCGCCCGGCGGCTTGCGCGGCAACCAACACGCCCGCGTACTATCTACTAGTAATCCTGCTTACTGTTCGAATGGAGTGGTTTCAACCCTAGATAAGGAGCATTAGCCATGATTGGATTCATCATCGCAGGACTCGTCATAGGCGCCCTGGCGCGCCTGATCAAGCCCGGGAAGCAGAACCTGGGGCTGCTCGCCACCTTGCTGCTGGGACTTGCGGGCTCTGTTATTGGGGGCGTCATCGCGAGCCTGCTGGGCACGGGAAACATCTTCGAGTTAAACTTCCTGGGCTTCATCGTTGCCGTAATAGCCGCGGTTCTCCTGATCGGTACGGCGGAAGCCCTGGCCGGAAGGCGGAGGGTGACGCGCTGATCCGGTCGGGGTAGAGCAGTTCACGCCTTGGCTGGTCGATGCGTCGTCAGCCAAAATTCGGCACATTCCTAAACCTTTTATTGGACCGAAACGGGCCGCATGATAGGCGCATGACTCACCTCGCATCGGCCGACGAATCCGCCGCAGCCAGGGCCCAGCGCGAACTCCAGGCGGCCGGAGTCCGCAGTGTGACCGGCACGATGGTGAACGCTGCGGGCATCACGCTGGCCAAGAGCGTTCCGTTGGCCAGGCTGGGAACCTTCCAGCAATCCGGAATGGGTGCTGCCCCTGTCTGGCATGTCTTCACGATTGACGGGGGGATAGCGTTCACGGACAGCATCACCACCGTTGGCGATATGCGCCTCAAGATCGATGTTGCGGGACTCCGCGTCCTGCAGGGTGGACGGGCGTGGGCACCGGCCAGCCTGTTCGAACAGGACGGAACCCGCTCTCCGGCCTGCGCTCGCGGCCTTCTGGCCGACGTCGACAGCCGTCTCGATGCAGCCGGATACCAGGCACTCGTGGGCCACGAGCTTGAATTCTTCCTCATCTCCCCGGATGGCTCAGCACTGCAAAGCACTCACTGGGTTCCGTATGGGGCAACCGGCCTTCTGGACCGTTCGGAATTCCTCGATGATCTGCTGACGCCCATGAACCAGGCCGGCATTCCCGTGGAGCAGGTCCACGCCGAGTACGGCAGAAACCAGTTCGAGTTTTCCCTTCCCCCTGCCCCACCCGTTCAGGCCGCGGACACCGTGGTCCTTGCCAGGATCATCGTTGGCATCGTCACCAGGGCCCACAGCATGCAAGCCTCGTTCTCCCCCTCGCCCTTTCCCGGCACCGTCGGAAACGGTGCCCACCAGCACTTTTCGCTCCACAAGAACGGCCTGCCGTTGTTCTCCGGCGGCAGCGGACCGCACGGCATCTCCGGCGAGGGAGGCTCGGCCATCGGAGGAATAATCGCAGGACTCCCCGAGGTCCAGGGATTCCTCACCGGATCCATTTTGTCCGGAAGCCGGTTGGCACCCGGCACGTGGTCGGGCGCCTACTTGTGCTGGGGCCTGGAAAACCGGGAAGCCTCGGTGCGCTTTCTGAACGAGGGCCAGAGCAACCCGCACGGAGCCAACGTCGAGGTGAAAATCGTCGACCCGTCGGCAAATGTGTACGTGGCCTCCGCAGCCATCCTTGCACTCGCCCTTGACGGCATTCGCAGCGGGTGCCAACTTCCGGCAGAGATCCCGGGTGACCCGGGAAGGCTTTCGGAAGACGAACGGCAGCGGGCCAACGTCCGCCTGCTCTCCGACTCCCCCGCCGCCATCATCGACACACTGGACAAGTCACGTCTCGCACGTACGCTGCTCGGAGACGCCATCGTCGATGCCACGGTGGCAGTCCGGCGTTACGAACAGCAGACCTCCGCGGAACTCACGTCTGACGAGCTTGCCGAGCGCTTTCGGCTGGCCTGGTCGATCTAATGGCGGGCAATGCCTTCCCGGACTTCGTAGAACAAGTCAGGCTTATCGATCACCACGTGCATGGCGCGTTTCACACCGACGGCGGCGAGGCACGCTTTCAGAACTCACTCAACGAAGGGAACACCGAACCCCTGATCAACCCAGGGGACACCTACAACACGCAGCTCGGGCTCGCCATCCGGCGCTGGTGCAGCGGCATTCTTGATTTACCGCGGCACGCCTCAGCGGCGGAATACTGGCGCAGGCGCTCCGAGCTTTCAGAACTCGAGATCAGCCTGCGCATGACCCGCGCTGCCGGGGTGAGCGACTGGCTGATCGATACAGGATTGGACAGCGCCGACTACCTCGGCCTGGCGGCCATGGCCGACGTCTCCGGTGGGCGAACCCACGAGATCGTTCGACTGGAAGTTGTCGCCGAGCAGCTGATCCAGAAGCTTGCCAATCCGGCAGACTACGCCGAAGAGTTCGGTCAGCGGCTGCACAACCTCGCCCTCAACGCCGTGGGCTTCAAAACAGTTCTCGCCTACCGTGCAGGATTCGACCGAAATCTGGGCCGACCGACCCCGGGTGCGGTCACTGAAGCAGCCCGCCGCTGGCAGGAGAACCTGGCCTCCGGAACGACTTCGAAGCTCACGGACATGACACTCATCGCCCATGGGATCCATACCGCGGTGTCGATGAAGCTTCCGCTGCAATTCCACGTCGGATTCGGCGACCGCGACCTGGACCTCCACAAAACCAATCCCCTGTACCTCCTGGACTTCCTCAGGTCCACCGGAGTCCGGGAAACACCGATCATGCTGCTCCACTGCTATCCGTTCGAGCGTGAGGCCGGCTATTTGGCCCACGCCTTTGAAAACGTCTACATCGACGTGGGCCTTGCCGTGAACTTCACAGGGTCACGGAGCCGGGACCTGGTGGCGCGCTCATTCGAACTGGCTCCGTTCACCAAAATCCTCTACTCCTCCGACGCTTTCGGTCCGGCCGAACTTCACTACCTGGGAGCAAGGCTGTGGCGCAACGCAGTCACCAAGGTTGTCGGCGCATGGATCGACGACGACGACTGGTCAGAAGCGGACGCCCGGAGGATCGTGCGACTCATCGCACACGAGAATGCGCGCCGTGTGTACGCGCTCCCCTGAGGCACCGCGCCGACCCGGCTGCCCCGCGTTGGCCTGCGGAAACGTGAACGCAATGAACTTAACTTTTTCTGGTTACACAAGCGTGATTCGCATCACTTTAGTCCTAGCATCGGAGAACACCGATCAATCGGATCAACGAGAAGAGGAACAACATGCGCGGATTCAGCGCTTTGCGGGTAGCAGCAGTTGCGGCAGGCATTGCACTGGTGGCCACCGGCTGCGGGGCTACAGGCAAGACTGACGCCGGCACCACCACCGGAGCAAGCACCGCACCCCTCACCGGGCTGCGCATCATGGTGCCCAACACCGCCGGCGGCGGCTACGACACCACGGCCCGCGTCGCGGCACAGGTACTCGAAGACGAGAAGCTCGCCACCAACCCCGAGGTCTTCAACCTGGCCGGTGCCGGCGGCACCGTCGGCCTTGCCCGCGTGGTCAACGAAAAGGGCAACGGCGACCTGGCAATGCTCATGGGCCTCGGCGTCGTCGGTGCGAGCTACACCAACAAGTCCGAGTCGAAGCTGACCGCGACCACACCGCTGGCGAAGCTCATCGAAGAGCCGGGCGCCATCATGGTTTCCAAGGACTCCCCGTACAAGACCATCGATGACCTTATGGCCGCATGGAAGAAGGACCCGTCCAAGGTCAGCGTCGGCGGCGGCTCCTCGCCCGGCGGCCCGGACCACCTCCTGCCCATGCAGCTGGCTGGTGCCGTGGGCATCGACGCGACCAAGGTCAACTTTGTCTCCTACGACGGCGGCGGGGACCTGCTGCCTGCCATCCTCGGCAACAAGCTCGGCTTTGCGGCCTCCGGAGCGGGCGAATTCATGCAGCAGATCAAGTCCGGATCCATCCGCGTGCTGGCAACGAGCGGTGAGAACCGGCTGGAAGGCGTGGACGCCCCCACCCTGAAGGAATCCAACATCGACCTGGTCTTCAGCAACTGGCGCGGCATCGTGGCTCCTCCCGGCATCAGCGACGCTGACCGCGACGCACTGATCGCTGCGCTGGAGAAGATGCACGCCTCAGAGTCCTGGAAGGCAGCATTGAAGAGCAACGGCTGGACCGACGCCTTCATCACCGGTGATGAATTCAAGACCTTCCTCACCGACCAGGACAAGCGCGTGGCAGACGTTCTGACGAAGCTCGGCCTGGCGTGACCTCCCTGGCCTCCCGCCTCAAAGGCCGCTCCGAGCTGGGCATCGCAGCCCTGCTCGGAGTGGTCGGCGCCCTGGTCCTCATCGACGCAGCGCGCCTGGTTGTGCCGTACTCCCAGTCGGACCCGGTAGGCCCCAAAGCCCTGCCCATGATCGTGGGAGCACTCCTGCTCGTCTGCGCCGTGCTGCTGGCAGTCAACGTTTTGCGCGGCGGCCACGGCGACGCCGAGTCCGGCGAGGACGTCGATCTGAGCCACCCGAGCGACTGGAAGACCGTCCTCCCGCTTGCTGCCGCCTTCATCGCCAACATCCTGCTGATCGACTGGGCCGGCTGGGTCATCTCCGGAACCGTGCTGTTCTGGGGCAGTGTCTGGGCGCTGGGAAGCCGCCACTACGTCCGCGACGGACTGATCTCCCTCGTTCTGGCGCTCCTGACCTTCTACGGCTTCTACTCCGGCCTGGGCATCGCCCTTCCCGCCGGGCTCCTTGAAGGGATTCTCTAGATGGACATCCTGTCCTCACTCATGGACGGGTTCGCCACGGCGCTGACCCCCATGAACCTCCTGTACGCCCTGATTGGCGTCATCCTGGGCACCGCCGTCGGCGTGCTGCCCGGCATCGGCCCGGCAATGACCGTTGCGCTGCTGCTCCCGGTGGCCACCGTCCTTGAACCAACGAGCGCGTTCATTATGTTCGCAGGCATCTACTACGGCGGCATGTTCGGCGGTTCCACCACCTCCATCCTGCTCAACACTCCCGGCGAATCGTCCTCGGTGATCACCGCGATCGAGGGCAACATGATGGCCAAGGCAGGCAAAGCCGCCCAGGCACTGGCGACGGCGGCCATCGGCTCGTTCGTCGCCGGCACCATCGGCACCACACTCCTTGTAGTCTTCGCACCGATCGTCGTCCAGTTCGCCGTGAGCCTTGGCTCGCCGAGCTACTTCGCCATCATGGTCCTGGCCCTGCTGGCCGTCACCGCCGTCCTGGGCTCATCCCGGCTGCGCGGTTTCGCGTCCCTGGGACTGGGCCTCGCGATCGGCCTCGTCGGCCTCGACATCGTCTCCGGCCAGGCCCGCCTCACCTTCGGGCTGCCGCTGCTCGCTGACGGCCTGGACGTCGTCGTGGTCGCAGTGGCGATCTTCGCCGTTGGAGAAGCCCTTTGGGTGGCGGCGCACCTGCGCCGCACGCCGCTGCAGATCATCCCGGTCGGCACCCCCTGGATGGGCAAGCAGGAGTGGAAGCGGTCCTGGAAGCCGTGGCTGCGCGGCACGGCCTTCGGGTTCCCGTTCGGGGCACTGCCCGCGGGCGGCGCCGAGATCCCCACGTTCCTCTCCTATGTGACAGAAAAGCGGCTGACCAAGCACCCCGAGGAGTTCGGCAAGGGCGCCATCGAAGGCGTCGCCGGGCCGGAGGCTGCCAACAACGCCGCCGCGGCCGGTACCCTGACTCCGATGCTGGCCCTCGGCCTGCCGACGAACGCCACGGCCGCCGTCATGCTCGCTGCGTTCGTGCAGTTCGGCATCCAGCCCGGACCGCTTCTGTTCGAAAACGAAGGCCCGCTGGTCTGGGCGCTGATCGCCAGCCTGTTTATCGGCAACTTCCTGCTGCTGCTGGTCAACCTCCCCCTGGCCCCGGTCTGGGCGAAGCTGCTCCGGCTGCCGCGCCCCTACCTGTACGCCGGCATCCTCTTCTTCGCCACGCTCGGCGCCTACTCGGTGAACCTGCAGGCGTTCGACCTGGCCATCCTGCTGGTCCTGGGAGCACTGGGCTTCCTGATGCGTCGCTACGGGCTGCCGGTCCTGCCGCTCATCCTCGGCGTGATCCTCGGACCGCGCCTTGAAAAACAGCTCCGGCAGACGCTGCAGCTGAGTGCCGGTGACGTCTCCGGTCTCTGGAGCGAACCGATCGCCGTCGTCGTCTACATCATCGTGGCGCTCGTGCTCCTCTGGCCGTTCCTGTTCAAGATGTGGCGGCGCGCCCGCCCCGCCCGCGTGGCGGCGGTGGGTCCCACGGCTGACGGTCCGGTGCCCGCCAGCCCGGTGCCCGGAAGCCCGGTGCAGGATGCCTCCGCAAAGGAAAGCCCGACGGCGGCCGGATCCCCGGCGGGACGCGACGGCCAAGATGTTCTCACCGACGGACGGAAAGACGCCGACGCATCCAAGGTCACCCATGCCAACCACGGACAGGAGAAAAAGTGAGCATCATCGTCGGCTACGTTCCCACGCCTGAGGGGGCAGCCGCCCTGAGCCGGGCGATCAGTGAGGCCCGGAAAAACCAGAGCCGGCTCGTCATCGTTAACTCCTCCCGCGGCGACGCGCTGGTCGACAAACGGTATGTCCAGGCCGAGGACCTCACGGCGGTCACCCAGCGGCTGGAGAAAGAGGGCATTGAGCACGTCGTCCTCCAGCCGGTCCGCGGGAACGACGCGGCCAACGAAGTGCTGGAGGCCGCGGACGAACACCAGGCGGAACTGATCGTCATCGGCCTGCGGAAGCGCACTCCCGTGGGGAAGCTGATCATGGGCAGCACGGCACAGCAGATCCTGCTCGAAGCATCCTGCCCCGTGTTGGCCGTCAAGGCGGGCACCTAGTCACAGCACCAATCCAATACGCCGCAGGCCGGGGGCCGGATCCGTTGGGAACCCGGACCCCCGGCCTGCCACCATCCGCACGTTGAAAGGACCATCATGACTGCTTGCTCCCCCGATGCACGCGCCGTCCCGGGAAGGCTGACCCCGGAGCCCGTAATCAACTGGGCAACGCTCTCCCCCGGCGACAAGGTCGAAATCCACCACCAGGGGCGCGCCGTCGCCGCGGGCCGGATCGACATGCGGGCTCCGGACGGCAGCGTCATCTGGGTCATCCGGGATGGCGGACAGGGCCGTGCACTGTTTCTGCAGGGCGACGGCGCGACGCTCTTCCGCCGCGCCCGGAGGCACAAAGCCGGCGCGGGCCGTCCCCGGGTCTCCAGCCAGCCGCGCAGGTCCTGACCGCCCGCGCGGTCCGCTGACTTAGCGTCGTCCGATAGCTTAAAGCCATGACTCAGCACCGCCTCGCCATTCTCGACGACTACCAAGGGATAGCGGAGGATTACGCCCCGTGGAGCTCGCTGGAGCAGCGAGGGGTCGCCGTCACCGTGCTGCGCCACCATCTGCGCCCGGAATCCGCAGTGGTGGCGGCCCTGGCGGACTTTGACATTATTATCGCAATGCGGGAACGCACACCCTTTCCCCGCTTTGTCATCGAGCAGTTGCCTAGGCTGAAACTGCTGGTGACCACCGGTGCCGCCAACGCTTCGATCGACCTGCAGGCCGCCGCCGATCATGGCGTCACCGTGTGCGGCACCGCCGGCTCACCAACAGCGGCTCCCGAATTGACCTGGGCTTTGCTGCTGACTTTCGCCCGGCACATCTCCGCGGAAGAGACCACCCTGCGCGCAGGAGGGTGGCAGCAGACAGTCGGCTTCGAGCTGTCAGGCAAGACGCTCGGGGTCGTCGGCCTGGGCAAAATCGGCCAGCGCATCGCCGCGTACGGCCGCGCCTTCGGCATGGACGTGCTGGCCTGGAGCCAGAACCTGACTGACGAGACGGCTGCCGCTGCCGGCGCGCGCAAAGTCACCAAGGATGAGCTCTTCCAGAAGTCCGACGTCGTGTCCCTGCACCTGCGCCTGTCGGCGCGTTCGGAGGGGACAGTCGGCGAACGGGAGCTGCGGCTCCTTGGCCCCGACGGCGTTCTGGTGAACACCGCACGCGGGCCCCTGGTGAACCAGCAGGCACTCGTCACTGCACTCCATGAGGGCTGGATCCGCGGCGCCGCGCTGGACGTTTTCGACCAGGAGCCGCTGCCCTCCGGGCACCCGCTCCTGGAGACCCCGAGGACACTCCTGACGCCCCACCTTGGCTATGTCACGCAGGAAAGCTACCGGGCATTCTTCCGCGGAGCGTTCGAGGACGTGACAGCCTTCCTGGACGGAACCCCGGTCCGGACGCTGGCGCCCTAACACCCAGCAGACGCGCCTCCTTTCCTGACGGCCCTGAGCCGTCCCTTCCGGTTGAGCGCCAAATCGATTCTTCGCGGCGGCGCAGTGTTGACCCTAGCCATGGGAACCCGGCGGTCAATCACTGGTTTTCTTTGGCTGTGACCCTTGACACACGTCCTGAGGCTGCCTTAATGTCGTGCCATAACGATTTGGCAAAACGGTTTTTCACCGATCGTCAGATCTCCAAGCCCCAGTAACCCGTATTTTCCCTTCAAAAGAAAGGGAGTCGACAGCGATGTCCTCTCGAACCACGATCTCCCGGATCGCCGCCATCGGCGGCCTGTCCACCGCGGTCCTTCTGGCAGCAACCGCCTGCGGCGCAGGGGGCCCGGCGCCAACGTCGGGTAGCGCCGGCGGGACGGTGAACGTCCTCGTCGAGGCCGGCGGCCACGCCGAACTGACCGGCGTCGCAGAACAGTGCAAGAAAGACACCGGTATCAGCGTCAACTTCGTTGAACTGCCCTATGACGGAATGTTCAACCGGCTCTCCAGCGAATTTTCCTCCGGCAATGTCTCTTTTGACGTTGCAGCCTTGGACTCCGTCTGGCTGCCGAGTTTCAAGGACGCAGTCCAGCCCATAGACGATCTCTTCACGGACGAAGCGAAGAAGGACATCTTCCCCGCGCTCGTCAAGGAAGCGAACGTGGACGGGCACTTCATCGGCATGCCCGCCTGGACCAACGCCGAGATCATTCTCTACCGCAAGGACCTCTTCGAGGACGCCAAGAACAAGGCCGATTTCCAGGCCCGGTACGGCTACGCCCTGGCAGCCCCCACCACCTGGAAGCAGTACCAGGACATTTCCGAGTTCTTTACCAAGGACGGCATGTACGGCACGGACGTCAAAGGCGGCGTCGAAACGGAATGGCTTGCCCACGTGCTGCAGGCCGGATCTGCCATGGTCCTGGACGAGAACAACAACGTGATCGTGGACAACGCCGCCCACAAGGAAGCCCTCGACTTCTACGTCAGCATGACGAAGTCGGCTCCCCCAGGGGCGGCACAGGTGGACTGGGCTGCGGCCCAAAACCTGTTCAACCAGGGCAAGACAGCCATGACCCGATTCTGGGCCCACGCCTACCGCCAGATCCCCGCGGACTCCCCGGTGGCCGGCAAGGTTGGTGCCGCGGCCATGATCGGCGGCTCTGCAGGTGTGGCCGGCGTTCCCGGACCGTGGTACCTGTCCGTCCCGAAGGCAACCAAGAACACGGACAACGCCAAGAAGTTCATCAAGTGCGCCTACGACCACAACAGCATGGGAATCGAGTCCAGCCTCGGCCTGGCGTCCCGCATCTCGGCGTTCGAGAAGTACCAGGACAAGCCGGGCTACGAGAGCTTCAAGCCGCTGATCGAAACACTCAACGGGAAGGCCACCGACACGCGGCCCGCAACTGCCAAGTGGCAGCAGATCGTTGACACCGTCCTGGTTCCGATGCTGCAGAAGGCCGTCGCCGGCGGCGACTCCGCCGCCCTCCTGGCCGATGCGAAGAAGCAGATCCAGGACCTCCTCAAGTAAGACTCCGCGGCCGGCACCTGCCTAGAGGTGCCGGCCGTGGCCCCAACCAGCGGAAGAGAAAACCGTGCGCATCTCCGATCGCCGCTTCGCCCTGTACCTCATGACTCCGGCGGCCCTGTTCCTGGCAGTGTTCGTGGCCTTCCCCCTGTTCCGCCTCGTGGCGGACAGCTTCTTCAAGATCTCGCCGATTGCCGGCGGACCCCGGGACTTCGTCGGGCTGGACAACTACTTCCGGGCCTTCGCCTCCGAGGCCTTCACGGGCGCCGGATGGCGCACGCTGGCCTACACCCTGGTGGTGGTCACCCTGGAATTTGCACTGGGACTCGGCATGGCCCTGCTGTTCACCACGCTCGGACGCCGGTCCCAGATCCTGCGGACCGTGTTCCTCTACCCTCTGATGATCGCGCCGATCGTCGCAGGCCTGTTGTGGAAGTTCCTCATGATCGACAACTTCGGCCTGATCGGAACCCTCCTGCACCAGGCGGGCATCCTGCAGAACCCGAACCAGATCGGCTGGCTTTCCGACCCCGGGATCGTCCTCTACTCGGTGGCCGTGCCGGACATCTGGCTCACCACATCCTTCATGTGCCTCGTCCTCTTCGCCGGACTCCAGAACATCCCCGGCGACCTGATCGAGGCGGCCCGGCTGGACGGCGCCAAGGCCCACACGCTGCTGTTCCGGATCATCCTCCCACTGCTGCGACCGGTCATCGCCGTGGCACTCGTGGTGCGCGGAATCGATGCCGCCAGGGCCTTCGACACCATCCTTATCCAGACCAACGGCGGCCCCCAGTCCGCCTCCGAAACCATGAGCCTGCTGATCTACCGGACAATGATCCGCTTCGGCGATCCGGGACTGGCCAGCGCCATGGGCACGATCTACCTGCTGGCCATGCTGGGTGTCGCCTTCTTCGCGGTGGCAACCATCTGGCGGCCAGGAAAGGACAACTGATGAGCATCGGCGAAACACACACCGCCGGAGGAACAACCGGCGGGAAGGCCGCTGGTGAGGTGGCCAACCGCCCCCGGCACACCGGCGTCGTGCCTTCCGGTCCGGGCAACGCAGCTGAGCCGGCAGCTCCGACGGCGGCCAGCAACAACCGCCGGCCCCGCCGTCACCACGCCGAAGGCCTCGAGGCCGGAAAGCGAAGCACCCGAACCCTCCTGTGGATCCTGCTGGCAGCGGCCATGGTGCTCTACGGCTTCCCCTTCCTGTACCTGCTGTTCACGTCCTTCAAGACCCCGATCGACACCATCGCGGTGCCGCCCACCATCCTTCCCCGGGAATGGACGCTGGAGAACTACGCCAACGCCCTCGGCCGGAGCGGCGTGCTGGCCTCGTTCATCAACAGCGCACAGACCGCCGTCATCAGCACGGTCCTGTCGCTGGTCCTCGCCGTCCCGGCGGCTTACGGCATCACGCGGTACAAGACGCCCAGCGGCAGGGTTTTCATCATGGCGGCCCTCGTAACGAGGATGGTTCCACCGGTTGCGATCGGCATCCCGCTGGCTTCCATGATGACTTCAGCAGGCCTCGCCGACACGCCCATCGCCCTGGCGATCGCTCACACCACCATTTCGCTGCCGCTGTCCATCTGGCTCATGGCCAGCTTCTTCGAAGCCGTGCCGCAGGACCTGGAAGAGGCAGCGACCGTGGACGGCTGCAGCCGGCTGGGGGCCCTGTGGCGGGTGGTCATCCCTGTGGTGTCAGGAGGCATGGCGGTCACCGCTATCTTCGCCTTCCTCGCCTCCTGGAACGAGTTCCTGTTCGCCCTGCTCATGACGGCCATCCGTTCGCAGACCACGCCCGTGGTCATCGCAAACTTCCAGACCCAGTTCGGGCTGGACTGGGGATCCATGACCGCCCTGGCCGCCGTGTACTCAATCCCGGTCATTCTTCTCACGCTCCTCTTGCAGCGCAAGATCGTCGCGGGCATGACGCTCGGCGCCGTCAAGGGCTGAGAAACCACAACACAAAGGGAAGAACCTATGTCCAGCAACAACTGCTACGACGTGACCACGTGGCCCGTTGGCGATCCGTCCGAGGACGTCGGTGAAGTGATCAACAGCATCATCGCCGACATCAAGGCCCGGCAGACGGTCACCGATGTGAACAATGGAGGAAAGCCAGGCGCGGTGATCTACATTCCGCCCGGGGACTACCGCCTTCGTACGCAGGTGGTGATCGACGTCAGCTTCCTCAGGATCCATGGCTCGGGACACGGCTTTACATCGTCCAGCATCCGGTTCAACGTTCCTGAAGACGAATGGCCCGACTTGCATGAGCTGTGGCCCGGGGGGAGCCGCATTCTCGTCGACATTCCCCTCGATGGAGACGAAGGTGGAGACGGGGAGGAATCCAAGGGAGCCGCCTTCTACGTTGAGCGAACCGGGAGCCCGCGGATCAGCTCGGTCGAGTTCGCCAACTTCTGCATCGACGGGTTGCACTTTAACCCGGATGGCTCGGGAATGCATCCGGAGAACACCTACGTCAACGGCAAGACCGGTATCTATGTGGCGAGCGCCAACGACTCATTCCGCGTAACCGGCATGGGGTTCGTCTATCTGGAGAACGCTCTCACTATCTACAACGCGGACGCGCTTTCAGTTCACGACAACTTCATAGCTGAATGCGGAAGCTGCATCGAGCTGCGCGGGTGGGGACAGGCGTCGAAAGTCACCGACAACCTGGTCGGAGCAGGCTTCAAGGGTCACTCGATCTACGCCCAGAACCATGGCGGGCTCCTGATAACCGCGAACAACGTCTTCCCGCGTGGTGCGAGCAGCGTCCACCTGGACGGCGTCACGCGTTCAAGCGTCACCAACAACCGTTTGCATTCGTTCTACCCCGGGATGCTGATTCTCGCGGCGAACAGTTCGGAGAACCTCGTGGCCACGAATCACTTCCTGCGTGACCATGAGCCCTGGACGCCTTTCTTGGGAATCGACAACGGACTGGACGACCTCCATGGGCTTCTCTGTGTCAGCGGCAGCAACAACTCTGTCGTCGGCAACCACTTCTCCCAGATCGTCGACTCACAGAGCATCCGGCCGGCAGGTGCCACGCCTGTCATCATCCGGCTGACGGCGGGGGCTGGCAACTTCGTCTCCAACAACCACGTGGTGGCGATGGACGTTCAGTCCAAGTCAAGTGACTCCTGCTTCTCGGCTCAGGTGGACGCTCTGTTGACGACCGAGGCTTCGGACGGCCTCGCCGTTACGGCCGTCATGGTCGATTCCGAATCAGCCCGGAACACGATCCTCGATTCCGGAAGTGACGCCCAAGTTATCGCAGACAGGGCTGTTAATGCCTTTAGGGCCACACCCACGGTCGGTTTCCAGGCGGCCCATGCACTTGTGGCCCAGTGACCCGCTCAGGCCCGCCGCGCCGCTGGCCGGAGCACGGGCTCTGGGACGAATAACCCGAACGTAGAATCAGCATCAACATAAGGACGTGGGAGACGCACATGAACAAGTCAGTGGGAATCAAGGACGTAGCAGCCGCGGCAGGCGTGTCCGTCACCACCGTTTCCCACGTCCTCAACGATGTTGCCTACGCCAGGGTGGGGGCCGAAACCCGCGAGCGGGTCCAGGAAGCGGCCCACCGGCTCGGCTACGGCCCGAATCGCCTGGCTCAGGCTCTGCGGACGCAGCGCTCGGGCATGATCGGGTTCATCAGCGAGGAAATCGCCACCACGCCGCACGCGGGCAGGATCATCCTGGGTGCCGAGGAAACAGCCAAGGCCCGCGGGTACAACATCATGATCATCAACTCCACCAGCACGGGGTCGGAGGCTTCCCGCGAAAGCGATGTGGCCGCGTTGTTGGACCGCCAGGTGGACGGGGTCCTCTACGCCACGATGTACCACCGCCGCTTCACGGTACCCAGGAACCTGGCCGGTCTTCCTGCCGTACTAGTGGACTCGGAGGACGTCGGTCAGAGCATCGTTTCGGTGATACCGGACGAAGAGGGCGGCGCCCGCGCGGCGGTCCAGACCCTGATCGACGCCGGCCACACCAGGATCGGAATGATCAACAACACCGACGACGTGCCCGCCACGCACTCCCGGCTACGGGCCTTCAAGGAAATCCTGTCGGATGCCAGCCTGAAGTTCCACCCCGAACTGGTCCAGTCCGAACACTCCGAGGTACCCGGTGGCTACCAGGCAGCCCTGCGCCTGCTGCAGCCGGAGAACCGGCCAACGGCCGTTTTCTGCTACAACGACCGCATGGCCATGGGCCTGTACCGGGCCGCCGGCGAACTGGGCCTCAGGATTCCGGACGAACTCTCGGTGGTCGGCTTCGACAATCAGGAACTCATCGCCGAGAACCTCTACCCTGCCCTCACCACCGTGGCCTTGCCCCACTACGAGATGGGCGCGTGGGCCACGGAAAACCTGATCGATGCCATTGAAGGCAAGACCGACCTGGGCCTGTTCGCAGCCCACGCCACGGTCCTGGAATGCCCACTGGTTGTGCGGGATTCCGTCGCCTCCCCAAAACTTTAAGACCTTCCTCCAAGACCAAAGGAACACTTCGATGCACAGATACCCAGCTACCGCATGCCCGGAACTGCCATGACCGAGACCACCAGGCTGCCCTCCCCCGGCGCCGCCGGCCAGGGCCCGGACTACCGGCCGCTCCTGCACTACACGGCCGCCGACACATGGCTGAACGATCCCAACGGCCTCGTCTACGACGACGGCACCTACCACCTCTTCTACCAGAACAACCCCTACGCCAATGTGTGGGGCAACATGTCCTGGGGCCACGCCACGTCCACCGACCTGCTGGCCTGGACCGAGCACCCGATAGCGATCACTTGCGACGACCGCGAGGACGTGTTCTCGGGCAGCATCGTGGTGGACCACCTCAACACCTCCGGTTTCGGATCCGCAGAATGCCCGCCGTGGGTGGCCGTTTACACGAGCGCCTTCAAGGAACCTTCCGTTCACCGCGGCACCCAGGCCCAGTCCCTGGCCTACAGCCTGGACCGCGGCATGACCTGGACCAAGTACGCCGGCAACCCCGTTTTGACCCGGCACTCGGCGGACTTCCGGGACCCGAAGGTCTTTTGGTATTCGGGACCCGCCGGCTCCCACTGGGTGATGGCCGCTGTGGAGGCGCGTCAGAATATGGTCGTGTTCTATGGCTCGGGCGATCTTCGGGAGTGGACGCTGCTCAGCGAGTTCGGGCCCGCCCACGCCAGCGGTGGTGAATGGGAATGCCCTGACCTCTTCCCGTTGCCGGTGGACAACGACCCGACCAGGGCAAAGTGGGTTCTGACGGTAAACATCAACCCGGGCGCAGTGGCCGGAGGATCGGGCGGCCAGTACTTCATTGGAGAGTTCGACGGCGTCCGCTTCCGTCCGGATGCCCTGGACCCTGAGCCCGGGGATGACGAAGGGACGGGGAGCCAGGGCCAGGCAAATCCGCTTCGCCGCTATCAGTGGATGGATTGGGGCCGGGACTACTACGCCGCAGTTTCGTTTAGCAATGTCCCGGACAACCGTCGGGTCATGATCGGGTGGATGAACAACTGGGACTACGCCAACCAGATCCCCACTGCACCGTGGCGCTCGGCCATGACCTTGGCCAGGGACGTCAGCCTAGTGACCATCGAGGGCAAACCCACCCTCGTGCAGCGGCCTGTCCTCCCCCCGCTGCCGCCGCAGGAGCCGCTTTTCCAGCTGGACAATGTGGAGCTTACAGATGACCGCCTGGAGTTGCCGGACGCTCCGCCCGGTTGCGCCCAGATCATCCGGGCACAGTTCCGCCCCGGATCGGCGGGTCGGATCGGGTTTGTCCTCCGGGGGTCCGCCTCCGGGGAAGGAGAGGAGCGGTCGGGGCATGGCCGCACGCGCGGGACGGTGCTCGCCTACGACATACCAAGCGGGGAACTGGTCCTGGACCGCAGGCACTCCGGCGACACCGGGTTCCATCCGCTGTTTGCCTCGGCGGAGTCCTGTCCGGTGCGGCTGAGGGACGGGGTGCTCACGCTGGAGATCATCGTTGACAGGTCATCGGTGGAGGTGTTCGCGCAGCACGGCGAGGCCACCATTACCGACCTGATCTTTCCGGATCCCCGGGATGGTGCCCTGGCTGTCTTCGCGGAGAACGGCAAGGCGACGCTCGTGTCGCTGGAGGTCAGGACCATCGGCTAAGGCGAAGGCAACCGTGCCGCGGGCCGCCGTTTACTGCCCGCTGCGCTGTTTATTGCCCGCTGCGCGGCCGCCAGACCACCACGGCCTGGGAGCGCGGCCGGGGGCGCTGTCCACGGGCCAGGCTGACGACGTCGCCGGCCGCTCCGGCGGCAAAGATCCGGGAGTCCAGCGAATCACGGCGCCGGCCCAGTTCCTCGGTCAGTTCGCTGACGCGTCGCTGCAGCGCCGCCACCTGGTTTTCCAGGTCAAGGATGCGCTTGATGCCTTCGAGCGAAACGCCCTCGTGCGAGAGTCGCTGCACCTCGCGGAGCATGGTCACATCACGCTGGGAGTACCGGCGGGACTTCCCCGGCGCCCGGCTGGGCTTGACGATGCCCAGCCGGTCGTACTGCCGCAGGGTCTGCGGATGCATGTCTGCCAACTCTGCCGCCACCGAGATGACGAAGATCGGCTGGTCGAAGTTGATATCCACGGCTGACGCCCGATTCTAAAGCCGGGCCCTGGCTGCCAGGCCCTCGCGGACATCCGCGCCGGCGGTGGCGGCGGCAAACGCCTTGACGGCCTCCTCGGCTTCCTTGCTCAGGTTCTTCGGGACGGCGACGTCGATCGTCACCAGCAGGTCGCCCGTGCCCTTGGACGTTTTGACGCCGCGGCCTTTCACCCGGAGGGTGCGCCCGGAAGGCGTTCCGGCGGGGACGCGGACCCGGACATGCTCGCCGTCGATCGTGGGGACCTCGATGTCGGCGCCCAGAGCAGCTTCCGGGAAGCTCACCGGCACGTGGATGCGGAGGTTGTCGCCGTCACGGGTGTAAAAGTCGTGCGGCTTGACGTTGACCGTCACCATGAGGTCGCCGTTGCCCGCCGGACCGTACTGGCCCTTGCCGCGGACACGGACCTTCTGGCCGTCCTTGATGCCGGCGGGAACGCGGACGTCGATGACTTCGCCGTCCGGCTCGCGCAGGCCGATGGTGGTGCCGCGGATGGATCCGGCAAAGGAGATGCTGGTGGTCGCCGTGCGGTCGGCGCCCTTTTGCGGAGCCCGCTGGTAACCGGCAGGCCCGCCGGCACCGCCGAAGCCGCCGCCGAACAGGTCGGCAAATTCAGGCGGGATGCCGCCGGCCGTGCTGAAGCCACCGGAATGGCGTCCGCCCCCGCCGGTGAACAGCCCGCCGAAGAGGTCCTCGAAACCGCCGTTGGCGGTGCTCCCGGCACCGTGCGGCGCGAAGCGCGCTCCCCCGCCCATGGCCCGGATTGCGTCATACTGCTGGCGCTCCTCAGGGTCCGACAGCACGGAATACGCCTCGGAGATGTCCTTGAACCTCTTCTCCGAGGCAGCGTCACCTGAATTCGTATCCGGGTGGTACTGCCGTGCGAGCTTCCGGTAGGCCTTCTTGATGTCAGCGTCGGAAGCGTCCTTGGCAATACCAAGGATCTTGTAGAAGTCCTTGTCCACCCAGTCCTGGCTAGCCAATGGCGTTTCCTTTCAACTCTGTGTAGCGAGACGACAGTTCGCGCCAATGTTCTTTCGAATCATTGCCGCGAACTGCCATTTCGTTAGGGGTAATGCTAGGCCGGTACGGCGACAATCACCTGTGCTGCGCGGAGAACTCGCTCACCTGACTTGTAGCCGGAACGGAGCACCTGGCTGACGGTGTCAACCTCGATGTCCTCGCCGGGCTGCTGAATGAGGGCCTCGTGGATCGTCGGATCGAACTCCACACCGGTCTCATCGATGCGCACCAGGCCGTACGTCTTCAACGCGTTCTCCAGCTTGGCGGCAATCGCGGCGAACGGGCCGTCCGCAAGGTCACCGTGCTGGCGGGCGGCGTCCACATCGTCCAGCACCGGAAGCAGGGAGTTCAGGACGCCGATGACGGCCATCTCCCCTGCCACGGCGCGGTCGCGTTCGACGCGCTTGCGGTAGTTAACGTACTCCGCCTGCAGGCGCAGCAGGTCGTTCTTCAGCTCCGCCGCAGCAGCCGCCTCGGTTCCCTGTGCCACTGATTCCTCAGCCGGCACCTCTACCTGGTTGAGGATCTCCTCAGCCTGGGCGAGGGCGTCGCCGTCGGAATCCGCCGAGGCGTTCACTGCCGGTTCGGCGTGCTTCTCACCTGCAGGGTGGCGGGCCTCCCCGGTCACCGGATCCACCTTGCGGTGGTCCCGGATGACCGGCTCGTCGCGCTTGCTTCCCTGGTCGCGGGAAGAGCTGTGCTCCTCTTCGTTACCGTGATGGGGCATGGTTACTTCTTCTCTTCTTCGTCAACGATCTCGGCGTCGACGATATCGTCATCTGAAGAACCCGTCTTGCCGCCGGCAGCGGCGCCTTCGGCACCGGCAGCACCCGTTTCACCGTTCGGCGATCCCGCCTGGGCGTAAATGGCTTCGCCGAGCTTGGTCTGGGAAGCCTGCAGCTTCTCAAACGCGGTCTTCACGGCGGCGTCGTCGGTGCCTTCGAGCGCCTTCTTGAGGGCGTCGACGTCGGCCTGGACCTCGGTCTTGACCTCTTCTGGCAGCTTGTCCTTGTTGTCCGCGATCAGCTTGTCCACGGAGTAGGCGAGCTGCTCCGCGGTGTTGCGGGTGTCGGTCGCCTCGCGGCGTGCCTTGTCCTCGGCTGCGTGCTCCTCGGCGTCGCGGACCATGCGCTCGATGTCTTCCTTGGAGAGCGCGGTGCCGCCGGTGATGGTCATGGACTGTTCCTTGCCGGTGCCCTTGTCCTTCGCGGAGACGTGCACAATGCCGTTGGCATCGATGTCGAAGGTGACCTCGATCTGCGGGACGCCGCGCGGGGCCGGAGCGATGCCGGTCAGTTCGAACGTGCCCAGCGGCTTGTTGTCGCGGGTGAATTCGCGTTCGCCCTGGAACACCTGGATGGCCACGGACGGCTGGTTGTCATCCGCCGTGGTGAAGGTTTCGGACCGCTTGGTGGGGATGGCCGTGTTGCGCTCAATCAGGTGCGTCATGACACCGCCCTTGGTTTCGATGCCCAGGGACAGCGGGGTGACGTCGATCAGGAGGACGTCCTTGCGCTCACCCTTCAGCACACCTGCCTGCAGGGCTGCACCGACGGCCACGACCTCGTCCGGGTTGACGCCCTTGTTGGGCTCCTTGCCGCCGGCGAGTTCCTTGACCAGTTCGTAAACGGCGGGCATACGGGTGGAACCGCCCACGAGCACGATGTGGTCGATGTCGGACAGTTTGATCCCGGCTTCGGTAATGACATCGTGGAACGGCTTCTTGGTCCGGTCCAGCAGGTCCTTGGTGAGGTCCTGGAACTTGGCGCGCGTCAGCTGCTCGTCCAAGTGGACGGGGCCGTCCGGGGTGACGGACAGGTACTGCAGTGACACGTTGGTGCTGGTGGAGGAGGAGAGTTCCTTCTTGGCCTGCTCGGCAGCTTCGCGGAGGCGCTGCAGGGCGATCTTGTCCTTGGAGAGATCGATGCCCTTGACCTTGAGCTGCTTCAACAGGTAGTCCACGACACGGTTGTCCCAGTCGTCGCCGCCGAGGCGGTTGTCGCCGGCCGTGGCGCGCACCTGGATGGTTGAGAATTCATCTTCGTCCTTGCCAACCTCAAGGAGGGAAACGTCGAAGGTTCCGCCGCCGAGGTCGAAGACCAGGATGAGTTCGTCTTCCTTGCCCTTGTCCAGGCCATAGGCCAGGGCCGCCGCCGTGGGCTCGTTGACGATGCGCAGGACGTTCAGGCCGGCGATTTCGCCTGCTTCCTTGGTGGCCTGGCGCTCGGCGTCGTTGAAGTAGGCCGGAACGGTGATCACAGCGTCGGTGACCTTCTCGCCGAGGTAGGACTCGGCGTCGTTCTTCAGCTTCATCAGCACGCGGGCGGAAATCTCCTGCGCCGTGTACTGCTTGCCGTCAATCTCGTGCTTCCAGTCGGTGCCCATGTGGCGCTTGACGGAGGAGATGGTGCGCTCAATGTTGTTGACGGCCTGGCGCTTGGCGATCTCGCCGACCAGGACCTCGCCGGACTTGGAGAACGCAACGACGGACGGCGTGGTGCGGCCGCCCTCGGCGTTGGCAATAACGGTGGGCTCGCCACCTTCGAGAACGGAGACGACGGAGTTGGTGGTTCCGAGGTCGATACCTACTGCACGTGACATGTGTTGCTTCCTTCTTTCCTTGGAAACTGGATGGCCGGAATCCGCCTTCACTGATCGGCCTTTGACGGCCCATCGGGCTTCTCGGGATCCAGGCTCGCCCACTCCTTGAGCGATCTACACTCAACTTTACTCAGCCCGACCTTTAAGTCAATCCAAAGTTGAGTCAGATCCGCTCAACTTTGCCCGCCAAGGGGTGCTCGAGCATGAGAATAGCCCCCGGCCATCCGCGGAAGCTGGCGGAAAGCCGGGGGCCATGGCGGCAGCCGGGCCGCGTTTCGCCCTGCGTGAACCTGAGGCTGGACTGCCTCGGCGTGGCGCCTAACCGCCGGAGGAAGGGCCGCCGTCGTTGTTCTTAGGAGCATTGACCTGGCCCTCGATGAGCTCATCCTTCAGATCATCGGCCGGACCGCGCTCCTGCGTGGCTCCGGCGTCGCCGTAGTCGCCTTCGCGGTATTCACCCTCTTTCTCGTCGGCAGGTACGTCGGCCACCGTGCCGGCGTCACCGTAGTCGCCTTCGACGTACTGTCCGCTGTCGCCTTCGAGTGCCGGGTTCCTGGAGCTGGAGTGGGCCTTTCCCGTGGTGCTCGGCTCGCTGTCTTCGGTCATCGCTTGATCACTCCTTCAGAGGATTGGGCCGCGCCCGGCCGGACGCACGGGCAGTCTACTCAGCCGGGGCAGGCGGCAACAGGGTGCCGCGGTCATTCAATCCGGCAACGCCGGCCAGCAAGTCCACGTGATGCCGGAAGAGTTCGTCACGTGCGGAAAACGTGTCTGCGCCGTACTGCCCGAAGACTTCGAAACTGACGGCCCCGAAGATCGACGAAGGAGGAGTAGCGTTTTCCTATGAGTGCGCAGCAACCAGACGACGTATACACCCACGGCCATCACGAGTCGGTGGTCCGGGCCCACGCGTCGCGGACAGCGGAGAACTCCGCGGCATTCGTGATTCCCCACCTCACACCGGGGGTCAATGTGCTGGATGTGGGATGCGGGCCGGGAAGCATCACGTGTGACTTTGCCGTGCTCGTGGCCCCAGGAAGGGTGACCGGCCTGGACCGTTCCCCTGACGTGATCACCCATGCCAAGGAGCTCGCCAGCGACCGGGGCGTGGAAAACGTCGAGTTTGTGGCCGGAAACATCTACGATCTCGACTTTGAGGACGATACCTTCGACGTCGTCCACGCGCACCAGGTGCTCCAGCATCTGACCGATCCGGTGGAGGCCCTGCGGGAGATGCGGAGGGTCGCCAAACCCGGCGGCATCGTGGCCGTCCGCGACGCAGATTTCCACGGCATGAGCTGGTATCCCGCCATTCCTGAACTCGATGAGTGGATGGACCTCTACCAGCGGATCGCCCGCCGGAACGGGGCCGAACCCGACGCCGGGCGCCGCCTGGTGTCCTGGGCCCAGGCCGCCGGCTTCACCGACGTGGCACCCACAAGCAGCAACTGGCTCTACGCCACGGGACAGCAACGGCGCTGGCAGGCACGCGTGTGGGGCGAGCGGGTGCTGCACTCGGCCTTCGCTGAGCAGGCCCTCGAATATGGCTTCGCGCAGGAGGCCGACCTGACGCGCATCTCCGCCGGCTGGCACCGCTGGGGTTCCACCGAGGACGGCTGGTTCCTGATCCCGAACGGCGAGGTCATAGCCCGCGCCTGACGTGTGCGAGCGAGCCGGGCATTGTGCGGGCCGGGCATTGTGCGGGCCGATCTGCGCATGTCCGGAGGCTCTGCTGCGGGTCACCTCATCCGTTAGCCAAAAATGGCCGCCTGCAGGTCTGCGCAGCGGCCCTTTTTGGCAAATGAGCGCGCCGGGGCCTGCTGTGTGTGCAGCACCCATCCCGGCACTAAACTTGATTGGTGCAGTTCTCCCTATGGCTGGCCCTCGCGGGTGCCGGCGTCCTCATCAGTTTCACTCCCGGCGCGGGCGCCATCAACACTATGAGCAACTCGCTGACTTCGGGGTTCCGGCGGTCCATCTGGGGAATCCTCGGGCAGCAGGCGGCCCTGATCGCCCATGTGGTCATCGTGGCACTCGGCGTCGGCGTCCTGGTGGCGGGTTCGCCCGTCGCTTTCAACGTCATCCGTTATGCCGGCGCCGCCTACCTCGTCTATCTGGGCATCCGGCAGTTCCTGCACAAGCCGGACCTGGACCAGGAGAAGGCGGCCGCACTCCGGAACGAGCCGGCATGGTCCATGTTCCGGCGGGGCCTTTGGGTGAACCTGCTCAATCCCAAGGCCATCGTGTTCTTCCTGGCGTTCATGCCGCAGTTCATCCGGCCCGAACACCCGCTGTTACCGCAGTATCTGGTTCTCACCGCCACCGTGGTGGTTATCGACATCCTGGTTATGTGGTTCTTCTTCGCCGCGGCGGCGAAGTCGTTCCAGCGCTTCACCCACAATGCCCGTGGACAGACCATCCTGAACAGGGTCTTCGGCATCCTGTTTGTAGCGGTGGGCATCCTGCTCGCCCTGATCCACTAATAGACCGCTTCCAGCGAAAGACCGGCGAAATGTTAAGAACAATAAGACCGCTTACTAGCCAAGCGGTGTTAGCGTCCGACATGCTTAGCAACATGTCCTCAAAGTCGAGCCCCTACCGGATCATCGCGGTTTGCACCGGCAACATCTGCCGGTCCCCGATGGCGGAGCTGATGCTGGCGGAAGCCTTCGCAGCGGCGGGGCTTGCCGACTTCGTCGTGGTGGATTCCGCCGGAACCACCTCCTACGAGGCGGGACGGCCCATAGACGCCCGCGCTGCGCGTAAGCTGACCGCCCACAACCTGGCCTCCGACCGGCACGTCGCACGGGAATGGCAGCCGGAGTGGTACACGGAGCGCCACCTGATCCTGGCCCTGGACGTGGACCACTACGGCTGGCTCCGGGCGTCTGCCCCCGACAGTGAAACCAGGGCCAGGATCCGGATGCTCCGCAGTTTCGATCCCGCGCTGGCGTCGCAGGACCCGCTCGACCAGGGCATCGAGGACCCCTGGTACGGGGACCACAGCGACTTCGCGAGTGTCTGGGACCAGATCCAGGCAGCCGTACCCGGCATCGTCGACTTCGTCCGGTCGGCGATCGCGGAAGAAATCCCAGATGAAGATGCCCGGCTAAAGCTTCGGAACAGCCAGCAGGTACGCTCTATTTCATGACCCCCGTACCTGTGATCATCGCCATCGACGGGCGGTCGGGCGCAGGCAAAACCACGCTGGCCATTGAACTCGCGGCCCGGCTGAGGACCCACCACAAGGTGGCGCTCTTCCATCTTGAGGACATCTACCCCGGCTGGAACGGGCTCGCTGCCGGCATCGAGCGCTACGTCAGCACCGTGCTGTCGCCGCTGCGCCGGGGAGAGCCGGCCACGTGGGTGAGCTGGGACTGGGAAAAGCATTATGACGGCGATGTCCGGGTCACGCTGCCCGCGGAGATTGTTATCGTCGAAGGTGTGGGGGCCGCCGCGGCCGCCGCCCGGCCCCTGCTGGACGCCGTCATCTGGGCCGACGCGCCGGAGGACGAACGCCGCGCCCGCGCGCTGGAGCGTGACGGCCAGACTTATGAACCCTACTGGAACCAGTGGGCCGCCCAGGAAGCGGAGCTCCTCGCCTGGGACGATGTGCGCGGCCACGCGGATGTCCGGGTCCGCAACCGCGCCGATGGCACCGCGCCGGCGGACGTGCTGCAGGCGCTCACCTACCTCCCGGGCCTAGCCACCGTGCTGGTTCCCGAGCTCTCCGCGCGCCGCGGCCTGCGGTTGCTGGCCGAGCGGATCGAGGCCCGCCCGGATCCCGCGGCCCTGTTCGAGCAGCTGTTCGGGACCTCCGCGAATGCCGTCTGGCTGGATTCCTCGCTTGTCCCGCCCCGGCCGCAGGGCAGGCACAGCGGACATGACCGGGAGGCTGCGGCCGCCGCGGAACGCAGCCGCTTCAGCATTCTGGCGGACGACGGCGGCACCTTCGGCCAGTCCGTGCGGCACCATTCCGGGACCAACCGGATCACCGCGGGATGCGCCACTGCCGAAGTCCCCGGGCCTTTCTTCCGCTGGCTGGAGACGGCGTGGGGGCAAAAGGCGGTCCGTGGTCCCGAGGGCTATGCGTGCGATTTCACGCTGGGCTGGCTGGGCTACATGGGGTATGAGCTCAAGCGTGAAACCGGCGGCTCGGACGTCCCCTCCGACACTCCGGACGCTGCCCTGATCTTCGCCGGGCGGGCGGTGGTCCTGGACCACGCCGAAGGTACGGCCTGGCTGCTGGCCATCGACGCCCCCGACGCTCCGGACTGGCTTGCCGACGCCCGGCACGCCGTGGCAGGGGCAGCCGAAGCCGGCGGTGCCGCGGCCCCCCAAGCCGGCGGCAGCGGCGCCGTCGTGCCGTTCCCGTCCCCGGTGTTCACGAGCCGCGATACGGAGCTCAGCTACAAGCGCAAGATCGCCGCCGCCCAGAATGAGATCGCCGAGGGAAACTCTTACGAGGTGTGCCTCACCACGTCCCTCACCGCGGAGGTGCCCGCGGACGGGCTGGACCTGTGGCCTACATACCTGGCGCTGCGGAAGAGGAATCCGGCGCCTTTCGCAAGCTTTCTGCGGTTCGGCGGCCTCACGGTTGCCAGCACGTCCCCTGAGCGGTTCCTGCGGATCACCTCCGACGGCGGCATGCGCGCCGAGCCGATCAAGGGCACCCGCCCCCGTGGCGCCGACCCGGAAGCGGATGCGGAGCTGCGGCACGATCTGGCCACCTCCCTGAAGGACCGGGCCGAGAACATCATGATTGTCGATCTGCTCCGTAACGACCTCAGCCACTTTGCGGAGCCCGGATCGGTCACGGTCAGCCGGCTGTGCGAGATCGAAAGCTACGCCACTGTCCACCAGCTCGTGAGCACCATCGACGCCCAGCTCCTGCCCGGTTCGCCGCGGGCCGAAGCCGTGGCGGCGTGTTTCCCTGCCGGCTCCATGACCGGGGCGCCGAAGATCAGCACCATGGCCATCCTGGACCGGCTCGAGGAAGCGCCCCGGGGGGTCTATTCGGGCGCGATCGGGTACTTCTCGCTCAACGGTGCCACGGATCTGGCAGTCGCGATCCGTACGCTCGTTGTCCAGACGGCGGATGCGGACAGCACTGCGGGGGCCCGTGCAGCGGGGGACAGCGCAGCCGGAGACGGCGCAGGGGGCGGCCCGACGGCGACGCTGAGTCTCGGCGTGGGCGGCGCCATCACGGCCGATTCAGCGCCCCAGGAGGAATACGAGGAGATCCGCACCAAGGCGTTCGGCGTGCTGTCCACCCTGGGCTCGGAATTCCCGGCCCGAACTGGCAGCTAACGCCCGCAAATTCGACGTTTGAGGGCATTAGCTGCCCGTTCGCGCTGGCTGGGGCTACTGGACCGTGGCCGTGAGGCGCGCCACGTTGTCCACATATCTCGCCGCGAGGGGCCGCCGCATCCAGTCCTCCAGCCTGAGCTCGTGGGAGATGTCCCGGTAGGTGTCCTCCACCTCGCGCATGTTGTTCACAGTCTGGCTGCCGAGCAACATCACCGACACCTCCATGTTCAGGGAGAAGGAGCGCATGTCCATGTTGCTGGAGCCGAGGACGGCCACCTCGTCGTCGATGGTGAAGTGCTTGGCATGCAGGACGAACGGCGCCTTGTACAGGTAGATCCGCACGCCGGCTTCCAGCAGCGCCTGGTAGTAGGACTGCTGGGCGTGGTG
This sequence comes from Arthrobacter sp. NPDC093139, assembly GCF_044754165.1. Taxonomy (NCBI): domain Bacteria; kingdom Bacillati; phylum Actinomycetota; class Actinomycetes; order Micrococcales; family Micrococcaceae; genus Arthrobacter; species Arthrobacter sp. NPDC093139. The sequence continues at coordinate 108,745 of NZ_JBIVOO010000009.1, forward strand.
GACCAGGAACTGGTCGCCCTTTTCGGAGACGAAGAGCTCGACGTCGACGCCCCGCTGCGCCGCCGTGGTGATCGCATAGAGCAGTGAATCGTCCGGCACGAAGTACGGGCTGCAGATGGAAATCCGGTGCTGGGCGGAGTAGATGAGTGTATTGAACAGCCGGAGGTTGTTCTCGGTGCTGAAGCCGGGGCCGCTGGGCACCACCTGCGCCGTGACATTGCCGGGGGCGGTTTCATCGGGCAGTTCTAGCTGCTCCTCGAGCTGGGCCTCGAGCGATTCGTCGGTTTCGCTGAGCCAGTCTGTGGCGAAGACCACGTTGAGGGTGGGGACTATGGGGCCGCGCAGCCGCGCCATCAGCTCCACCCACTCACGCCCCACCTTCCGGTGCCGCGGGTTGTTGTAGGACGGCTCGATCAGGTTCTGCGACCCGGTGAACGCCACCTCGCCGTCGATCACCATGATCTTGCGGTGGTTCCGGAGGTCCGGCCGGCGCCACTGGCCGTGGATGGGCAGGAGCGGAAGCATCCGCCGCCACTGGATTCGGCTGGCTTTGAGGCGTTTAAGGAGCCTGGCATAGCCCTTGATCCGGAGCGTTCCGATGTGGTCGAACAGCACGCGGACCTCGACGCCGCGGTCGGCGGCCTCCTCCAGCGCCGTGAACAGCTCGTCCGTCACGTGGTCCGTGCTCATGATGTAGAACTCGGCGTTGATGAACCGTTTGGCGTTCCGGACGTCCTCGGTCATCGCCCGGATGGAGTCCGGGTAGCCCGGGATGAGCTCCACGGAGTTGCCGTCCACCATCGGAATCGAGCCCAGGCGGCGGTTGAGTTCGGCCGCGGACTTGACCCATTCGGGGCCGGGATATTCACTTCCGACGTCGGACAGCACGGACGTGCGGGCACGCACCCTTTCGCTGACCTGCTGCTGCTGCTCCACGCGCCGCCGGGACAGCCGGAAGTTGCCGAACAGCAGGAAAAGGATCAGGCCCAGGGCGGGTACGAAGAAGATGCCCAGCAGCCACGCCATGGCCGTGGTGGGCCGGCGGTTGCCGGGGATGATGCCCAGGGCGAGCACCCTGATGATGAAGTCCGCCGCGCTGAGCACGAAAACCAGCCAGGCCGGCAGGGTTCCGGAGAGCGGAAATGGCCACAACACTGGTGAAACCCCCGTTATTTCTTGCCCTCGGAGCCATTCCGGAAGGGACGCTCCAGCACAGCCTATCCGGGACCGGCCGCACTAAGCTTGAGGCATGACTTCTCCTGCTTCCGCCACCGTGCTGGTGTTCCTCGACCCGGACTATGAATTCGGTCGGATCGCCGACCCCACCCAGCCCCAGCTGATGGCCACCGATTTGGGCGCCACCCGGGGCGATGGCGTATTCGAGTCCATGCTTGCCGTGGCCGGCCGGACCCGGAAGGTCCAGGCGCACCTGGACCGGCTGGCCGACTCTGCCCGGGCACTCGACCTGGACATACCGGACCAGGACACCTGGCGGCGCGCCATCGAAACGGGCGTTGCCGCCTTCCGTTCCGATAACCCGGCTGCCTCACGCGAAGAGGACGAGGCCGTGGTCAAGCTCCTGGTGACGAGGGGCGTCGAGGGCGCCCCGGGGCCCACCTGCTGGGTCCAGGTCTCCCCCGTCGGGGCGGCAGGCCGGCGCCAGCGCGAAGCGGGCATCGACGTCATCCTGCTGGACCGCGGCTACGACAGCGACGCCGCCGAGCGCGCCCCCTGGCTCCTGCTCGGCGCCAAGACCCTCTCCTACGCGGTCAACATGGCCGCCCTGCGCCACGCCCACAAACAGGGCGCCGACGACGTCATCTTCACGTCCTCCGACGGCCGCGTGCTGGAGGGGCCGACGTCGACCGTCCTGCTGGCGCAGGTCGAAGAGTCCGACGGCGGCGCAACGGTTAAGCGGCTCATCACGCCCCAGCTGGACAGCGGCATCCTTCCGGGCACGTCCCAGGGTGCGCTGTTCGCCGCCGCCAAGGCTGCCGGCTGGGAACTGGGTTACGGCCCGCTGGAACCCCAGGACCTGTTCGACGCCGACGCCGTGTGGCTGATTTCCAGCATCCGGCTGCTCGCGCCGGTAAACCACATCGACGGGAAAGAGATCGGCACGCCCGCGCTTCGGAAGCAGCTGACGGCTGAGCTGGCAGAGCTGTTCGCCGGGATCGAGTAACTGAGCAGGATCCTGTAGCGGTGTGTGGATCCGGTAGCTGCATGGCCGTTTCTTCAGTGACGCGATAGGGGTATGGTCTGCCTCAGGAGGGGCGCACATGGACTGGACCCTGGAACGACCGGATTCGCCGTTGCATGGCTGCCTGCCATCCAACGCGGTGCGGGTGACGAATAACCGGCATGAGCAAGGCAGAAAAAAAGAACCTGCGGTACTGCGACTACTACTGCTTCATGTCACTGGCGGACTTCACTGCGTGGGTCCAAGATGACAGCGGCAATGAACCGGACATGTCCTTTACGTGAGCGTCCCGCGCCCGCCCGCCGGACCGGCGAACGGCTGCACCATGACTGAGCACATCGGGGGCAGGCCCATCTCCCTGTGGCTGGCCACCGCCGGGCAGACCGGTTATCCGTCCCTGGCCGCGGACGTCGAGGTGGACGTCGCGGTGATCGGCGGCGGCATCGCCGGACTGACGGCGGCACTGGCCCTCAAACGGGGAGGCCTGACGGTGGCTGTCCTGGAGGCAGCCCGCGTGGGCACCGGAGTCACGGGTCACACCACCGGGAAGGTCACGTCCCTGCACCGGCTCGCCTACGCCGAACTGGCAGAGCGCCACGGCGCCTCCACGGCCCGCAGCTACGGCGAGGCCAACCAGGCCGCCCTCGAACACATCGCACGCACCGTGTCCGAGGAGAACATCGACTGCAGCTTCCGGAGAGTGCCCAACTACACGTACGCGGAATCGCAGGACGCCGCGGACCTGGTCCGTACCGAAGCGGAGCTGGCGGCACGACTCGGACTTCCCTCCTCTTTCACGACTGACGTGCCCTTGCCTTTTCCCGTGCGGGCGGCCGTTCGCTTCGATGGCCAGGCGCGGCTGCACGCGCTGAAATACCTGCAGGGACTGGCGGCGGCCGTGGACGGGGACGGCAGCTTCGTGTTCGAGGAAAGCCGCGTTTCGGGCCTCCGGGACGGAGCACCGGGCGTGGTTGACACCGAAGGGGGAGCCGTCCGCGCGCACGACATCATCGTCGCCACAAATGTCCCGTTCGGGGACGAAGGGTCATTCGAGACACGGTGTTACCCGCACCGCTCCTACATCGTGGCTTCCCGCGCACAGCTGCCAACCATGGACGCCACCTTCATCAGCGCGGACGAGCCACTGCGGTCCATCCTGACCATCGACGTGGAGGGCACCAGCTATGTACTCACCGGAGGAGAAGGACACCGGGTGACCGACGGCGGCGACTCCGCCGAACGGTATGCCCGGCTGGCGGCGTTCTCCCGGGACCGCCTCGGCGCCGGGAATGCCGAGTTCCGCTGGTCCACGCAGGACATCATGACCGTGGACGGGCTGCCCTACGTCGGGCGCATGTCGTCCGGCGGCAAACACGTCCATGTGATCACAGGACTCCGCAAGTGGGGCCTGACGAACGGCACCGCCGCCGCGCTGATCCTCGCCGACACCCTCAGCGGAAGGCGCAACCCGTGGGCGGCGGTGTTCGACAGCAACAGGCCCACGCCGCCGCGAGCGGAGATCCCCGCCTTGCTGCAGGAAACCAAGCCGCAGGAAGCGGGAAAGCCGGCTCCCGGGCTTCCGGCTCCGGGTGAAGGGACGGTTGTTGACGCGGGCGGGGAGCCAGTGGCTGTCTACGCCCACCCCGACGGGAAGCTGCAGGCTGTCTCCGCCGTCTGCACGCACCTCGGCTGCACCGTGGGATTCAACGCGGAGGACGCTACCTGGGACTGCCCCTGCCACGGGTCCCGGTTCGCCACGGACGGCACCGTTATCCAGGGCCCGGCCACGGCAAACCTTCAGTCAAAGCTGCTGCCGGGATCCGCGAAAACTGGTACCTGAAAGGTGGGTTCCGAAAAAAACAGACAATTCGGATGCAGCCGTTGTACTCTTCTAGAACGGTCTGACCGCCTCATCCGAGGGGATGGGCAGGTCAGTCCGGGGTTCCGGGCTCAGCCGGAACCAGGAGCCATAAAGGAATAGCCGATGTCCAGGGATGAATCCTCCGTTCCCGCATTGACAAACTCACTACCCGAGGGCTTGGGGGCCCAGGCAGCGTTGCCAGGGGATGTGGGCGAAGTAACTGTGCGCTGGCAAGCCCAGGAAATTATTGACGTGCTGCTGGCGGAGTCCGATCCTGCCAGCGACAGGGCCCGGAAGAGGCTCCGCGACCTGGTCGCAGCGCATCCGGACCATCCCGAGCTCGCACTCCTTGAGCACCTCAAAGTGACGACGGCACTCGTCAATAACGAAGGTGCCGTACCCTTGACCGTCGAGCCGGCCCAAGCAGCGGAAGTGCCCGCGCCGGTTCCTTTCACCAGACGCAGCAGGAACAAGATCGAGGCTGTCCTCGGTGACAAGATGCTGATGACAGCCTTCCAGCCGGTCCGGCAGCTTCCGGACGGGCAGGTCATCGGCGTCGAGGCCCTGACGCGCTTCGTGAGCGACGACGGCGCCAGCGCCGACCACTGGTTCAACGAGGCGGAAGCGGTGGGCCTGGGAGCCGACCTCGAAATCGCAGCCCTCCTCCGGGCACTCACGGCGGCACATTCCGTGCCCGAGCCCCTCTTCATCGCCCTGAACCTCACGCCCGCCACCTGCCTGGATGCGCGCATTCACGGATTGCTGGAGCACTCGCAGCTTCCGATGGACCGGATCATCATCGAGCTCACAGGCCAGGTGGCCCCTGACCAGTATCCGACTCTGGGCGCGGCCCTGGCGCCGCTGCGCAGGCGGGGGCTCCGGATTGCAGTCGACGGCGCCGGCGCTGGCTTCACGTCTATGGACCAGATTCTTGAGCTGAGCCCCGATGTCATCAAGCTGGACCGCCGCTTCATCGAGAACATCGACCGTTCCGAAGGACAACGGCTCCGGGGCGCCGCCATGGCGGAGCTCGCACACTACATCGGTGCGGAACTCACGGCGGAAGGTATTGAAACGGTAGCGGAACTGAGCGCGGTGACAGAGCTTGGGCTGACTGCGGCCCAAGGGTACTTGTTGGGCCGGCCGTCCGTGCATCCGCTCGATTGGAACTCCTGGATCCGGTCCGAAAGCGAAACCGCGGCGAGCGGCCCCGCTTTCTGACCGGAAGGCTTCTTCCTGACCGGAGAAGCGCGCCAGCTGACCTAGTCCTCCGCCAGGTCCGCGGCCAGGCGGATGTGGTTGTCCGCCAACCACTCGGGGTTGAAGGCCTTGCTCAGGTAGTTGCGTCCGGTGTCCGGGGCGATGGCCACCACCACGGACCCGCGCGGGGCGGCCCGTGCCACGCGGAGGGCTGCCGCCACCGTCAGCCCCGACGACGGGCCGAGGGACAGCCCCTCCTCGTTGAGCAGCCGATGGGCGGTGGTGTACACCTCGTCGTTCGGGATCCGGAGGAACCGGTCCAGCAAGCCGGGGTCAAAGACCTTCGGCCAGTCCGGTTTGGGCCAGGAGTTGCCCACACCGTCCACCAGAATCTGGCCCGGATGCCCTCCGCTGTACACCGAGCCGTACGGATCGGCGCCGATCACCTCGACGTGCCCGGCTGACTTTTCCTTGAAGTACCGCCCGTTCCCGGTGATCGTCCCGCCGGTGCCGACCCCCGCCACGAAGTGCGTGATCCTCCCCGCCGTCTGCTCCCAGATTTCGGGGGCGGTCCCCTCGTAGTGGGCCATCGGGTTGGCCGGATTGTCGAACTGAAGGGGCCGCCACGCGCCCGGAATTTCCTGCGTGATGCGGGCTGCCACCGCCCTGGCATTCGCAGGGGAATCCGACGGCGCGCTCCAGTCCGTGAACACCACCTGTGCCCCGTACCGCCTCAGCGCCTCCAGCTTTTCGGAGGAAATGGAATCACCGGTCACCACCACCACGGGATGCCCGGTGAGCGCCCCGATCAGCGCCAGCCCGATGCCCGTGTTCCCGGAGGTGCTCTCCACGATCGTGCCGCCGGGCCGCAGCTCCCCGCTGCGTTCCGCCGCGCGCACCATGCTCAGCGCCGTGCGGTCCTTGATGGAGCCGCCGGGGTTTTCCGATTCCAGCTTGACGAATACGGTGCTGCCCAGGCCCTGGCTGAGCGCTTCCAAGGGAACGAGCGGCGTGTGGCCGACGCGGGCCAGGACGGCACCGGCGTCGGCCCCGAGGTCCACCACGGCCGCCGCCTGCCGCGGTTCGGGCCTGCCTGTCACCGTGCTCATGCTTCGCCTCCTGTTTCGTCCATCTCCCCCGGCGGCAGCCGGAGTTCCGCCAGCCCGGGCAGCAGGTCCCGCAGTGCCGCGCGTCCCCGCTCCACCAGAGCTGATGCCAGCAACTGCTCGGACAGGAGCCGGAAAAGACGGTCGACGACGGCGCCGGTCCCCTCGCCGAGCGGCCGCGCCTCCGCCGCGGATTCCCTTCCACCGACCTCCGCGGCCTGCGCTTCCGACAGCAGGTAGGCGGCCGTCAGCGATTCAATGGTGAGCAGCTTTGAGGCGGCCTCCACCGATTGCTGCAGCTGCTGGAGCGCGAGGGGCGCCAGCGTGGAGTGGTCCTCCACGTCGGCGGAGAGCGTCGGTGCCCCCAACGTTGCCGGCGCCGCCAGGAATTTCAGCTCAGCCAACAGGCCTGCTGCCGAATACCAGAGGAGGCCCGGCAGCTCCTCGGAAGCCAGCGGGGTGCCGCTACGGGCTGCCTCCAGGTTCAGCTGCCGGATGAGCCGCTGGGGCGGGTAGAGCTTGGCGATGCGCCGCTCGCTGCTGATGCCCACGTGGGCCAGCCCCAGCCGCAGTGCCTCGAAGGCGAGGGCCAGCTGCATGGGCTGGAAGTTGCCGCCGGATACCATCCGGCCGGTGGCCAGCTCCGTCAGCGGGTTGTCGCCGCGGCCGTTCAGCTCCACTTCCAGGGCGCTGGCCAGGGCAGTGACCTGGGCGCGGAACGCGCCGTGCGTCTGCGGCGCAGCGCGGAAGGACAGGGCGTCCTGCACCGACACCTCGCGCCGCGGGTCCTCCAACCAGCCGCCGCGCACCAGACGCCGGACGTTCGCGGCCGAGATCCGCTGGCCGTCCACCGCCTTGGCCGCCTGCACGGCCGGCGAAAACGGGCTGAGGTTCCCCCCGCCGTCGTACCGTCCGGTGGCCTCCAGCGACAGTGCGAGAGCGGTGTCCGCGAGGTCGGCCAGATGCATCAGCCGGGCCAGCGCCAGGGTGCCTGCGCCGATCGAGTATGAGTTGGCACTGACCAGCGCCAGGGCCTCGCCCGCGGCCAGCACGAGCGGGTCAAGGCCTGCCGCGGCGAGCGCCGCCGCGCCGGGAATGATGCTCCCGTCGGGTGCCAGTGCCTGTCCTTCACCGATGGCGACGGCGGCCACCGCTGCCAGCTGCGTCAGGTCTGAGGAACCGACGGAACCGTCGCGGGGGATGGCGGGAAGCACTCCCCGGTTGAGCAGTTCTGCATAGAACCGGGCTGCTTCAGGGCGGACGCCGGAGCCGCCGCGGGTGAAGCCGATCAGCCTCGCGAGGATCACGGCCCGGATTTCCTCCGGAGCGAGCAGGGCGCCGATGCCGCTGTGGTGGTAGCGGACCACCTGCACCTGATAGTCGAGGATGGATTCTTCCACCACCGCCGTGTCCCGCCCGGAGCCCAGCAGGGTGTTTAGCCCGTAGACCCGGTGGCCGGAGTCGATGGCCGACTGGACCACATCCCTGGAGAGGCCCATCAGCTCCATTGCGTCAGCGCTCAGGACGACTTCGACCGTGGGATCGGAGGCGACCCGCGCCACGTCGGCGGCCATAAGGTGTGCCGTGCCGATCAGGAAGGTGGCACGTTTTGCATCCGGCAGCAGGCTGTCCGGCCCCCGTGTCCCGGCCATGGCACTAGAAGTCCAGCAGGTTCCGGCGGAGGCCGCCGTCGCCGTAGCTTGTCCGCAGCAGTCCGCGGCGCCGTAGCACGGGTGCCAGTTTGTCCAGCACGCCGTGCACGGTGGCCGGGTCCACGAAGCCGGAGAAGAGGAAGCCGTCCCCGCCCACAGCGGCGCCTGTTTCCTCGAGGTGGTCGGCGATTTCCTCCGCCGTGCCGATGATGCTGTCCCCTGCCCCGCCGCTGCGGGCCCGCAGGATCTCGCGCAGCGTCGAGCCCGGCGGGGCAGCCTTGGAGAAGTGTTCCAGCGTGCCTTGGTTGCTGTTGGTGCTCAGTTCCGGCAACGGCTCGTCCAGGTCGAACTGCTTGAAGTCGATGACGGACAGATATGAGATCGAATTAAGCTGGCTGTCCACGTCCCGCTGCGTCAGCTCCCGCCGTGCAGCCCGCAGCTCCTCCGCCTCGGCTTTGGAGCCCACCACAGTGGGCTTGAGGACGAACAGCACCTTGACGTCGTCGGGGTTCCTGCCCGCCTTGGCGGCTTCGGCCCGGATGGAGTCGCGGTAGGCCTTCATGCCGTCGGAGCCGCGGGCCAGCGCAATGGCAACATCCGCGTTGCCTCCCGCGAAGGCCTTGCCGCGCGGCGATGCCCCGGCCTGCACCAGCACCGGCTCCTCCGGCAGGGGAGCCGTGTTCAGCGGGCCGCGGACCCGGAAGAATTCACCCTCGTGGTGGATGGGCCGCACCTTGGTGTGGTCGGCGAAGACGCCGGCCCCGGCGTCCTCCACGATGGCGTCCCGGTCCCAGCTGCGCCAGAGCTTCCGCACCACGTCGACGAATTCCTCCGCCTTCTCATAGCGGAGATCGTGCTCGATTTGCTGGTCCAGCCCGTAGTTCTGGGCGGCGAGGTCGCTGCCGGAGGTCACCACGTTCCAGCCGAGCTGGCCGTTGGAGAAGTGCTGCAGCGTGGCCAGCAGCCGGGCCGCCGTGAACGGCGGATAGAAGGAGGCGCTGACGGTGGGGACGATGCCGAGGTGCTCCGTGGCGGAGAGCAGGTACGGGACAAGGGCCAGCGGATCGTGCTTGGGCGCGAAGGAGGCCTGCGCCAGCGAGACTTCGGCGCTTCCACCATAGGTGTCCGGGACGGTGAGGGAGTCCTCGATGATGAACAGGTCCAGTCCGGCCCGCTCGAACTCGCGCACGGCGTGCTGGTAGAGCCCGGGTTTCTTCCAGTCGTAGCCGATCCCGTAACCGGGTGTACCCCAGCCCTGGACCCCGAACCCGTGGCCCACAAACCACCCAAAGTGCAGCATGGGGCCGACTCTATTGGCATTCGATTCGTTCACTGGTGCCTGGTTTCATCCGGCGTTACGGTGGTTCATCTCCCGTCATTATGCACCCGGTCGTGATCTTTGCAACCGACGCTGCAGGCCTCCAGCGTTACGGAACATGACGACGGCGGCGGTGCGCGCGGGCGTCGTCGGTGTTACTTTTTTGAGGAGTAATGAGAACCGGCGCCAAGCCCTGACTGGCCGGTCGGCAACCCTCCCTTTCGCGGCGGGGTGCCTCAGGTGAATACTCGGCAATCGACCACTCGAGCTGCAAGCGTGAGAGAAGGAGATCCGTCATGACGGACGCGCCCGCCGGTGCCACCCTGCCGGCCCCGCAGGACAAACCTGAGGAAAAACTGGCCTACCGCCTGATCACCGGACCGGACAACCGTGCCTTCTGCGAACGCATTTCGGATGCGCTGGCCGAAGGGTATGTGCTGCACGGCAACCCGGCAGCCGCGTTCAACGGCAGGGACGTGATCGTGGCGCAGGCCGTTGTCCTGCCCCTCGCCGTCGCAACAGCTGATGCCGCCGTGGCCACCGCCGTGGACCGGCTGGACTCGGACGAGAACCTCGACGCCGAAGCCTTCGAGGGGCACGCATGAGCTACGCCGGAGACCTCACCCCGCACGAAGCGTGGACCAAGCTGGAGGAGGGCGCCGTCCTGGTGGACGTCCGCACCGAGGGCGAATGGGCACACATCGGCATCCCCGACACCAAGGCCACCGAGAATGACCCGCTGTTCATCCAGTGGACCTTCCCAGGCGGCATCCCCAACCGGGCCTTCATCGACCAGCTCAAGGAGCAGGCTCCGGAGGACGACGGCACGGAGCTCGTCTTCCTGTGCCGCTCAGGCCAGCGCTCCATTGCTGCCGCCATCGCCGCGACCCAGGCCGGCTTCACCTCTTACAACGTCCTCGAAGGCTTCGAGGGAGAGCCCGACCGGTACGGTGAGCGCACCGTCAACGGCTGGAAAAACCGCGGTCTGCCGACAAACCTGGGAAAGAACTAAGTGACCTTCAATCAAGATGCCGCCGGCTGGAGTCCCGAAACCCAAGCCGTCCGCGGCGGGCTGGACCGCACCAATTTCCAGGAGACCACCGAGCCGATCTTCCTGAACTCCGGCTTCGTCTACGAGTCCGCGGCCGCTGCCGAGCGCGCCTTCACCGGTGAGGACGAACGCTTCGTCTACTCCCGCTACGGCAACCCGTCCGTGGCCACCTTCCAGGAGCGCCTCCGCCTGCTCGAAGGCACGGAAGCATGCTTCGCCGCGGCGTCGGGCATGTCCGCCGTGTTCACCGCCCTGGGCGCCCTGCTGGCGGCCGGGGACCGCGTGGTGGCCGCCCGCTCGCTCTTCGGCTCCTGCTTCGTGATCCTGAACGAAATCCTGCCGCGCTGGGGCGTGGAGACGGTCTTCGTGGACGGGCCGGACCTTGAGCAGTGGCGTACGGCCCTCTCGGTGCCCACCACTGCTGTCTTTTTCGAGTCGCCGTCCAATCCCATGCAGGAGATTGTGGACATCGCCGCCGTCAGTGACCTCGCCCACGCGGCCGGTGCGACCGTCGTCGTCGATAACGTGTTCGCCACTCCCCTGCTGCAGCGGTGCGGCGACCTCGGCGCCGACGTGATCGTCTACTCGGGCACAAAGCACATCGACGGCCAGGGCCGCGTGTTGGGCGGCGCCATCCTGGGCACCAAGGAATTCATCGACGGCCCGGTCAAGCAGCTGATGCGCCACACCGGGCCTAACCTGTCCGCGTTCAACGCCTGGGTGCTTACCAAGGGACTGGAAACCATGGCGCTGCGGGTGAATCACTCATCGGCCACCGCGCTGCGCCTCGCCGAATGGCTTCAGGACCAGCCGGCCATCAGCTGGGTCAAGTACCCGCTGCTGAAGTCCCACCCGCAGTACGAGCTTGCCGCCAAGCAGATGAAGGCCGGCGGCACCGTGCTCACACTGGAACTCGCGACGACGGCTGGCCAGTCGGCCAAGGAGGCCGCCTTTGCGTTGCTGGACGCCCTGAAGATCATCGACATCTCCAACAACCTCGGGGACGCCAAGACCCTCATCACCCACCCTGCCACCACCACGCATCGGGCCATGGGGCCGGAAGGCCGCGCAGCCATCGGGCTCAGCGACGGCGTGGTGCGGCTGTCCGTGGGCCTGGAGGATCCCGAGGACCTGATCGGCGACCTGGAGCAGGCGCTCAAGCAGATCTGAGGTCTTGGGGTTGGAAGGACTGCCGGTTGGGCTGTCCCGGTCCGGTCCCATGGTCCGGTCCCGTGGTCAGGCTGCCGGCCTCAGGGCAGTCCGCCACGCTCCGGCCGCCTTGGCCGCGCTGAACGTCCAGGTCGCGGTGCCGCTGGCGCCCGCCGTAGCCTGCGCCCGGTCCGCCTGCTCGGCGATCTGGCCGTTGGCGGCCTCCCACCGCTCCGTCCACCCAGTGGGCGCAGTCGCACCCGGCGTTGCAGTGTCGAAGCCGACGCCGCCAATCAACCGGGCACCGTTCCTGGAGGTCGTGACGCTGGGGACCGTGATGCTCGTGGCGGTGTACGTCGCGTTGACCGCCGTGGCCACCGCGCTGTCCAGGGGCGTTGTATTGCTGACGCCGTCGTAGGCTGTAATGCCGCCGCCCCACTTCACGGCCTTGCTCACCGTCCAGGTGTAGGTTGCCGGATCCGCCGACCCCACGACGCGGTAGTAGGCGAACACTCGTGCGCCGGATGTGGTGGTGCTGTTGATGCCCAGCCCGTTTACGATGGCGGTCCAGCCGGCCGGCACGGCCACCGTGGGGTTCAGGTCGGTGGTAAACGAGGCGACCAGGACATCCCCGGCCGTTCGGCCTTCCGGCGCGGCCAGGGCGACCGTGCTGGTTGCCGTTGTGGCGTTGGCCGTGGTTGAGCTGCGGACGGAGATCCCCGGGCTGGTACCGCCGGACGGGTTGACCGTGATCGTCCTGGTGGTCGACGACGAGCCTGCCGCGTTCGTGGCCGTCAGCCGTGCCGTATAGGTGCCGGATGCACTGTAGGTGTGTGACGGGTTCCGCGTGGTTGAGGTACTGCCGTCACCGAAATTCCAGGCCCAAGACGTCGGCAACCCCACGGACGTATCGGTGAAGCTCACTGTCAGGGGAACCGTGCCCGAGGTCGGCGTGGCGGTGAAGGATGCTGTCGGGGCAGCCGGATCCGGATTCCCGGAGCCGAGGCTGCGGTCGGAGAACCAGTAGCGCTTGGTGACGTTGTTGCTGGCCATCACGACGATCCCGGTGGCGGCGTTCACGCTCTGCTTGGTGCTGGTCACGTCGTTCATGTTGGCAGACGCTCCATCTTCGATGACCGGCGTGCCCCGGCCGGCCCCGAAGATGGGGTTGTCCATCGATGCGGTTTTTTCGTAGATGCTGCCGGCGACGCCGGAGAACGGGCAGCCGCTGACCGAGGTGGAGGGTGCGGTGTGAAAGGCGCGGATCAGGTTGTTGGCGGTGTCGAGCATGATCTGCGGACGGGAGACGCAGTCCCCGGTCCTGGCGATGGTCGTCTGGCTGAAGGATCCTGTGGCGGGCTTGAACACAACCAGCACCAGCTGGGCCAGGTTCGGATCGTTCGAACCGTCGTTGAGGCTGGTTTTCACTGCCGCATAGACGCGGCCGGAAGGGTCAGCCTGCAGCGCCTTGATGTTCAGGTGGTCATCGACCTTCTTGTTGCCTTTGATGGCTTCCTTCACCTGCCATGATGACGCCGCCCTCGCGCTTTCGCCGTCGTCGTGGGTGGCCCACCATGCGGTTCCAGTCGCCTGGTCGGTCCACATGATCCCGATTTCATCACCGTCGAACGCGACGATGGCGGACAGGTCATCGGGCGTCGGCCTTGGATCCGCCGCCCCGGGAACCACGAACGGCGCCCCCCAGCTCGTCCCGCCGGGGGCGGAGTTGTTGACATAAACCGTGCTGGTTGTGCCGGAGACCTGGGTCCAGCTGGCCCAGACTGCACCCGTGGAATCCTTGGCGATGGTAAGCGACTCACTGCTGTTGTTCGAGATGGTGGTGGGAAACCCGGTGCTGCGCGTGTAGGTCCCGTTGGAGTAGCTGTACCTGTAAAGGCGGGCCGGCTGTCCGGCGGCTGAGGCACCTGCGGTCACCACGTTGGAGGCGATGTACAGGTGCGTGCCGTCCCACAAGGTGTCCGAGGATGTGCTGGCCCGGCTGTCGCTGCGCACTCCGGTGTCCACCCACGTATCTGTCCCCCGGTCCAGCCTGTAGATGCTCCAACCGCTGCCGGTCTTCCACATGTTTGCCCACCAGGAACCGTCGTTCCACCACAGTTTGCTCTGCGGTTTGTCCGCCGTCGGCGGGTTGAGTACGCCGGAGTAGGCGATGCTCGGCGTGCCCACGCTGGCCGCCTGGGCCCCGCTGGCGCCGACCACGAGGCCGCCCGCGGCGATGATGCAGGCGACGATGGGCAAGGCGAGCAGTTGGCTAAGCCAGCGGGATTTTTTCATCTTTTGGCGCCGTTTCTCTGGTGGGTGAATTGCCCCATCGTGCGCCGGTGCCGTCTTGAAAAACCTTGGAAAACCTTGGAGCGGGCCGGCGTGCCGGCCATAAGCCCATCCGGTTTGGGGGTTGTTTCCGCTCCCGAGCCGGTGCAGGCGTGGTCACGCGTATCCCGCAGGCGGCGTCACGCGGCCTCGTCAGGCATCCTCGACAGTGAGTCGGACCTCCACCTCGTCCCCGGCGCTGATGCGTGCCGCGGTTCGCACGGCCTTCTTCACGGGGAGCAGGTAGGACCCGGTCTGCGTGTCGGGGAAGAGGGAGGTCTGCCACGTCTGGCCACCGACGTCGGCGGTCACCCTGACCGAGCCGAACCCCCTGCGGAGCAGGGCCGTCGCCTCACGGATCTCCTCCGCCACGTCCACGGGCAGCGTGACGAAGTGCCAGCCCGCTTCCCCGGGGTAGAGCCATACTTCAGAGCGAAACGTGTACGACGTGGTCACGGTCCGAGTATGGCACTTGTCACAACAGTAATTGGATTTAATTAGGTAAGGCTCAGCTAATAAGATCACCGAATGACCACTCAGCTTGATTTCGCGCGGGTGTCCTTTGCCGCGGAACTGGCAAACTTTGGAGACAACCCCGCCATCCTCTCCGCCCATGGAACCCTGACATACCGGGAGCTGGCGGAACGCGTCGCCGCAATGGCCCGCCGACTCGGGCCAAGCCGCCGGCTGGTGGCCCTGTCGGCCGCTAACGACCTTGACTCGCTCGTGGCCTACCTGGCCGCCCTCGTGGCCGGCCACCCTCTTATCCTTCTGCCTGAAGACAAGCCCGCATCCCTCGAGTCGCTCGTGGCGGCCTACGATCCCGACGTCGTCCTGCGGCCCGGCGACGGAGGCACTGTCATGGAGGAGCGCCGGCCGGGCACGCGGCACGAGCTGCACTCCGATCTCGCCCTGCTGCTCAGCACGTCGGGCTCCACCGGCTCACCCAAGCTCGTGCGGCTCTCCCACCAGAACTTGCAAGCCAACGCCGAGTCCATCGCCGAATATCTCCGCATAGGCTCCGGGGACCGGGCGATGACCACACTTCCGATGTCGTACTGCTACGGGCTGTCGGTGATCAACAGCCATCTGCTCCGGGGCGCCGGGCTCGTCCTCACCGACTTGTCAGTGGTTGACCCCTGCTTTTGGGATCTGTTCCGCCGCCGGGGCGCAACCTCCTTCGCGGCGGTTCCGTACACGTTTGAACTCCTGGAACGGGTCGGTTTCGCCGACATGGCGCTGCCTGGCCTGCGCTACGTCACGCAGGCCGGCGGCCGCCTCGCCCCAGACAAGGTGCGCAGCTACGCCGAAGTAGGACGCCGGAACGGCTGGGACCTGTTCGTCATGTACGGCCAGACGGAGGCTACGGCCCGGATGGCGTACCTGCCGCCGGAACTGGCAGCCACCGTCCCCGGCGCGATAGGCATCCCGGTGCCCGGCGGTGATTTCCGGATCGACCCTGTCCCCGGGCTGGCGGACGGCGAGCTGGTGTACACCGGACCAAACGTCATGCTGGGCTACGCAGAAAGCCCCGGTGACCTGGCGGCGGGCCGGACCGTCAGTGAACTGCGGACCGGGGACCTGGCTCGGAAGCACCCCGCCGGAGTGTACGAGGTGGTGGGCAGGCGCAGCAGGTTCGTGAAGATCGTGGGGCTGCGCGTGGATCTGGGCCAGGTCGAGAGAATCCTGGCCGACCTCGGAGTCCAGGCCGCCAGCGCAGGAACGGACGAAGGACTCGTGGTCGCCGTCGAAGGCGACCACGACACCCGGTTACTGGGCAAAGTACTCGCGCAGGGGCTGGGGCTGCCGCGGACAGCGCTGGACGTGCACGCCGTCGAACACCTCCCCCGGCTGGGTACCGGCAAGCTGGACTATCCCGCGGTCCTGGCCCTCCGGAAGATAGAGGTGCCGGACCCGACGTCGGCGGCGGCAATAAACGACCCGGGCAACGTCAGGACGATCTTCGCCGAGACGCTGGAATGTTCCGAGATCGGCGACGACGACACGTTCGTAAGCCTCGGCGGAGATTCGCTTTCCTACGTGGCGGCGTCCGTGAGGCTCGAGCAGGCGCTGGGCCACCTTCCCGCGGACTGGCATGTCACGCCGGTCCACGATCTGGAGCCCCGTCCGCCCAGCGCTGCGGGCCGTGCGGCGGGACGGAACATCCGGCGGTTCTTCGCGCCGCTCGAAACCGGCATCGTCCTCAGGGCCGTCGCGATTGTGTGCATCGTCGGCACGCACGTCGGCCTCTTCAGCTGGCAAGGCATGGCGCACGTGCTTATGGCGGTGGCGGGCTATAACTTTGCCCGGTTTCAGGTTTCCGGCGACCGCCTGCCCCGTTTGCGGAGGCAGCTCACCAGCCTTGCCAGGGTGGTGGTTCCGAGCATGGCCTTCATCGCGGTCGCCTACCTCGTCACAGACCGCTACAGCCTCGCCAACATTCTGCTGCTCAACGCCGTCATCGGCCCGGAGGCAGTGACCACCCAGTGGCATTTCTGGTTCATCGAGATACTGGTGTACATCCTGGTGGCGATGACAGCCCTGCTGGCCATTCCCTGGGCAAGCCGGGCCGAACGGAGGTTTCCGCTGCTCTTCCCCCTGGCGCTGACCGGCGCCGGACTGCTCACGCGCTTTGAGCTTGTCGATCCCGGTATTCCGAACACTGCGCCTGCGCTGTGGCTCTTCGGCCTGGGCTGGGCCATCGCGCGGACCCGGAACCTGGGCCAGCGGTGCGCGGTGTCTGCCCTTGCAGTCCTGACCGTCCCCGGTTTCTTCGAGAATGCGACCCGCGAGGGGACGCTACTCGCCGGCATTTTGCTCCTGGTCTGGCTGCGGAGCATCCCGGTGCCAAGGGGCCTGCGCCGGCTGACCGTCGTGCTGGCCAGCGCCTCACTCTACGCATATCTGGTCCACTGGCTAGTCTATCCGCCGCTTGCCCCGGTCAGTCCGGCCTTGTCTGTTGCTGCCTCGCTGGCCGCCGGCGTGGCGTATTGGGCGCTGTCCGTACGGATGATGGCCATGCTGAGCCGCTGGCGGATCGCCCGCCGGGGCTCCTCCGCCGGAGCCGGCGCCGAGGTCCGGGCTCCGGCCGCAAAGCCAGCCGCAAAGCCAGCCGCATAGGCGGGCCATCCAGCAGGCCGCTCAGCCGTGCCTCAGGCCGCGTGCAGTTCCCGTGCCGCCACGGCTGAGATGAGCATGGAGCCAGCTGCCATGACGGGGTCCACCACCGGTATGCCCAGCCTGCGCCGCAGCACATCTGCCATGCCGATGCTGGTCAGCCCGGTGCTTGCCTCGACGATGACATCCGCCCCTGCATCAACCAGCATGTGGGCCGCGGAAAGAGAATCAAAAATGCCTGTCGGCATCAGGAACCCCTCGGGCGTCTCCACACTCTCAGGACCGTCGATCAGCAGCATGCGGTCGCCGAGGGCCGCGGAAATCGGACCCGGCACCGACTGCCTGAGCCCCAGCACGCCCACCCGCCCACCGAACGAGAGTGCGGCCGCAGCGGCCGCGGACCCTGCCCCGATCACGGGGATGCCCACCACGGAGCGCACTTCGGCCAAGCCGGGATCCGCAGCGCAGCTGACGATAAGGGCGTCAACGTCGCCGGCCATCTCGAGGGCCAAATCCACAACCTTCGGGACCGCCGCCCGCAGGGACTCCTCGTTGAAGACACCGGACGGCTGGCCCTGGATGCAACGCGACGTCACATCGAAGCCGAAGGATTCCTGCAGCAGCTTTCCATGTGAATTGAGCAGACGCCGGTCTGACGTCGTCAAAGCCCGGATGACACCTACACGCATGATTCGCGCCTCCCCCCAATGGTTCCTGCAGTTCCAGCGTAGCCAACCGATATTTCCTGCGGTTTACGGAAAAATGACCATCGGAAACACCGGCGGCCCGCCGCCCGGGCGGCGGGACCATGACGGAGGGGAGGATCAGGGCTGGCGGACGCGGAGCAGCTCGGGCGCGGGTTCGGTGCGGGGAGCGGAGTTGCCAGATGTTCCCCGGGTGGTGGCACGCACGGCGTGGGCAACGACGGCACCCAGACCGCCGTCGTCGGGCGCTGCTTTTGCAAGCACCGTCTGCCGCACGCTGCGCTGCTCCTCAGCCCCGGTGCCGCGTTCAAGGATGGTAGCGATGCCGTTTCGCACGAACTCGAGTTCTCCCTGCTCGGCCAGTACAGGTTCAAGGTAGTCCACCAGGGAGGCCACGACGTCCGCGGCCGGCGCCGGGCGGAAGCTGCCAAAGTCCAGCAGGTCGCCGCGGACGCCGAAATTGCTCGCCTGCCAGGACGCCATCCGCAACAGCACTGTGGGGACAGGCGCGGGCTCGACGCCTTCGCGCCACTCCCGCCCCGCCGATTCCACGAGTGCCCGGACCAGCACAGCGATGAGCGCGGCATCCTCTGCGTGGAGGCAGACGTCGGCAACCCTGACCTCCACCGTGGGATGGTTGCGGGACAGCCGGGCGTCGAAATACATCATGCCTTCGTCCAGCATGACGCCGGTCTCCAGCAGCCGGATCACCACCCGGCGGTAGGCAGGAAGGCTGCCGAAAATGCCCGACGGCCCGGCCGTCGGCCACCGGTTCCAGGCTTGGGTCCGGTAGCTCGCAAAACCGGTTTCCAGCCCGTTCCAGAAGGGCGAGTTGGCGCTGAGCGCCGTCAGCACCGCCATTTTGTCCCGGATCCGGTCCAGGATTCCCACGCCTTCCTCTTGGGATTCGATATAGGTGTGGACGTGGAATCCGCAGGTCAGCTGCTCCTGGGCGGTCAGGCCGAACCGTTCGAGCATGCGGGCGTACCGCGGATCCGGTGTGGTGTGGCTGGCAAGGGCGAGCGGCGACGTAGCCAGCGCGGCGACTCGGGCGCCCTGTTTGCGGGCTGCCTCATCCGCCATGGCCCGGCCGGCCCGGATCTGGCGGAGGAGTTCCACGTGGTCCAGGCACGGGCGCGTCTGGGTCTCGATCTGCTCAAGCTTGAGCTCAAAGCTCAGGCCCATCCCGCTGTCGTCGAACTCGGTTTCCCCGTGCTGCTCAAATAGACGCGGCTTGTCCGGAGCATCATCGGCGGCCAGCTTCCGGCCAGCCAGCAGCGCATCGGCGAGTGCCAGTGGCTCCCCGGTCTTCGGATCCACAATCAGCAGCTCTTCCTCGACCCCAAACGTCCGCATGCGTACATTGTCCGTCAGACCGGCGAAAACGTCCCGGACATGACGAAGCGCGAACTGGCAGGTGATGCCCTCAAATTCCTCGTTTGAGGGCGTTAACTGCCAGTTCGCGCTGTGTTGGCCCTGGGTTTCAGTCCTGGAAGTACTCGATGCTGGCGCCGATGGTATTAAGGCGCTCGGCCAGGTCCTCATAGCCGCGCTCGATGACGTAGATGTTGCGCAGCTCGGATACACCCCGGGCCGCGAGCATGGCCAGCAGGATGCAGGCGGCCGGGCGCAGGGCCGGCGGGCAGCCCACCTCCGCGGCGCGCCACCGGGTGGGGCCGTTCACGTAGATCCGGTGCGGATCCAGCAGCTGCACGCGTGCCCCGAGCTTGTTCAGCTCGGTGAGGTAGATGGCCCGGTTCTCGTAGACCCAGTCGTGGATCATGGTCTGGCCCTCGGCGTTGGCTGCGATAACCGCGAAAAACGGCAGGTTGTCGATGTTCAAGCCGGGGAACGGCATCGGATGGATCTTGTCCTCCGGCGCGCGCAGCTCCGAGGGCTTGGTGGTCACGTCCACCAGCCGCGTGCGCCCGTTGCGGGCCATGTACTCGCCGGACACCTCCAGTTGCTGGCCCATCTGCTCCAGCGTGGCCAGCTCGATCTCCATGAATTCGATGGGCACGCGGCGGATGGTCACCTCAGAGTCGGTGACGATGCCGGCGGTGATGAGGCTCATTGCCTCGATCGGGTCCTCTGAAGGGAAGTATTCGATGTCGACGTCGATGGACGGCAGTCCGGTGATCTTCAGGGTAGTGGTGCCTACGCCGTCGATCGTCACACCCAGCCGCTGCAAGTAGAAGCAGAGGTCCTGCACCATGTAGTTGGGGCTCGCGTTGCGGATGACCGTGGTGCCGCAGCGGTGGGCCGCCGCCATGATGGCGTTTTCGGTGACGGTGTCGCCGCGTTCGGTCAGAACGAAGGAGCGGTCGAGGCCGTCGGAGGCAGGTGCCTGCACCGTGTAGAAGCCCGCGGTGGCCTCCACCGAGAGTCCGAACTGGCGCAGCGCCTGCATGTGCGGCTCCACGGTCCGGGTGCCCAGGTCGCAGCCGCCCGCATAAGGCAGCCGGTATTCATCGGCCTCGTCCAGCAGCGGGCCCAGCAGCATGATTACGCTGCGTGTGCGGCGCGCGGCCTCGACGTCCATGGACTCCAGGTCCAGGTCTGCGGGCCGGCGGAGGCGGAGATCGTTGTCGTTGAGCCAGGTGCACTCGACGCCGATGCTGGTGAGCACCTCCACGATCCTGTTGACTTCCTCGATGCGGGCCAGGCGGCGTAGCGTGGTGGTGCCACGGTTGATTAGGCTGGCGCAAAGAAGCGCGACGCCGGCATTCTTGCTGGTATTCACGTCAACGGAGCCGGAGAGTGTCCGGCCGCCTTCCACGCGGAGGTGGGTCATCTGGGATTTGCCGAGCTGGACGATGCTCTGGCCGAATATCGCCTCCAGGCGCTGGATCATTTTGAGGCTCAGATTCTGCTTGCCCTGCTCCATTCTGGCCACCGCACTTTGGCTGGTTCCGAGTTCGGCCGCGAGCTGTTCCTGGGTCCAGCCTTTCTGCCCGCGGGCGTCGCGGAGCATCATGCCAACCTGTTCAGCAGTCTCTTGAGTCATACCTAAAAATATCACAAATGAGGTATTTCGGCGAAGAAGGGACGGCTTTCGGGCAGTAAAGGCCGCACCATACCCGGCTCATGCGATAAATTTCAGCCCTCGCGCTCAGTGGCGGCGGTGCCGGTCCTCCGGCCAGCCCGGTTGTTGGCGCCCGCCCTGCCCAACACTCTGCCCGGCTCGCGCGAGGGCCTTGACCGGGAAACGACGCGGGAGCAAGCTAGCAGCTAGCGGTTGCGGCCAAAAGTGAGGAATGGGAGGCCGCCGTGTCCATTTTCAGTTCCGGGGTGCTCGGCAATAAGCGCCCGACCAGGCAAAAGGCCACCGCCCTGCTGTCCTTCGTGGTTGCGACCGCAGTGGGATTCGTTCCCGGCCCCCGCCTGGATGACGGCTCGCCGCCGGCCCCCCAGTCCTCCGTGACCCGGCCGTCCCCTTCCTCCACCGGGCCGTCCCCAATTGCCGGCCCGTCTCCTGCGGCGACTCCCGGCCCCACCTCCTCAGTGTCGGCTCCACCCCCTGCCCCGACCACGCAGGCGAAGCCGAGTGCCCCTCCGGGCGGCAGCACAACGCTGCTGGGCAACGACGTGTCCTGGCCGCAATGCAACACGGCGCTCCCTGAAATCACCGCCTTCGCCATCGTCGGCGTCAACAACGGGCTGGCCAACACCACCAATCCCTGCCTGCACGAGCAACTGGAGTGGGCTGAGACCGCGCTGGGGGGGACTGCCCAGCCTTCGGTCGCCCTGTACGTCAACACCGCCAACCCCGGCCACGCTGGATCCTGGTGGCCGAACAGCAACGACTACGGCGGCAAGAGCGTGACCAACCCCCATGGCACATGCACTGGAGCGGAAGACGCCGCCTGCGCCTACATGTACGGCTATGCCAAGGCATTCGACGACGCGTATCTCCGCACCGTCGCGGACCCGGAGGACTACCTGTGGTGGCTCGACGTGGAGACCGAAAACACGTGGTCCGGCGACAAGAACGCCAACAGAGCAGTTCTCGAAGGCATGACGGACTTCTTCCACAGCATCGGCGCGGACGTGGGCATCTACTCCGCCAGCCTGCAGTGGTGGCAGATCGTCGGCGCCGTCAGCGAAGGCAGCAGCCTCTACAGCCTGCCCAGCTGGCTGGCCGGTGCCCACACCGCGGAGGGAGCCAAGATCAACTGCTCCCTTCCCCCGCTGACCTCCGGCGGTCAAGTCACGCTCACCCAGTTCGTCTCGAAGGGCTTCGACTACAACCACTCCTGCATCTAGGAACGCCACAAAACGGCGAGGAGCGGGGACAGAAGCCCTACGGCCCCTCCAGCCACACCATGTTCCACGTGCCGGCCCATACCGCGGCCACCACGGCGCCGGCCGCGATTGCCATTCCCCCGAGCAGCACCCAGATGTCCAGGCGGCTGTAGGTTGATTCGCGGGCCCAGGTCCTGTCAGCGCCGCCGAAGCCGCGCGCTTCCATAGTGACGGCGAGACGGGTCGCGCGGCGGATGGCCTGGACCAGCAGCCCGAAACTTTGTCCCAGGGTGGCGTGCAGCCGCTGCCACGGGGTGCCGCGGGATCCCACGCCGCGGGCTCGCCGGGCCATTCCGATGGTCTGCCACTCCTCCGCCATCAGTCCCACGAGCCGCATGGCAGCCAGCGTCCCCAGGACGAAGCGGTGCGGCAGGCGGGCCTTCTGCGCCAGCGCATCGGCGAGGTCGGTGGGGTCGGTACAGCTCATGAGCAGCACCGCCGGCAGCGCAATCGCCAGGCCTCGGAGCAGGAAACCCAGCCCCAACTCGAGGGAGCCTTCGCTCATGGACCAGATGCCGACGTCGAGCAGTATCCTTCCGCTGTCCGGCGCGAGGATTGAGGTGCTCCAGCCGCCGACGGCGGCCGCGACGATCAGTGGCCAGCCGCGCTGCCAGAGCAGCGTGAAGGTCAGCCCTGCCAGCGGGAACAACAGCAGTTCGCAGGCCAGCGCGACGGAGGCGGACATCCAGTCGATGGACAGCGCGAGCACCAGGGTGATGAGGAAAACGGCAACGAGTTTGGCCAGCGGGTTGGCGCGCGTCAGCAGGGCGCGGTTCCCGGCGATCGTCAGGGGGGCCCTCATGATGTCGCCGCCTTCGGTGTCCCGACGCCGGGCACACGGAGTTCCGGTGCGCCCAGTTTGAGCTCGGTGCCGCCCAGCACCTGGGTGAATTCCTGGTCGTGCGTCACGGAGACTACGGCGGTTCCGGCATCGAGCAGTTCGGAGAGGAAGGAGGCGAGTTCCGCCCAGGTGTTGGCGTCCTGGCCGAACGTCGGCTCGTCGAGGACCAGGACCTGCGGATGGGCCGCCAGGACGGTGGCCACCGAGAGCCGCCGCTTCTCCCCGCCCGAGAGCGTGTACGGGTTGGCGTCCACAAGACCCGTCAGGCGCAGCCTTTCGAGCAGTTCGTCCACCCGCTCTTCCCCGTGGCCCATGTGCCGCGGGCCAAACTGCAGCTCGTCCAAGACCCTGCCGGTGACGAACTGGTGCTCGGGTTCCTGGAAGACCGTGCCGATCCTGGCGATCAGCTGCTCGGCCCGCCATCTGTAGGGATCGATCCCCGTTCCTCGGCTCAGCTCCACGGTGGCCGACACCTTGCCCTCGACGGGAGGGATCAGGCCGGCGAGCGTCAGCGCGAATGTGGATTTACCGGCGCCATTGGCCCCCGTAATGGTCAAGGCTTCACCGGCGCGGACCTGCGCCGTGATGTCCCGCTGGATGGGCAGCGGAGGAACGGACTTGAAGCCGGGTCTCCGCGGACGCTCCCGGGAGACGCCCACGCCCTCGGCCGCCAGGAGCAGTTGGCCGGGCACGCGGCCCAGTTGGCCGGGCACCAGGTCAGACTGTCCGGAAACGGGTTCCGGCTGGCCCTCGCCGCCCGGGAAGCCGCCGTGCAACCGGCGCCGGGTGGACGGAACGTACCCCGGCACCCAGACCCCGGCGGCGATCAGCATCTCGCGGGCCTGCACCAGGACCTGGTCGGGGGCGCCGTCGATCAGCACGGCAGGTTGCGTGGCGGATCCCGGCTGCAGCACGATGATCCGGTCCACGAGGTCTTTCCACACCGCGACCCTGTGCTCCACCACCACCAGCGTCGCGCCGGTCTTGTCGAGGCAGCGGCCCACTGCGTCGCGGACTTCCAGGACGCCTGCCGGATCCAGGTTGGCGGTGGGTTCGTCCAGCAGGATGAGCCCGGGGCGCATCGCCAGGATGCCCGCCAGCGCGAGGCGCTGCTTCTGTCCCCCGGACAGGGCCGACGTCGGGTGGTCCAGCGGAAGGTGCGCGAGCCCGACGTCGTCCAGGGCCTCGTGCACGCGGCTCCAGATCGCGTCGCGGGGCACGGAGAGGTTTTCGGCGCCGAAGGCGACGTCGTCGCCGAGGCGGGAGAGGACCACCTGCGTTTCGGGGTCCTGCTGCATGAGCCCGGCGCGGCCTCGCTGGGCGCGCGGCGGTTCGCCGTCGATCAGGAGGCTGCCGCTTTCGTCCGCGTCGTCGCTGCCGGAGGGACCGCCGTCGTCCGCTGTGCTGCTGCCCGCCGTGGTGTCACCGAGCACGCCGGCGAGGGCGTGGAGCAGGGTGGACTTGCCGGCGCCTGAAGGCCCCAGGAGCAGCACCCGCTCCCCCGGGCGGATGTCCAGGTCAAGGGCGTTGACCGCGGGTTTCGTGCGGCCGGCGTGGCGCCAGCCCCAGCCGCGGGCGGTGACCGCGGCGGGGCGGACACCGCCGTCGTGGTGTCCGGGCATCAGTTGAAGACGGGCTCCGTGGCTGCCTTGCGGGACGCGAACGAGCTCAGCACGCCGGTCTTGGCGAGGCCGCGCGTAGCGATCCAGGACAGCGCAC
The DNA here is from genome assembly GCF_044754165.1 of Arthrobacter sp. NPDC093139. Classification (NCBI taxonomy): domain Bacteria; kingdom Bacillati; phylum Actinomycetota; class Actinomycetes; order Micrococcales; family Micrococcaceae; genus Arthrobacter; species Arthrobacter sp. NPDC093139. The sequence continues at coordinate 133,299 of NZ_JBIVOO010000009.1, forward strand.
CGGCGATGATGGCGCCCGAGATGGCGGTGAAGATGACGTAGGCCAGCTTGTCTCCGGCCGCGTAGGCGATGTTCCAGCCCCACGGAGCGAAGGAATCGTTCAGGCCGCAGAACAGCCCCGCACCCGCGCCGGCCAGCAGCGAAACGGGCAGGTTGAACTTCTTGTACCGGAACGCTGCGAAGACGAGTTCCGCACCGAGGCCCTGCAGGAGGCCGGAAATCAGCACCGTGGTGCCGTACTGGGATCCCATGATTAGTTCACCGGTGGCGGCCACGGTTTCGCAGAACAGTGCCGCGCCGGGCTTGCGGATGATGAGCATGCCGAGCACCGCCGGGATCATCCAGCCGCCGGCGTAGAGGCCGGTGAGCGGCGGATAGACCGCGTTGATGGGAGCGGAGATGAGGTTGGCGCCCTGGGACCACGCCCAGAAAATCACGCCGCCGGCGACGGCGATCAGTGCCGCCACAACGATGTCGGCCACGCGCCAGTTGTAACCGGTCTTCTTGATTGCTGCAGTTGTCATGATGGTCCTCCTGAGGATCAGGAGGGGAAAGCGCTCCCCGGCTGCGGGCGGTGGGTTGCCTGCTGCCGGACACTCTGAGAACTCGACTCCCTTGCGCCGGTACTAGCCGGATCAGGTTCGAGGGTCTGCGGCTGTCCGCACTCTCAGCGCCCTTCCGCGGTTCCCTGGCAATGCCAGTGAGGTCCGACGGCGGCGCTCCCCTGTCGTAATAAATCTGCCCTTATGGGCTGATCCAGTTTACACCGGGACCGCCTTGACAGCCCGGCGCTTCAGTCACATTCCGGGAAGTACGGCGGCGTCCGCCAGAGGAGGGGAGGAGAGCCGTCATCGTACCGGAGTACATTGGGGCCATGACGCATGACGATTCCGGCAGCCGCGCCGTGCCCGCCTTCGACCCTGACTCTCCGGATGAGCAGCCGGCAGGCGCCTTGGAAGCCCTGATTGAGCGGATTGAGGGGGAAGTAGCCGAGCTGCAGTTGCCCAGGTTCAGCAAGGATGACGCCCTGACACTCGGCCTCCAGTTGGTGGAAATGGGCAAGCAAAGCAATCTCCCGATAGCCATCGACATCACAAAGGGGGACCAGGTCCTCTTCCACGTGGCGCTCGAGGGGGCCACGCCGGACAACGAGGGCTGGGTGCGGGCCAAGCAGCGGACGGCGGCCCGCTACGAGGAGCCGTCTTTGCTGGTGGGCCTGCGCGGCCGGCTTGGCGGAGGCCGGATCGAGGACAATGCGTGGTTCGACCAGTCAACCTACGCTGCCCACGGCGGGGCCTTCCCCGTGTACGTGCGCGGGGTGGGAGCTGTAGCAGTCGTCACCGTTTCCGGGCTGCCACAGATGGAGGACCACGACCTCGTGGTCCAGGCGCTGCGGGAAATCCACGGCTCCATACGGCTAGGCTAGGGAAAGACCAGTATTCATGACGCAGGGAGTCCCGGAATGAGTTTCTTCATCAAGTTGCTTGGCACTGGCATCAGCCTGCTTGCAGGGTACGCCGGCACCAAGGCCGTGGATACCATTTGGGAAAAGGTCACCGGGCGGAAGCCCCCCAAGGGCGACAAGGACGACGTCCCCACGACGCTGCGCACAGCCCTGACGTTCGCCCTCATTTCCGCGTCCGTGAGCGCGGTAATCCAGGTGCTGGCAAACCGCGGCACGCAGCGGGCCATCACCCGCTTCGCCAAGACCCAGGACATCGTCTAGCCCACACTGCGTTTGCTTCGCAAATTCTTGCCCAGTCTTGCCCGAACTCTGCATCCAACCGATGCAAACCTTGATCGTGGCCGCGCATCGTTGACTCAACAGACAACGAAAACCTCGACTGCGAAAGTGATGATGATCAAAGTGGCGACGAAGGCAGAAAAAGCGAACTACCGCTACAGCGACTTCTACTGCTTCATGTCGCTTGCTGACTTCACCACCTACATCTCACGTGATGATGGCGACGGAGATGGTTGCTTTTCAATCAGCGGCAGCAGCGAGCTTGCTCTCTAGGAAAGCTCGCTGCGGCCGCCGGCCCTGGTCCGTCAACTGTTCCTCTGTGGAACCAGGTCCAGCGGAGGGTACGCCGGGAGCGGCAATAGGGAGTAGCCTGACCGCAAGGCGGGAAGCGGTGCAGCTCCCGTACGCGCTGCATCGTCCTGCCGTGCCTTCATCGGCTACCGGGAGCAGGAATGATGGACGTTCCTCCACTGATATGGGTGCTGACCGTCGCGGGCATCGTTGCGCTGCTGGCCTTTGACTTCTTTGTCCACGTCCGCCGTGCCCACATTCCCACCCTGCAGGAAGCGGTCATCTGGTCATCCGTCTATGTGGGGATCGCACTCTGCTTCGGGTCCGGAATTTTCGCTTTCGGAGGGGCATCCCCCGGCGCAGAATATTTCGCCGGCTACCTGACCGAGAAGGCTTTGTCAGTGGACAACCTGTTTGTCTTCCTGGTGATCATGAACAGCTTTGGCGTGCCGCGCGAAGACCAGCAAAAAGTGCTGCTGTTCGGAATAGCGTTCGCCTTGGCCGCACGCACTGTCTTCATTCTTCTGGGGGCCGCGCTCATTAACACCTTCGCGTGGGTCTTTTACCTTTTCGCACTGATTCTGCTGATTACCGCAGGCAACATGCTTAGACCCGACCGCTCGGAGGAAAAGTCCGCCGACAACATCATGATCCGGATGACCCAACGGCTGTTTCACACCGCGGACTACTACGACCGCGACAAGCTGCTCACGTTGCAGGACGGCAAACAGACACTGACGCCGATGCTGCTCGTGATGGTGGCCATCGCCGGGACCGACATTCTCTTCGCGCTGGACTCGATCCCGGCCATTTTTGGCCTGACCGAGGACGTCTTCATCGTGTTCACGGCAAACGCGTTCGCGCTCCTGGGCCTTCGCCAGCTGTACTTCCTGATCGACGGCCTCCTGAACCGCCTCATTTTCCTCTCCTACGGCCTGGCGCTGATCCTGGGGTTCATCGGCGTGAAACTTTTGCTCCATGCCCTCCACGAAAACAACGTGCCGTTCATCAATGACGGCGACCCAGTACCGGTAGTCGAGTTCGATACAGCGCTCTCGCTCACAGTGATTATTGCCGTGCTGGGCCTCACAGTTCTCGCATCGCTGATCAGTCCCCGGGGGAAGGCTCAAGCGGTCGTGTCCGCTGCCCGCCGCGATGTCATCAACTACCTCGACCCTGATTACACGAATGATCTCGGGGAACGGAGCCGGATCTTCGCGAAGCTGGTCGCGGAAGAACAACAGATACGCAGGTTCGGCCCCAAACACCGGCGGCAGGCAAAAGACGAGAAGGAACTGATGGACCTGATAGCCCGGGCCCACCGACAACATGATGGGAAGGAGGGCCGCTCCGACGGTTCCGACGAGCGCGGCAGTTCCGACAAGGGCGGCGGTTGAGCCTTGGAGCCCTTGCTGCCTTTGCTACCTTGCGATCATGACGTTGCAATGTGCGTGGGTCAGAACGGTGGCCAGGGTTCCGGGATGGCCTTCACGCTTGGGCGCCCCCAACACCAGCAGTTCCGCATCAGTCCCCGCGTCGACCAGCGCAGCGGCCACGGAATGGCCGGAGAGAAGTTCCTCCGAAACGGCCAGGCCGGGATCGAGCCCCTGCACGTGGAGCATGGCATTACGCAGAACATCCCTGCCGTGAAACTGCGAGGGGGCATGGCGTCCCCAAGCCGGCATCGGCGGATCCACGTGAACGATCCGCAGCTTCGTCTGCAAGGTCTGTGCCACACTGACTGCCCGCTCCAGGACCTTGCTGCTCCTCAGATGCCCGTCCACGCAGGCGATCACCGGTTTTCCTTCCGCACGCTCGGCGCGGACCACCACTACAGGGCCGGGACACATGCCGGCCAGGCCGACGGACACCGAGCCCACAAGTTTTCCAAGGAAGCCGCCCAGCCCGCGGTTCCCGACCACCAGCAGGTCCGCAGCCGGGGATTCCTTGCGCAGGACATCCGCGGGCAGGCCGGCAACCATCCGCGGTTCTATGTGCAGATCGGGCGAGATGCCGCGGGCAAGCTCCACGCCTTCGGAAAGAATGGCCTCGGCTGCGTGCCGTAACCCGCTGTCGGCAACTCCCTTCACCGGCCCCACGTCGTGGGTGAACATGGGCCAAATCCACGCGTGTATGATCCGCAGGACGGCCTGCGATGCCATCGCGTACTCCGCGGCCCACCGCAGGGCCAGCTTGGACTGGTCCGAGCCGTCATAGCCAACTGCCACTGTCTTGCCCATTGTTACCGGCCCCCTGACTACCCCCGCCAGCTCACCCGGACCCGCAGAATGCCTCGGTCCCAATCGCTGGTCCTACTGAATTTAACGCCCCGATGCCCCCGGATCTTCCCGGCGTGAGGGCGTCGGCAGGTCCAGATTCTGTGGAAGCGGGATGGCAGGCCCGACCGTTCCTGCCGCCCCGTCCACTGTCACGGCATCGCCGGTGCGGAGGCGGGTGGTGGCGTCCGGGACGCCCACCACGGCGGGAATGCCGTACTCGCGGGCAACGACTGGCCCGTGCGAGATCACTCCGCCCATCTCCATGACCAGGGCTCCGGCTGTCAGGAAGAGCGGCGTCCAGCCCGGATCCGTGGAGGGCGCCACCAGGATTTCCCCGGGTTCCAGATGCGCGCCGACGGGGTCCAGGATGACACGCACTGTGCCGGTGGCGGTGCCGGCTGAGGCGGGCGTGCCTGCCAGGATTCCCTCTGCTCGGGGCCCCGCAGTCGGCGCGAAGGCAGCTTCGACGTCTGTCCCGTCGGAGAGGAGTAACCGGGGAATGTGCCGGCGGCGCAGTTCCAGATCGTAGTGCCGCCGGCGGCCGCCCACGATGCCGGACAGATCTGCACCCCGCAGCCCCACACGAAGTTCGTCGAAGGTGAGGAAGAAAACGTCCTCGGGGGCCGCAATTCGCCCCGCCCCCGCAAGGTCCTTGCCCACCTCGGCGAGTTGCCGGTGCATCTCACCCAGGACCACCACGACGTTGAACTTCGGCAGCTCCCGCAGACCAGCCAGCTGCCTGGTCCGGTGGAGGCAGAAACCCACCAGCCGGCCCCGCACCTTCCCCTTTGCCTGTGCTTTTTCGACCATGCCTCGGATGGCGGACTCGGCCTGTTCGGCAGCGCGGGCGAACTGCCGGTCCGGCGCCTGTTCCGGATCCTCCACCCGAAGGTAGTTGGCGATCACGCCGAGAATGTGGTCCGGATGCTCCGACCACCGCGGCATGCCAAGGTCGATCTCTGCCACCGCCCGGTGACCGTACTTTTCCAGGAACGCGCCAACACCGGTCTGTGCCAGCGCGGGAAGGGCGCCCCCACCGTAATCCCGGGCCAGATCCTCCGGGCCCTTTCCGAGGAAGGCCGTCCGGGAATCGGGATCCCGGCCGAGCGACGCGGCCAGGTGCCACAGTTCCAAGTCCATTTCGGTGGTCACATTGTGCGGCAGCCCGCGAAGGACGGATTCCAGCTCCCTGGGCTCTACGATGCCGCGAAGCAGCCGGCGGGCGGCGGCCAGCAGCAGGTAGCCGACGGCGGGGGCGGGCAGGGTGGCGTCGATCAGTTCCTCGACAGTCCCGCGCATGATGCCTTCGACATGATCGAGCCGCTTTTCGCTCGTCACTGCATCTTGGTTTTTTGCCAGGTCGGTCCGGAGCCGCGTGCTGTAGGCATGTGCCCGGCGCAGCTCTGCTTCCGGCCGCACCACCGCCCGGACCATTGAGCGCAGCAACTTGGCCATCACGGCCAGGTTCTGCACCCCGCGGGCATTTCGCTTCGGTTGGTCCTGTGCCCCTGAATTGCGGTTTCCCTTGGGTTCCTCCTTCCGGACGGCGAAGCGGGGATCCTCCATCAGGGCCGCGAGCAGGGAAGCGGATCTCCCGTCAGCCATGGGAAGCATCTTCAGCAGGAAGCGCTTGCCGCCTTTGCTGTGGAAGGCGGGGGTCAGGTCCACGTAGAGCCTCAGACCGGGGGTGGCGTACTGCCGCCACGGCCCCCTGTCGCCCCGCATCAGATTCAGTGCTGTGAGCCCCATGGGCGTGATGGGCCGGATCAGGCCCTGCAGGAGACTGGCGCACAGATAGACGCGGGGGTCCTCTTCGGCCAGTGCTTCCCCGTCCACGAAGTCCTCGGATCCAAGGTCAAATCCGGTGGAGGGAAGGCCTGCCGGCAGCGGCACGGGCCGCGGATACAGCGTGGTGATGGGCCGTGACTGGGTCAGCCAGGCCATCCCGCCGCGGTCAATGGCCCACTCGACATCCTGGGGCGCACCCAGGAGTCGCTGGGCGGCCGCCCCGAGCGAGGTGAGTTCGCGGAGCTGCTTGGCGTTCAGAACCGGCCGGTGCACGCCGCCGTCGTGCTGGATGCCGTCCGGGCGGATACTGTCCACCAGCCGACCCGTGGCCGTCTGGATCACGAAATGGTCGGGATTGACCGCACCGGAGACCACGTCCTGTCCGGCTCCCTGGTGGGCGTCGATCACCGTTTCGCCGCGGGTTCCGGTCACAGGATTCGCGGTGAACAGGACGCCCGCCGTCGCGGCCTCGACAAAATCCTGAACGACGACGGCGAGTCTCACGTCGCGGTGGCTGATCCCGTTGGCTGCCCGGTACACCACAGCGCGGTCGGTCCAGAGCGAAGCCCAACAGCGGCGGATCGCTTCCAGTACCCCGTCGGCCCCGGTGACGTCCACGAAAGTGTCATACTGTCCGGCGAAGCTGGTGAACGGCAGGTCCTCGGCTGTGGCGGAGGAGCGCACGGCAACGGCCGGTTCGCCGCCTGCCCCCTGCTTCCGCCCCGCCATGCCCACAGCGGCGTAAGCGGTACGCACGGCGGCCTCCACCTCCGGCGGCACGGGCGCTGCGTTCACGAGTTCCCTGGCCTCCCGGGCAAGTTTGTACAGATGCTCGGCTTCCCCGGGGCCGAGGTCCGCAAGACGGGCCGCGAGGACCTCCAGTTCCGCGGGCACAGCAGAGCGGTATGCGGAGGTGGTCAGGCAGAATCCGGAGGGCACCGGAAGCCCGGCGGCAGCCATCCTGCCGAGATTCAGCGCCTTCCCGCCCACGAGAGCGGGCGCCTGCAACCCGAGATCGGCCAACTCCACCACGAGCCTGTCCTGGGAATCGTGGTGTGCGGAATCCTGGCTTGCGTGGCCCATGGCGCGCTCCTATGAAGTGTCCGCCAGCTCACCGGTGCCATGCTGCCGATTCACCATCTCGGTGATCCAGATGGGCGCGAACGGAGAGGTGCAGCCCGGGGGTGTCGGGTAATCCTTCAGCACCTCCAGTCGCTCACCGATGTCCATTGCGCGGGCACGGTGCCCGGCGTGCTCAATCCCGATCTGGGCCAAGCAGTGGTTCATCGCCCACTGCAAGCGATCCGGGGCGTCCCTCATCTCCGCCTCGATGACGTCGAGCAGCCCCGGGAGGTCGAGCCCCTCGGGCTTCTTCGCCACGCGTTCGGTGGTCAGCGCCCATCCGGCGCTCGCGACTACCGGATCCGGATCGGCGAACCAGGCCAGGCGCAGCTCTTCGGAGTGCGGGTTCTTCTTCACGACGTAGTTCACAAGCCAGTCCTGCACCTTGGGAGTGCCCGCCTGGCGCAACATGGCGTCCAGCTCACCGCGCTCGAACGCCTTCGGACGGCAGATCAGAATGGCCAACAATCGCGCTGCGGCGTCGCCGGTCTCCCACAGCTCGCGTGCAAGCTCCTGCTGGGTCTTCAGCCGCTTGGCCAACGCGCGCAACCTGCTGAGGTTCACGCCGTGGTCGTCCCCGTGCCTGGCGTTCACCTCGCGGATCCTCGGGTCCTCGAGCTCCGCCAGTTCGGCGATCACCTCAAGAACCGTCGCCCCGGTCACCGTGGTCTGGGCCACCTCAGCCTCCTGTCCGTCGCATGTGGGACCAGCCTACGACGGCGGGCCGTGCTACGGCCGCATAATGTGCCGCGGCCTTGCGCAACCCGGCCTGCACAACCAGTCAGCGCAATCACTCAGCGGCCGCCGTCGGAATCCTGTTCCCTGGCCGCCTCGGCGGCCTTCAGCACCACGGCCTCAAGTTCATCCGTGCTCAGCAGCTCCTTGTGGAGGTGCTTGGTTCGGTAGCCGGCCCGGCCCACCATGTGTGCGGACACCGGCACGGTAAGCAGCTGGAAGATCCAGGCGACCAGCAGTACCGGCCACACCCACCACGTGCGCAGCTGCAGTCCCACGGCGGCCAGCAGCAGGAACAGGCCAAGCACCTGCGGCTTGGTGGCGGCGTGCATGCGGCTCATCAGGTCAGGGAACCGCAGCAGGCCAATCGCAGCGGCCAGGGACAGGAACGCCCCCACGATCATGAAGACGGCGGACACCACATCGATGACGGTATCCACGGCGCTGGCATCAGGATTCATTGAGCTGCTCCCGCCGGTCGGCGACGAAACGCGCCACGGTCACCGAACCGATAAACCCGATGACCGACACGGCAACGAGCAGCATCAGGTTGTTCAGGTGCCGGTTAACCGCCATGTCGATGCACAGCGCCGCACCCAGGATGGCAAGCAGCACGTCGGCCGCCAGCACCCGGTCCAGCAGGGACGGGCCACGGGCGATGCGCACGATCGCGCCCGCGGCGGCGAGCGACAGCACCACAGCGGTGACGGTCAGGACGAGTTCCATCACCTGCCGGCCTCCAGGTTCAGTGCTTCAAGTTCCTCTTTGGTCCCCATAACGCGGATCAGCCCCGCTTCCGTGTCCCGCACTTCCTTACGGAGCTTCCGCACATCCTCGGCGCTCCGGACGTTCAGTCCGTGGATGTAGAGCGTGGAGGTTGACCTGTCCACCTCCACCACGAGCGATCCCGGGATCAGGGAGATCACGTGGCCTGTGGCGGTCACCATCAGGTCCGAGTGGCTCCGGAGCGGAACGGCGACGACGGCATTGGTCACCTTGGGACCCTGCGCCACCGCCAGATAGAAGACCTGGAAGCTCGCGGCCACCACCCTGCCAAGGAACGCCACGGCGAACGGAATGGCGCGGAGGACGCTGAAGCGTCCGCTCAGCTCCACCGGCGGCAGGTAGAACAGGCGGGCCACCGCGACGGCGAGCATGGCACCGAACAGCAGGTTGCCCGGGCTGAAATCTTGCCACAAGGCGCCCCAGACGATGACGAGCCAGACGAGCAGGGGCAGTTCCTGCCGAAGGGAGATCCGCCGCCGGCTCATTTCCCGCCGCCGCTCAGGCTGCTGCCGTTCAGGGTGCTGCCGTGGGGGGCCGTGCCGCCGTTGAGCGCAAGGTTCGGCACCGGCGCCTGCTGACCCAGCACCGCCTGGATATACGCGGACCTGTCCAGCATGGCGTCGGCGGACTGGCCGGCCATCTGGAACAGCGGGCCGGCGAAAATTGTGAGCGCCACGCCAAGCACCACCAGTCCCAGGGTGGAGCCCACCATGGTGCGGGGCAGAAGGATCAGGCCGCGTTTGCCCGTCCGCAGGCCCACAGGCGAATCCTTGGCGTCGGCAAGCAGCACTGGATCGGGATGTTCGGCGTCCTCGGGCTTCCGCCAGAACGCACGGTTCCACACGCGTGCGACGGCCAGCAGCGTCAGGAGGCTCGTCACGACCCCGCCGATGACCAGCGTGTACGCCAGGGGCGTCCCGAGCTGGATGCCTGCCTGCATGAGGCCGAGCTTGCCAAGGAAACCGGAGAACGGCGGGATGCCTGCGAGGTTCATGGCGGGGACGAAGAACAGCAGCGCCAGAATCGGGGACAGCTTCGCGAGCCCGGCGAGGCGGTCAACCGACGAGCTTCCGCCGCGGCGCTCGATCAGCCCCGTCACGAGGAAGAGGCTGGTCTGGATGGTGATGTGGTGTGCCACGTAGAACACGGCGGCGGCCAGGCCGGCCACGGAGGACATTGCCAGCCCGAACACCATGTAACCGATGTGGCTGACGAGGGTGAAGGACAGGAGACGCTTGATGTCGCTCTGCGCAATGGCGCCGAGGATCCCCACTACCATGGTCAGCAACGCGGCGATCATCAGTGGAGTGTTAAGGGAGTCGCCCGGGAACAGCAAAGTTTCTGTCCGCACCATCGCATACACGCCAACTTTGGTCAGCAGGCCTGCGAACACGGCCGTCACGGGGGCCGGCGCGGTCGGGTAGGAGTCAGGCAGCCAGAACGACAACGGGAACACGGCTGCCTTGATGCCGAAGGCCACCAGCAGCATGACGTGCAGGAGCGTCCTGGTTCCCTGGTCCAGCTCGGCCAGCTTAATGGCGAGGTCCGCCATGTTGATGGTGCCTGTGGCCCCGTAGATCATGGCAATGGCAATGAGGAACAGCACGGAGGACACCACCGAGACCACCACGTAGGTGACGCCGGCACGGATACGCGGGCCGGTTCCGCCCAGGGTCATCAGCACGTAGCTGGCCGTCAGCAGGATCTCGAACCCGACATAGAGATTGAACAGATCGCCCGACAGGAACGCGTTGGAGACGCCGGCCACGAGGATCAGGTACGTGGGGTGGAAGATCGATAGGGGCGCGTCCTCGTCGCCGTCGGCCATGCCCTGCCCGGTGGCGTATACGAGGACGGCGAGGCTCACCGCGGACGACACCACCAGCATCAGGGACGAGAACTGATCCACCACCAGGACGATTCCCCACGGCGGCAGCCATCCGCCGATGTTCACCGCCTCCGTTCCCCCGTTCCAGACCGAGGCCAGCAGCAGGCACTCGAGCAGCAGGGTGAGCGACAGCAACGCGATGCTCACCGCCCGCTGCGCACGCGAATGCCGGATCAGCACGAACGTCAGCGCCGCACCCAGGATGGGAAGAACGACGGCGAGCGGGGCCAGGCTTGTCAGGCTCACTTTCCGTCTCCTTCCGGGTGGTTGTTGATGGTGGCGGAGCCCGGCTTCTCTTCGTGCGCGGCGGCCTCCCCGGAGATAGCGCGGCCGCCCGCCGGGATGGTTGCGGAATCCGGTATGGGAGAGTCCGACACTCCCCCGCCGTCGGCGCCGAGCATCGTGAGCGGGAACTCCGACGTTTCCACAGGGATGACGGCGTCGTCCTCGGCGTCGAAGCTGGGGGTCGCCGCCACGCGGCGGTCCTCGACGTCGTCCTGGATCTCATCCTGGCGTGCCAGCACCCAGGTCCGGTAAATGATGCCCAGCATAAAGGCGGTGACGGCGAAGGAGATCACGATGGACGTCAGGATCAGCGCCTGGGGCAGGGGGTCGTTGTAGGCGCCGGGTTCCGTGTCCTTGCTGAAGAACGGGGCCACGCCGGCATACCCGCCGGTGGCCAGGATCAGCAGGTTGGTGGCGTTGGCCAGGAGCATCAGCCCGAGGAGAACGCGTGTGAGGCTGCGTTCGAGAATGAGGTAGATGCCGCACGCATAGAGGGCACCCATGACGGTCAGCAGGGTGAGGTTGACGCTCATGCCTCTCCCCTCCCGGTGTCCGCGGGGACGGAAGCGGACTCCCACTCGGTGGCGGGGTGGAGCGCTTCCGCCCGTTCGCGCCGCATGGCCGCGGGTTCTTCCTCGAAGTGTTCGTCGATCTCGGCCCCCAGGCTGCGCAGCACATCCAGCACCAGCCCGACCACCACGATGTACACGCCGGTGTCGAAGATGGTGGACGTGACAAATTTGATGTCCCCAAAGACCGGCAGCCACAACTCGATGATGGCGCTCTGGAACACCTGGCCGCCCAGCAGGAGCGGGGCGACGCCGGACGCCGCGGCCGTTGCGAGTCCGAGGCCCAGCAGCGTTCCGGCACTGATGGGCGTGGCCTCACGAAGCTCGTAGCGGCCGCCGGCCAGATACCGCAGCGTGAGGGCCAGGCCGGCCATGAGCCCTCCCGCGAATCCGCCGCCGGGCAGGTTATGCCCGGCCAGCAGCAAGTAGAGGGAGAAAATGATCATCGAGTGGAACATAAGCCGCGTGACCACTTCGAAAATGATGGAACGCCGCTCCGGAGCCAGCGTCCGGCCAGCCACCAGCCATGCGTCCCGCGTGGAGGCGGCGAACTTGCGGGTCAGCGCCAGGGCGGCGCCGTCACGCGAGAATTTGTCCACCCCGCGGCGCCGGCCCACGGTGCCCTCCTCCACTGTGGACGACGCACGGATGCCGTCGCCGCGGCCGCGGAGGAAAATCAGACTGGCCACGCCTGTCGCTGCAAGGGCGAGCACCGAGATCTCGCCGAACGTGTCCCAGGCACGGATGTCCACGAGCGTAACGTTGACGATATTCAGCCCCCCGCCGCCCTCATACGCCAGCTTGGGAAATTCCAGTGAAACGGGTGTAGCCACCCGTGCGCCCATGGCGTGGATCGCCGCGAAGACCATGGTGGCTCCGAACGCCAGCCCGATGATCACGCGGACCACCCGGTACTTGCCGCCGGTGCGGTCCCGGAGTTCGGCCGGCAGGCTCCGCATGGCCAGCACGAACGCAACCAGGATGATGGTTTCCACCAGCATCTGGGTGAGGGCGAGATCCGGCGCCCCCTGCAGGGCGAACATCAGGGCAATGCCGTAGCCGGTCACCGACACCATGAGCACGGCCAGGAAGCGCTTGTTGGCGCGGACGGCTGCCAGCGCCCCGATCACGATGCCTGCGCCCGCCACGATCTGCAGCGGTGAATTCGGATCGATGAAATACAGCCCCTCCGGCAGCGGTTTGCGCGCGAAGACCAGTGCAGCCAGGGGAAGCACGAAGGCCGCGGTCAGGATTACGGCCAGGTAGAAGTACAGCGAACCGCGCTGCGTGCGGCCCGTCAGCCAAACGGCGACGTCGTCGAGGGCACCGATGGTCAGCCGGTAGCCGCGGTCGGCGTCGATCCAGTCCGGGACCAGGCCCTGGGCGCGCCCCACCGCCCCGCGGGCGAAGAACATGGCCAGCCCGAGGGCAAAGGTGACGGCGGTCAGGCCTAGCGCCGGGGTCAGCCCGTGCCACAGCGCAAGGTGGCCGGCGGCACCTGCCTCGGCGCCGGCGTCGGCGGCTGCTGCCGTGAACAGGGCGGCGTACGGCTGGATCCACCCATCAACGGGCGCCGGCCACAGGCCGTAGACGATGGTGAGGACGCTCAGGACCGCAGGGGCTGCGAGGAAGGACGGCTCGATGGGCTTAAACGGGGTGCGGTCCACACCTGGTTTCACCGCGAAGGCGCCCCAGAAAAACCGGGCGCTATAGGCGAAGGTCAGCACCGATCCGAGCACCACGCCGGCCAGGACCACCGCGCCCCACAGCCCGTGGCCCGGCTCGCCCGCAAAGTGGACGAATGCTTCCAGCACCGACTCCTTGGCCACGAATCCGCCGAGCAGCGGGACCCCGGCCATGGAAGCGGCACCCACGCCGGCCACAATGGCGAGTGCGCGGGAGGACTGGAAGACGCCCGACAGCTTGCCGATGTCGCGGGTGCCGGCCTGGTGGTCGATGATTCCCACCACGAGGAAAAGTGTTGCCTTGAACAGGCCGTGGGCCAGCAGCATGGCGAGGCCCGCGAGCGCAGCGTCAGGCCTGCCCAGGCCCACCACCATGGTGAGGAAGCCGAGCTGGCTCACTGTGCCGTACGCGAGGATGAGCTTGATGTCGGTCTGCCGCAGGGCGCGGTAGCCACCGACCAGCATGGTGGCGAGGCCCAGACCCAGGACCAGCGGCAGCCAATACTCCGTGTCCGTGAATCCTGGTGCCAGGCGCGCCACGATGTACACGCCGGCCTTCACCATCGCCGCGGCGTGCAGATACGCACTTACGGGGGTGGGTGCCGCCATGGCGCCGGGGAGCCAGAAGTGGAACGGGACCAGCGCGGATTTGGTCACCGCACCGATGAGAATCAGGACGACGGCGGCGCCCACGGCTCCCGCTGCCTGCCCGGCGACCAGGTCCGGCGACTGCTCCAGGATGGCCGAGATCCGGTACGTCCCGGCGGCCGATCCCAGCATGATCAGGCCAACGAGCATCGCCAGTCCGCCGGCCGTGGTGACCATGAGCGCCTGCAGGGCCGAGCGCCGCGCCGCAAGGCGGGTGCGGGCATAGCCAATCAGGAGGTAGGACAGGACGGTGGTGAGTTCCCAGAAGATGAACAGCAGGAGCAGGTCATCCGCCATGACGAGGCCGAACATCGCACCGGCGAACGCGAGAAGCTGGGCGCCGAAGCCGCCCAGATACTGGTCCTTGTTCTTAAAATAACGGGCGCAGTACAGCAGCACCAGGGCGCCCACACCGAGCACCAGCAGGGACATGACCCACGCAAGGGCGTCCAGGCGGAAGGCGAATTCGATGCCAAGGTCCGGGATCCAGGGGGTGATCTCGCTGGCGTGGCCTCCGCTGCCGTGCAGGCCCGCGGTCGCATAGACGGCGCCGTGCTGCAACAGCAGCCAGACGAAAGAGCCGGCGGGCACTGCTGCCAGTGCGTAAAAGGAACTCCGGCCGAATTTCCTGAAAATGAGGGGCGCCACAGCAGCAACCGCAAAGTGCACGGCAAGGACTGTGATCACTGTTATCTCCGCAAAGTCAGGAATTCGATTATCAAAGTTGGAGCAGGCGGTCAATCGTTGGGTTCGGTCCGGAAAGTTTATCAAGGGGGCACTGACACTTTTTCCCTCCGGGGCGCCAATGGCGTAAGATTCCGCGGTTCTTCAGGGGTAGTTCCGTTCCCTGTTCGCCGCGGGCGGATAGCATCGGCGTTATGAACTCCGCCGCCGCTCCCGAGGCAATGCAGCCGTCGTCCGATCTTGAAGCCGGCACCATGGTCCCCAACAAGGGCCGCGTCCTCGCATGGGCGGCGTGGGACTGGGGGTCCGCGGCGTTCAACGCCGTCATGACCACGTTCGTTTTCACGGTCTATCTGACGTCCAAAGCGTTCGGCGGCGAAGACCAGGCCTCGGCCGTGCTCGGCGGAGCGCTGGCCATCGCTGGGGCGGTGATTGCGCTGCTGGCGCCGGTTACCGGCCAGCGCTCCGACACCGGCGGACGGCGGAAGCTGTGGCTGGGAGTCAATACGGCGCTCGTCGCGGTGCTGACCGCGCTGTGTTTTTTCGTGTTTCCCCGCCCTGAGTTCCTGCTGCTTGGGGTTTCGCTGATTGCGCTGGCCAACATCTTCTTCGAGTTCGCCGGCGTCAATTACAACGCCATGCTGGCGCAGGTTTCCACGCCCGGGAACATCGGCAGGGTCAGCGGTTTCGGCTGGGGCATGGGATATCTCGGCGGAATCGTGGCCCTGCTAATCGTCCTCCAGCTCTTCGTCCAGCCCAGCTTCGAGTGGTTCGGCGCCTCTACACAGGACAGCCTCAACATCCGGCTCGTGGCTGTGTTCTCCGCCCTGTGGTTCTTCATCTTCGCGCTGCCGGTGATGTTCGCAGTGCCGGAGCTGCCCAGACCGAAACGGACAACTGAACGCGGAACTAAAAACAGCATCGTTGCGTCCTACGGGCTGCTGGTCCGCCGGATCAAGGCGATCTACCGGACCAGCCCGCACACCATCTTCTTCCTGCTGGCCAGCGCCATCTTCCGGGACGGGCTCGCCGCAGTGTTCACGTTCGGCGGGATCATCGCGGCCGGCACCTTCGGCTTCGAACTGTCGCAGGTGATCTTCTTCGCCATCTTCGGCAACATCGTGGCGGCCGTGGGGGCGATTATCGGCGGATTCCTCGACGACAGGGTGGGCCCCAAGGCCGTGATCCTCGGGTCCCTGGTGGGGCTGCTGGTCGCCGGGACCTTGATCCTGGTGCTGGGCAACGGCAATTACGTCTTCTTCGGTACAGCCTGGGCAGGGAGCACCACGTTCTGGGTGTTCGGGCTGTTCCTCTGCCTTTTCGTGGGGCCGGCCCAGGCGTCCTCCCGCGCTTACCTGGCCCGGCTGGCTCCGCACGGCGAATCCGGCGAGCTCTTCGGCCTCTATGCAACCACCGGCCGGGCCGTCAGCTTCCTGGCCCCCACGCTGTTTACGCTCTGCATCGCCGTGGCCACCCCCCTTGTGGCGGAAGGGGAAGCGCAGCGCTGGGGCATTTTGGGCATCATGGTGGTGCTTCTCGCAGGGCTGCTGGTCCTCCTCCCCGTTAAACCGCCGGGCGAAGCCAGGATCGCCGTCGTCCCGACCACGTAGCTCGAACGGACACTTAAGCCCCCGTTTTCGCCGCGCCGACGACGCCCAAACTGTCCGCTGGCGGATTAGGCTGATGGTATGAACGTGGAAGAGACGGACCTCCCCGGCCTCGGCAGGCGCAAGGACTTCATGACGGCCTCCGGGCGGCGGATCGGAGTGGTGGAGCTGCGCGAGGGTCAGACGGAACTGTTCGTCTCCACGTGGGACGACCCCGACACCTGCCAGGCCTCCATTCCACTGACCGGCGATGAAGCCGCCACCCTCGGCAATTTGCTCGGCGGCCAGCATTTGGCCATGAAGCTGACGGAGGCACACAAAGAGGTGCCGGGCATCGTCACGAGGCAGTTCTCGATCACTGCGGACTCGCCGTTCCAAAACCAGCCCATGGGCAAGGCGTGCATCCGCACCCGGTGCGGCGTCTCGATTGTGGCGATCATGCGTGAAGGTGAGGTGGTCCCCTCGCCGGGGCCCGACGTCGTCCTTCACACTGGCGACCTCCTGGTCGCAGTCGGCACGCAGGAAGGCCTTGATACAGCAGCCGATATTCTGCGCAACGGCTGACCCCGATGGACGAGCTGGCACTGACCCTCATCGAGCTGGGGGCCGTCGTGTTCTGCTTAGGCCTGCTGGCCCGGCTCGCCGGGCGAATCGGCATGTCCCCCATCCCGTTGTACCTGGTGGGAGGCCTGTTCTTCGGCGCCGGCGGCCTGATGAAGCTCGAAGGCATCCAAAGTTTCGCGCATCTCTCCGGCGAGATCGGTGTGATCCTGCTGCTGTTGATGCTCGGGCTGGAATATTCCGCATCGGAACTGGTCCAGGGCATGCGCCGCTCCTGGAAGGGCGGCGTATTGGACCTTGTCCTGAATTTCCTGCCCGGGGCAGCTCTCGCCGTGATGCTGGGATGGGGCGCCGTAGGCGCCATGGTGATGGGCGGCGTCACCTATATCTCCTCCTCCGGCATTGCGGCCAAGGTCATCACCGACCTTGGCCGCATCGGCAACAGGGAAACGCCTGTGGTTCTCTCCATCCTCGTTTTCGAGGACCTGGCGATGGCCATGTACCTGCCCATCCTGACGGCGACACTCGCAGGGATCAGCTTCCTCGAAGGCATGCTGACCGTTGGCATTTCACTGGCCGTGGTCACAGTGGTGCTGGCGGTGGCACTGAGGCACGGCCATCGCGTCTCCCAGGCAGTGCACAGCGAAAATTCCGAGGTCTTCCTCCTCAACCTGCTCGGCGCAGCACTCCTCGTCGCAGGTTTGGCGTCGGCGCTGCAGGTGTCGGCCGCCGTTGGTGCCTTCCTGCTCGGCATTGCCATTTCCGGGGCCACGGCAGACAGCGCAACGCGGATCCTTGAGCCATTGCGCGACCTGTTCGCCGCCATCTTCTTCGTGGCCTTCGGCCTGAACACGGACCCTGCCTCCATACCCCCGGTGCTGGGCTGGGCGCTCGTCCTGGCGGTCATCACCGCCGCCACGAAGATGATCACCGGGGTGTGGGCGGCTTGGCGGGCAGGCATTGCCCGGCGCGGCCGCTTCCGCGCAGGGGCTGCCCTCGTTGCGCGCGGCGAATTCTCGATCGTCATCGCCGGGCTGGCCGTGGCCTCAGGAGCAGTCTCCGCCGAACTGGCCGCGTTCGCTACGGCCTATGTCCTGATAATGGCGATCCTTGGCCCGCTCGCTGCCCGCTATGTGGAGCCTGTGCTCGCGAAATTCTCCCGCCCGGCAACCCCCGAAGCGGTGCGGGCCTGACAGAAGCCGCTAAATGTCCGTGCGGTGAAAGTTCAGGTGGCTGCGGCTGGCGGTAGGCCCGCGCTGGCCCTGGTAGCGGTTGCCGTACTCGCCGGAACCGTAGGGGTACTCGGCGGCGGAGGTCAGCCGGAAGAAGCAGAGCTGGCCGATTTTCATGCCGGGCCATAGCTTGATGGGCAGCGTGGCCATGTTGGACAGCTCCAGCGTCACGTGGCCGGAGAATCCGGGGTCGATGAAGCCCGCGGTGGAGTGCGTCAGCAGGCCGAGCCGGCCCAGGGAGGACTTGCCTTCAAGGCGGGCCGCGATATCGTCCGGGAGGCTGACAGTCTCATAGGTGGAGCCCAGAACGAACTCTCCCGGGTGCAGGATGAACGGCTCGCCCTCCTCCACTTCCACGAGGCGGGTCAGTTCGGGCTGCTCCTCGGCGGGGTCTATGTGCGCGTACTTGTGGTTGTCGAACAACCGGAAAAAACGGTCGATCCGGACATCAACCGAGGAGGGCTGCACCATCGCGGAGTCGTACGGGTCCAGGACGATCCGTTCGGAATCAATTTCGGCACGAATGTCGCGGTCAGAGATCAGCACACCTCCCAAAATAGCATCAACCCGCCGCCGGGAGCCCCTCGGCTGCGGCCGGAGGACCTGTGAGCCGGGATTCATGCGCAGCTGGGATTCACGCATAGCCCGCGGCGGCCCGGAACGGGGACACGCACAGCCGGTGGGCGTACTGGCCCCTTCAACTGCGCTAAGCTAGTTTTGCCCCGGCGCGATCCGGTGCACGCGGCTGTAGCTCAATGGTAGAGCGCTAGCTTCCCAAGCTCGATACGCGGGTTCGATTCCCGTCAGCCGCTCCATTAGCCATGATTCGCCCCGGCCCGTCTCCACCCCCGCCGCAAGACCGCATTAGGTCACTACCTGTATGGTCAGAAGTCTGGAACCTCTTCGGTTCCGCTACAGGAGCAAACATGGCTGACAAGTCCCCCCGTCAAGCAGCATCCAAGAAATCCAGCAAATCCATCAAGGAAAAGCGCGCCGATAAGAGGGCCGCCGCAGCGCCGGCCAGCTCACTGGACAAGGCCACCGCGAAGCCGATGCCGGCAAAGAAGAAGTAACGCGTTCGCGGACCGTCTCCCATTGGGGGTCGCCGAGGTCATCGACGCGTTGACCAGGCCGGCATGGCACCCTGAAGAGGCAGGGTTTGTACCCTGCCTGCACCGGGATACGGGCAAAAACCATTGATAACCGTTCGCAGCTCCCTTATGCTGTGACTGTTGGAGGTCATGCAGCGGCTGATGACAGTCATTCGATACGAATATCCTGCAACGAGGCAGGCAATATTCGGGATAGGCACGCCGTGACCACAGCCGCAAATCGCCATTTCCCCCACCACTCCATGACAGTGGACACCGAGTACGTCGCCAAGCCGAACTGCGACAAATGCGGAACAGACGAATTCATCTACCTTGAGTCTTTCGTTCCGCCCAGATACCGCCAGGACGGCACCGTCAGGACGCTGGGCGAAGCAGCCTACACCTGCACAAGGTGCGAGGAATTTTCCGCCCACAGCGTCCCCTCGTCCTGGGCACCGCCGGGCTGGTACCTGGGCTAGGCCCCGGGCTTAACTGGAGAAACCAGCAGGTCTCACCACCACGCAGGGTCTCATCACCAACATCGCAGAACTGGCGGGCACCGATGGTGCCCGCCAGTTCTTTTGTGCCCGCCAGTTCCTTGTGGCATGGCCGTGCCTGCCGCGGACCCAGGCCCGCGGCAGGCATATTGCTAGATCAGCGAATCCGACAGGTGGCTAGGCGTGCCGAACCGGTGCGCCGTGATGCTGACGGCCTGCTCGTGCAGGAAGGGCAGCAGCTCAACGCGGCCGGCTTCCGTCACCGCGTGCGGGTAGACGGCCACATCCGGACGGCCGCCGATTGCCTCGGCCAACTCAGCAGCGGACCCGCCGATCAGGCGGATGCGCGCACCCGACAGTTTGCCGGCGGAGGCAAGCCGGCCGGCGGAAGCCAGCCACGCGGCGTCGTCCTCCACCGTCACCGGGATGTCCAGTCCGGTCAGCACCGAGCGGAGCTGCGCCGGAAGGGCGACGGCGGTGGAGACCGTCAGCTGCGAACCGGCCAGGACGCCGGCGGCTACCGTGCGGACGAGCGCGCGGAGGGGCTCGCCGTCGGACAGACGGACGGTGACCGGAAGGTTGCGGTACCGGAAGATGTTGCGCTCAGCGCTCAGGGCGGAGACATCCTTCGCTGTACCAAATTCGTCAGCCCAGGCGAGGGCGTCGGAGCCGAGTGCACGCTCCAGCGCCTCGATTTCTGCCGCGTCGAGCTCGCCCTGCACCGCGTTGACGAGACGGCCAACACCGGGGTGGGTGATGCGCGCAGCGGCACCCTGCGAGCTTTCCCTGCTGGTCCACTCGCCGAGGCCGACAAGGTAGTTGGGTCCGCCGGCCTTGGTGCCGGCGCCGACGGCCGACTTCTTCCAGCCGCCGAAGGGCTGGCGCTGCACGATGGCCCCGGTGATTCCGCGGTTCACGTAGAGGTTGCCGGCCTGGATGGTGTCGAGCCACAGGCCGAGCTCTTCGGCGTCGAGGGAGTGCAGGCCCGCAGTGAGGCCGTAGTCCACTTCGTTCTGGATGGCGATGGCGTCTTCCAGGGTTTCGGCTGTCATGACGCCCAGCACCGGGCCGAAGAATTCGGTCAGGTGGAAGTAGGACCCGCGCTTGACGCCGTAGCGGACGCCCGGGCTCCACAGCCGGCCGGTGTTGTCCAGCTTGCGGGGTTCCACGGCCCAGTTCTCGCCGTCGCCCAGGGTGGTGAGGGCGTTCAGGAGCTTTCCGTTGGCGGGCTCGATGATGGGGCCCATCTGGCTCGTGGGGTCTTCCGGGTAGCCGACCTTCAGGGAAGTAACGGCATCGATCAGCTGGTTGCGGAAGCGCTTGGACTTGGCAACCGAGCCCACCAGGATCACCAGTGAGGCTGCGGAGCACTTCTGTCCGGCGTGGCCGAAGGCCGAGTAGGCAACATCCTTTGCCGCGAGGTCGAGGTCCGCGCTCGGGGTGACGATGATGGCGTTCTTGCCGCTGGTCTCTGCCAGCAGGGGCAGGTCCTTGCGGAAGGACCGGAACAGTTCTGCGGTTTCGTAGCCCCCGGTGAGGATCACGCGGTCCACGGCAGGGTGGGAGATCAGCTGCCGGCCGAGCTCACGCTCGCCCAGCTGCACCATGGTCAGCACGTCGCGGGGAATTCCGGCCTCCCACAGCGCCTCGATCATGACGGCGCCGCTGCGGCGGGCCTGCTTGGCAGGCTTGACCACGACGGCGGATCCGGCGGCAAGTGCCGCAAGGACCGAACCGGCCGGAATGGCTACTGGGAAGTTCCATGGCGGAGTCACCAAGGTGAGCTTCGCCGGGACGAAGGTGGCGCCGTCGACGTCGTCCAGCTTGCGGGCTGATTCAGCGTAGTAGTGCGCGAAGTCAACGGCCTCGCTGACTTCCGGGTCGCCCTGGTCGAGGGTCTTGCCCGTTTCACTGGCCATAACCTCCAGCAGGTCGGCACGGTGGGCTTCAAGGACGTCGCCGGCGCGGTGCAGGATCTCTGCGCGTTCGGCGCCGGTCAGCGCACCCCAGGCCTTGCCCTTGTCGACGGCGGTCGCGATGACCGTGTTGAGGGTGTCCGCATCCGTGATGGTCGCGGCCTCGACGGCAGCGTTGCCCAGCGTCGAGGACGGCACGCGGTCCAGGATGGCCCGGCCCCAGTCGCGGTTGGCGGGAAGGGCAGGATCGGTGTCCGGCGTGTTCTCGAAGTGGTCGTGCGGCATGGGCACGGCCGGGAGGTTACGGTTCTGCTGGCGGCTGGGCGGCGGCACCTCGTCATCGAGCTTTTCCAGGGAGGAGAGGAAGCGCTGCTTCTCGCGCTCGAACAGCGCTTCGTTTTCGCTGAGCTCGAATACTGCGGACATGAAGTTTTCCTGGCTGGCGCCCTCTTCGAGGCGGCGGATCAGGTAGGCGATGGCGACGTCGAACTCGGCCGGGTGAACCACCGGTGTGTAGAGCAGCAGGGAACCGACGTCCTTCTTCACGGCTTCGGCCTGGCCCTGGGCCATGCCGAGCAGCATTTCGAATTCAACGCCGGATTCAACGCCGCGCTGCTTGGCGAGCAGCCACGCGAAGGCGATGTCGAAGAGGTTGTGGCCTGCCACGCCGATCCGGATGTTCCGGATGCGGTCCGGGTGCAGGGAGTAGTTGATGACGCGCTTGTAGTTGGTGTCCGATTCCTGTTTGCTGCCGCAGGTGGCCAGCGGCCAGTCATGGAGCGAGGATTCGACCTGTTCCATGGGCAGGTTGGCGCCCTTGACCACGCGGACCTTGATGGCGGCGCCGCCCTCGGCGCGGCGGGCGGCCGCCCAGTCCTGGAGGCGGATCATGGCGGACAGTGCGTCCGGGAGGTAGGCCTGCAGCACGATGCCGGCCTCGAGGTTCTTGAACTCGGGCTTGTCCAGGATCCTGGTGAAGACCGCGATGGTCATGTCCAGGTCCTTGTATTCCTCCATGTCCAGGTTGATGAACTTGGCCTTCTGCCCGGCGCCGGCGAAGGAGGCGGCGCGGGCGAACAGCGGGGTGAGCCGCTCGACGACGTGCTCCACGGCTTCGTCGAAGGCCCAGGCGGAGTGCGGGGCAACGGTGGAGGAGACCTTGATGGACACGTAGTCGACGTCCGGGCGCGCCAGCAGGGTGTGGGTGCCCTCGAGCCGGCGGGATGCCTCGTTTTCGCCCAGGACTGCCTCACCGAGGAGGTTGACGTTCAGCTTGATGCCGTCCTTGCGGATTTTCGCGATGGCGGGTCCCAGCTTGGCGTCCGTGGCGTCGACAATCAGGTGGCCCACCATTTCACGCAGGACGCGGCGGGCGATCGGGATGACGACGTTCGGGAGGACCGGCGCCATGGTGCCGCCGAGGCGGACGGCGCTGCGCATGTGCCAGGGCAGGAAGGCAGGAACCTTTGGTGCCAGCGCCGCAAGGTTCCGGGCGGCGACCTTGAGGTCCTCGGGACGGACCACGCCGTCCACGAAGCCAACCGTGAAGTCCAGGCCGTTCGGGTCCTTGAGGACACCGGCGAGCTGTTCCGCTGAAGCGTCCGAGGGGATCTTGGCGGCTTCGGTCAGCCACCGGCGCACCAGCGCGATGGCTGCATCGGACAGGGCCGCCGCTTCGGCGACGGGGGTACCCGCCGGGCGGGTAGCGACGGCGCCGGTCTCGGCGGCGTCCTTGCCTGCAGAAACACGGTGATCCGTTGCGATGTGGGTCATGGCTAGTTCTCGTTCTTTCCGTGGGTGGTGAGCTCTTATTCATCAGTATGGGCTTCAACTCACGTAAGATAAAGCGATCTTTCCTGAGCGATACAGGTTAGAAAAGCCGATCATTTATGACAGCCGCCCCGCGCCTCAAATTCCCCTGCAACCGGGACGCTCCCTCACCTTTCGCGCCAAGCAACGAACCCTTCCTCACCACGGTGAGGAAGGGTTCGCAGGCCGCTCCAAGAGTGAGGGAGCGCTGCGGCATTGGCCGCAGTAAATAAGTGAGCGCTGAACTACACGGGTGTGTGCATCTCCACGGCTTCCTCGTGCCTGGGGCTGTTCGGGTTCATCAGGGAGTGCCTGCGGCCGTAGCCGAAGTAGATGACCAGGCCAATGACAAGCCAGACGCCGAAGCGCATCCACGTTTCCCAGTGAAGCTGGAACATGAGGAAGGCCGAGGCCAGGACGCCGAAGGCCGGGACCAGGGGCATCAGCGGCAGGCGGAACTCGCGCGGCGCGTCGGGCTTCTTGTAGCGGAACACAATGACCGCAAAGCAGACCACGACGAAGGCGGCAAGAATACCGATGTTGGTGAGGTCCGCCACGGCTTTGATGGGAAAGACGCCGGCCAGCAGTGCAGACGCGACACCGGCGATCCAGGTTACGCGCTGGGGCGTGCCGTGGCTGTCTGTCTTGGAGAACCAGCCCGGCAGCAGGCCGTCGCGGCTCATGGAGAACCACACTCGGGTCACACCCAGGAGGAAGGTCAGCATCACCGTGAGGATGGACAGCACGGCAAAGACCGAAATGATGGTCGCAATAACCGGCAGGCCGACTCCCGTGAATGCCGACGCGAAGCCGGCGGCAGGATCGATGTCCTGGTAGTTCTGCATTCCCGTGAGGACCAGCGTGGCCGCGACGTACAGGAGCATGGCGATGACCAGAGACAGGATGATGGCCTTGGGCATGTGCTTTTTGCCGTCGGTAGCCTCTTCCGCGGCCGTACTCATGGCGTCGTAGCCGAACACGGCAAAGAACACCGTGGCGGCGCCGGCAAAGACCGGACCAATGCCGCTGGGCATGAACGGGTTGAAGTTCTCTGCATTGATGTAGAAGACGCCCAGTCCGATGATGAAGAGGATGAGGATCACCTTGATGGCCACGGCCACGAGCTCAAACCGGCCAAATGCCTTGGTTCCGCGCGACAGGATCCAAGTGACCAACAGGCAGACCAGGATGGCGGGGATGTTGACGATGCCGCCCTTGCCTTCATCCGGCGTGGAGGTCATCCAGACCGGCATCTGGATGCCGATGCCGGACAGGAACGCATCGAAGTAGCCGGAGATGCCAATGGCCACCACCGCCACGATGGCAATGTATTCCAGCAGCAGGTCCCAGCCGATGAACCAGCCGATCACTTCGCCGAGGGCAACGTAGCCGTAGGTGTACGCGGAGCCGGCGCGGGGGATCATGCCGGCAAACTCGGCGTAGGAAAGGGCCGCGGCGGCTGAGGCCAGGCCGGCGATCAGGAAGGAAAACAGAACCGCGGGGCCGACGCCCGGCGTGCCCTCACTGCCATGGGCCACGAGCCCCGCCAGCGAAAAGATGCCGACGCCGATAATGCCACCGACTCCGATGGCCGTGAGCTGCCACAGTCCGAGGGACTTGAAGAGGCCGCTGTGCTTGTTCTCGATTTCGATGTCATCTATGGGCTTTCGCCTAAGGATGGACTGGGTGGGGTCTTTGGTTGTCATACGGGGACTCCTGCGTAGGGTGCGGCCCCATCATCCGCCCTGTGATGGGGGTAACAGTGATCAGTATGCAAGGAACGTTGCATTAGATAAAGTGACTAATACTAATCAATATTCATTAGATCTTACGAAGGAACAGTCTATGCTCGATGTTCGCCGCCTGAGGCTGCTCCGCGAGCTGAAGATCCGGGGCACCCTCGCAGAGGTGGCCGCAGCCCTGCAGTACAGTCCGTCATCAGTCTCGCAGCAACTGGCCCTTCTTGAGAAGGAAGCGGGTGTGGAACTGTTGAGGAAAACCGGACGGAAAGTGCAGCTCACGCCCCAGGCGGAGGTTCTCGTGGCCCATACCGCCCAACTGCTCGAGACGCTGGAGCAGGCGGAAGCCGACCTCGCGGCCTCCCTCACCACTGTCTCGGGGACCGTCCGGATCGCGGTCTTCCAGTCGGCGGCGCTGGCCCTCATGCCGGACACCCTGACGCTCATGGCCGGAACATACCCCGAGGTCAGGATCGAAATGACCCAGCGGGAACCCGAAACGGCGCTCCACGAGACCTGGGCCAGGGACTTCGACATTGTCATCGCCGAGCAGTACCCGGGCCATGCCGCTCCGCGTTATCCGGAGCTGGACCGGATCAGACTGACCACCGATGCCATCCGGCTGGCCGTTCCGCCCGAGTCAGGGGAACGGCCACCAATCACGTCCCTTGCGGATACGGCGGAGTTGGCCTGGGTCATGGAGCCCCGCGGCGCGGCTTCCCGCCACTGGGCTGAACAGGCGTGCAGGAGTGCCGGGTTCGAACCCGACGTGCGTTTCGAAACCGCTGACCTGCAGGCCCAAATCCGGCTGATCGAGTCGGGCAATGCCGTGGGCCTCATGCCGGATCTTGTGTGGACCGGACGCGGCACCACTGCCGAGCTGATTGAACTGCCCGAGAAACCGCGCAGGACAGTATTCACCTCCGTGCGACGCTCCAGCGCCCAGCGCCCGGCCATTCTCGCGGCCCGGGAGATCCTGGCAACTACTGCCGCCTCCATCGCGGCCTCGAAAGACCACGAGATGGAGGGCCCGGCATAGTGTTCCCTGGCTCACAGCCAAAGGTTGACCCCGGCGTTAGACTGTTCAGGTTATGAATCGCACAATGTTTAAGTCCAAAATCCACCGCGCCACCGTCACGCACGCAGACCTGCACTACGTGGGTTCCGTCACCGTGGACCTGGACCTGCTGGACGCTGCCGACATTCTTCCCGGCGAGCTCGTCGCCATTGTGGACGTCACCAACGGCGCCCGGCTCGAGACCTACACCATCGCCGGGGAACGCGGTTCAGGCGTGATCGGCATCAACGGCCCGGCCGCGCACCTGGTTCACGAGAACGACGTCGTCATCCTGATCACGTACGCCGAGATGACCACCGAGGAAGCGCGGGCCTACGATCCCAAGGTGGTCCACGTCGACAAGAACAACAAGATCATCCAGCTGGGCAACGACCCCGCCGAAGGCCTCACCCCCGGCCTCCTGCGCCCGCCGTTTGCGCTGAACAACGCCTCCCTCAGCTGAGGCTGCGGGCTTGCCCGAATAACGAGATCCTGCCACAAGCCAATCCTTCGCAGAATAAATCTGATTAGGCTGGGACCGTGGACGCCTCCCCCAGTACATCCGAGCCTGCAGCGACAGCCGAATGCTAGGCGTACTTGCGGGCTTTTTCGTCGTCTGGTCCATCATCCTGGTGGGAATGTTCGTTGGCCGGCGGGGCATCCTGGGCGATAACGCCCGCCAGGTCCTCAGCGGCCTGACCTTTTTCGTGGCCAGCCCGGCGCTGCTCTTCGAGACCCTGAGCAAGGCCCGGCTCCAGGAAGTTTTTGCCGCCCCGCTGTTGGTTGCCGCTGTGGGAGCACTGGCCACCGCCGCCATTTTCTTCGTCATCGTCAGGTTCCTGCTCAAGCGCAGCACGTCCGAATCCCTGGTGTCGTCGATGAGCGCGTCGCTGGCCAACTCCGCAAACCTGGGCATTCCCATCGCCGTATACGTCCTGGGCGACGCCAGCTATGTGGCTCCCCTGCTGATCTTCCAGCTCGCGTTCTTTACTCCGCTGCTCCTCATGGCGCTGGATTCGACCACCAGCGCGCACCGCACCACCCCGCTGCGGTTCGTCCTGATGATCCTGAAGAACCCAATGATCGTGGGTTCTGCGCTTGGCCTCGTGGTTGCTGGAACCGGCTGGCAGGTCCCGCCCTTGATCCTGCAGCCCATTCATCTGATCGGCGGCGCCGCCATTCCCGCCATGCTGATGGCCTTCGGCATGAGCCTGAACGGTTCCCGGCCGCTGCAGGCAGCCACAGCGCGCAGGGTGGATGCCCTTGTTGCGAGCGCGTTCAAGCTCATCGTCCACCCGGGTATCGCCTACCTCTTCGCACGCTTCGCTCTCGGCATGGAAGGCCACGCACTCTTCGCGGCCGTGGTCACGTCCGCCTTGCCGACGGCCCAGAACGTTTTTGTGGCAGCCAGCCGGTACCGGACCGGCCTCACTGTCGCCAAGGACACGGTGCTGATCACCACCGTCGTGGCGGTGCCGGCCATGATCGGCGTGGCGGTGCTGCTGACATGACCCTGACCGACACCGGCCCGACTTGGGAGGAATCGTGAACACTAGCCTGGACACTGTGGTCATTGGCGGCGGAGCCATGGGATCCGCAGCGGCGTGGGCGTTGGCGCGCCGCGGCCGGGACGTGACCCTGCTGGAGCAGTTTGGGCTGGGGCACAGCATCGGCGCATCGCACGGCGCCACCCGGAACCTCAGCCTTGCCTATTCCGAGCCGGACTACGTTGCCATGCTGGCGGAAACGCTCCGCCTCTGGCGCGTGCTCGAGGAGGAAAGCGGCGAGCAGCTGCTGGCGCGCACCGGCGTCGTAAACCACGGCCCTGACCCGGCGCTCGGCGCGATGCATGCCGCGCTGAACCATGCCGGCCTGCGGGCCGAGTTCCTGCCGACGGCGGAGGCCGGCGAGCGCTGGCGCGGGATTCGTTTCGACCAGCAGGTGCTGTTCATGCCGGACGGCGGACAGCTCAATCCCGAACTGGCGCTGCCGGCCCTCCAGCGGCTGGCGGTCCTGCACGGCGCCGAGGTGCGGCACCATGTAAAGGTGGTGGACCTGCAGGTTCTCGACGACGGCGTCCGCGTCACCGTGGACGACGGCGGCGCCACCGAGGTGCTCACCGCGCGCCAGGCGGTGGTCACCGCCGGCGGCTGGACCTCGAAACTGCTTGGCAGCATGCCGGGAACGCCGCGGCTGACTGTCACGCAGGAGCAGCCCGCGCATTTCGGCATAGCGGACGACGGCGCAGCCTGGCCCGGGTTCAACCATTTCCCGGGGACCGGCCCGGACTACGCGGACTGGTACTCCCCCGTGTACGGGATGCACACCCCTGGCGAGGGAATCAAGGCCGGCTGGCACGGAGTGGGGCCGGTGGTGGATCCGGACCGCCGATCGTTCCAGCCCGAACCGGCGCAGCGGGCCGCGCTGCAACGCTACGCGAGGCAGTGGCTGCCAGGCGTGGATACCGACTCCATGACGGACATCAGCTGCACCTACACCACCGCCGCGGACCACAACTTCATCCTTGACCGGCTCGGTCCCGTGGTGATCGGTGCGGGATTTGCCGGCCACGGCTTCAAATTCACGCCGGTGGTCGGCAGGATGCTGGCAGACCTCGCCACCGGCGCCGGCCCCGCTCCCGCAATCTTCTCAGCGTCGCGGCCAGGCCTCAGCTAGCGAGAACCAGCCGGCCGGAACGGCATATCCCGGCCTGGCTGTACTGCCCATGGACGGCTTAGCCCCGCTGGTGCCGGTCCAGGAGGCGGGCGCAGCGGATGAACCCGAGGTGCGAATAGGCCTGCGGGTGGTTGCCCAGGTGCGTTTCCGTGCCGGGGTCGTATTCCTCCGGCAGCAGCCCCGTGGGCCCGAACAGGTTCACCAGCTGATCGAACAGGTCCCACGCCTCGGAAATGCGGTCCACTGCCACATACGCCTCGATGAGCCAGGTGGTGCAGATGTGGAAGCCGCCCTCCAGGCCCGGCAGGCCGTCGTCGTACCTGTAGCGGAAAACGGTGGGGCCCACGCGAAGCTCGCGTTCCACGGCCGTCACGGTGTCCAGGAACCGCTGGTCGCCGACGTCCAGGAGGCCCGACAGTCCGATGTGCAGGACCGCGGCATCTAGGTCCGGGCTGTCATAGGCCACAGTGTAGGAGGCGGCGGCATCGTCCCACCCCTCGCGGAGCACCTCATCCCGGATGGTGGCCGCGGTGCCGGCCCAGCTGGGTTCGGGCTCCCG
Source organism: Arthrobacter sp. NPDC093139 (assembly GCF_044754165.1). Taxonomy (NCBI): domain Bacteria; kingdom Bacillati; phylum Actinomycetota; class Actinomycetes; order Micrococcales; family Micrococcaceae; genus Arthrobacter; species Arthrobacter sp. NPDC093139. The sequence goes on from NZ_JBIVOO010000009.1 coordinate 162,546, forward strand.
GCCGTGGCGGGCGGCTGTGCGCAGGGCCCGGTCCAGCGTCACCCAGCACATTACCTTCGTGTAGACGTGATGCCGCGGGGCCCGCCGGGCCTCCCAGATCCCGTGGTCCGGCTCGTGCCACCGGGCCAGCACCGCATGGGCCATCTGCACCATCAGGTCCCAGTGCGGGTCCGCCAGTGAACCCCGGGCCTCGCTCAGCCCGTGGATCAGCTCCGCGATGGGCCCGAACACGTCCAGCTGAACCTGGTGGTCCGCGGCATTGCCGATCCGGACGGGCCGCGATCCCGCATAGCCCGGCAGGCTTTCAATAATCGCTTCCGTCGACAGCGGTGCGCCGGTGACCGAGTAGAGCGGGTGCAGCCATTCCGGCCCGGGAGCATTGGCCAGGATCCTGCCCAGCCAGCGGAGGAAGCCGTCGGCCTCCTCCGTCGAGCCCAGGTCCACGAGTGCGTTCACCGTCATGGAGCCGTCCCGCAGCCAGCAGTAGCGGTAGTCCCAGTTGCGGGTTCCGCCGATCCCTTCCGGAAGCGACGTGGTGGGCGCCGCGAGCACGGCACCGGTGGGCTCATGGACGAGGGCCCGCAGCACGAGGGCTGAACGGCGTACCAATGACGGTTTGACGGACGGCAGGGTAAGATCCTGCACCCAGCGGCGGGAATGGTGCGCGACGGCGGAGCGGCGGGCGGCTTCGTCCGTCGCCGCTTCGTCCGTCCCCTCCGGGGGGCGTTGGGCCTCGGTGTCGCCACAGCGAAGGTTGAGGATCACCGGACCCTGCCGCAGGTTGACCTCGGCCGTGGCCGTGGCGTGCCGGCCGTCCGAGGTGATGGAGAAGCTGACCCCGGGGGCCAGCAGGATGATGGGATCGGACGTGCCGGCGACGTGCAACTCACTACCGCGCGCCTCCATGCTGAACGGGGCGTTGGCATAGTCCGGCCGGGGTGCGAAGACGATCCGGGCGGCTCCCGTTCCGGACAGCACCCGGACCAAACTCGTGATCCCCTCGGGGGCGGGTTCAAGGTAGTCGGTCACAGTCACGTCCGCCCAGCGGGTCTCCACGATCATCGTGCTGTCCACGTAGCGCTGGCCCAGCACCTGCGAGGCCTTGACCGGTTCCACCGAGAAGTGGCCCGCGGCGTCACCGCCCAGGAGGTGGGCAAACAGCGAGCCCGAGTCCGGCAGGGGGTGGCTCATCCAGCAGATCTTGGCGTCGGGCGTGAGCAGTGCCGTTGACGAGCCGTTGCCAATCATGGAGTGGCGCTCCAGGCCCACCGCGTCTTCACCGAACAGCCAGGCACGCCGCAGCTCAAAGAGGATCGCCAGGACCCGTGCAAACGATTCCGGATCCCGCAGCCGGTGCTTGGCCTGGCTCGGAAGCTCTCCAACCCACAGCCCCATGTCGGGCCCGCGGAGCGTGGCCATCGCGAATTCATCGCTCACCGCGTCACCGGCGTACAGCGCCGCGCTCACGCCGAGCCTGGACCGCAGGTGTTCAAGCGCGTCTGCTTTGGAGGGCTCCACCACCGACAGGTCCAGCACCGAACCATCCACGATGAAGAAGAGGCCCAGGGCCTTGGCCACTTCCTCGGCCTTCTGCGCCGCCTCGGCTACGATTTCGGGGGCGGCCGGCCGGGTGTGCACCGAGACCGCCACCGGCTTCCGTTCGATGCTGATGCCCTTGTACGCGCCAATGGATTCGAGGAGGGCCTGGTTGGCCTGCTGCAGGACAGATTCGGTGGCCAGGGACAGGCCGTGGGCGAACCCCATGTCGAACTCCGCACCGTGGGATCCGACGAGGTGCACTTCCGCGGGAAGCCGTGACACCGCTGCCAGGTCCCGCAGCGACCGGCCCGAAATGACGGCCGCATGCGTGTTGGGCAGGGCGGCCAAAGCGCGGAGCGCAATCGCCGCACCGCCCAGGGGCAGGGTCTCGGTGGAGATGCCCTCCGCCGCGCAGAGCGTTCCGCCGTAGTTGCAGGCCACCAGCAGCCCCGGGGTGCGTGCCAGGATCTTCAGTTCGCCGAGCAGCTGGGGCGTCAACCCGTCGTCGGCGGCATCCGACTGGACGAACGCCCTCAGCAGGCCCAGCGGCAGGGATTTGGTCAACAGTGCGGAATCGGCCACCGTTTGATTGAGCGGAGTTGGCATGCTCGGAATTCCTTAGGATCATCCCCAAATGGACGTTGATCCTCTCAGTGTCAGACGCGGCCGTTTCCCCTGAATATCCCGGTCATTGCGATCGTGTAACTTCGGCGGCGCCTTCTGCTGTGGCCGCCAACAGCAACCGTCTTGCCTAGGCGCGGACCAGGCCCGCAGCCTCGGCCAGCAGTTCCACCGAGCGCAGCCGCGCGGACGTGCCCGTCGCCTGGTGAGCGACGATGAGTTCGTCGGCGTCGGCGTGCCTGGCGAAGCCGTCCAGGTACTCCAGCACGACGTCCGGTGTTCCGACGGCCGAATATTTCATCATCTGTGCGACGTGCTGGCCCTGGGGAGAATCCAGGATCATGTCCGCTTCGTCATCGGTAAACTCCCTCCCGCCGCCGAAGAACAGCGAGACGCGGGCGCGCAGGGTGGCCCGAAGCATCTCCTGGGCTTCGGGCGTCGAGTCGGCGGCGATGACGTTGGCACCGGCGATGACATGCGGTGCCTCCAGCTGCTCGGAAGGCCTGAATTCGCGGCGGTAGACGGCCACCGCGTCCTGGAGCGCGTTCGGCGCAAAATGCGAGGCGAAGGCGTAGGGCAGCCCCAGCTGGGCGGCGAGCCGGGCACCGAACAGGGACGATCCAAGGATGTACAGGGGCACGTTGGTTCCCTTGCCCGGCGTCGCCTCCACGCCCTGGATGCGTGTGGGACCGGTCAGGTAGCCCTGCAGCTCCAGCACGTCCTGCGGGAAGGTCTCGGCCGAAGAGGCATCGCGGCGCAGTGCCCGCATGGTGTTTTGGTCGCTGCCCGGTGCACGGCCGAGTCCCAGGTCGATGCGCCCCGGGTGCAGCGTTTCCAGGGTTCCGAACTGCTCGGCGATGGTGAGCGGCGAATGGTTGGGCAACATCACGCCGCCCGCTCCCAGCCGGATGCTTTCGGTATGGGCAGCCACATGGGCGATCAGGACGCTCGTGGCCGAGGACGCAATTGAGGACATGTTGTGGTGCTCCGCGTACCAGACCCGCCGGTAACCAAGCTCCTCCGCGCTTTGGGCCATGGCCACGCTCCCGGCGAAGCTCTCCGCCGCCGTCTGGCCCTTGCCGATGGTCGCAAGGTCAAGGATGGATAGGGGAACAGTCACAGGGGAGCCGGCCTTTCGTTGCGGATCACGGGCGGCCGGCTGGGGTGGTTGCGCGGCACACTTTCGACAACGACGGCGGCGTGAGGGTTATTTCTGACAGGCCAGGTGATGCTGTCCACAGTTTTGTAGGCCGCCACTGGTCGCCGGGTCTTGGTGCGCCACTAAGCTAGCCGCATGGCCAACAAATCAACAGCAGACAAAGTCGCCACGATCCAAAAGGGCTATGCGCTTGAGGGCGCCACCATCGAACTGGGGGCCGCCATCGTCGACGGCGAAGTCCACAAAGACGCGCCGGTCCGGTTGCCCCTGGCCATGATGAACCGGCACGGGCTGGTGGCCGGCGCCACCGGCACGGGCAAGACAGTCACGCTGCACATGATGGCCGAGCAGCTCTCCGCCGCGGGGGTGCCCGTTTTCCTGGCCGACATCAAGGGCGACCTGTCCGGCCTTGCCACGGCCGCCACGGGGAGCGAAAAGCTCGCGGCGCGGACCGAGAGCATTGGGCAGCAGTGGGCGGGCAAGGCGTTCCCGGTCGAGTTCCTGGCCCTTGGCGGCGACGGCAGCGGCGTTCCGGTCCGCGCCACCATCACGTCCTTCGGACCCCTGCTGCTGTCGCGCATCATGGAGCTCAACGACACCCAGGAGTCCAGCCTCCAGCTGGTCTTCCACTTCGCTGACAAGAACAACCTCGAGCTGATCGACCTGAAGGACCTCCGGGCCGTCATCCAGCACCTCACCTCCGACGAGGGCAAGGACGCCCTGCAGGAACTCGGCGGCCTGTCGAAGGCTACGGCCGGCGTCATCCTCCGGGAGCTCGTGGCGTTGGAGGCACAGGGGATGGAGCGCTTCTTTGGCGAGCCGGAGTTCGACACCGCCGAGCTCCTCCGCACTGCCCCCGACGGCCGCGGGGTCATTACCTGCCTCGAACTTCCCACTCTGCAGACCAAGCCCATGGTGTTCTCCACATTTCTGATGTGGCTGCTGGCGGACCTGTTCGAAGACCTGCCCGAGGCGGGTGATCTCGACAAACCGAAGCTGGTGTTCTTCCTCGACGAGGCCCACCTGCTGTTCAATGACGCCTCCAAGGCCTTCCTCCAGGCGATCACCACCACGGTTCGGCTGATCCGGTCCAAGGGTGTGGGTATCTTCTTCGTGACGCAGACGCCGAAGGACGTTCCTGCCGATGTGCTCGGCCAATTGGCCAACCGCGTTCAGCACGCGCTCCGGGCCTTCACACCGGAGGATGCCAAAGCACTCAAGGCCACGGTCTCGACCTTCCCTGTCAGTGACTACGACCTTGAGGAGACCCTAACGTCCGCTGGCATCGGCGAGGCAGTTGTCACGGTGATGAATGAGAAGGGCGCGCCTACGCCCGTTGCGCTCACCCGCCTGCGGGCCCCAGAGTCAGTCATGGGTCCCAGCACAAGCGAGCTGGTCAAAAGCACGGTGGCAGGCTCGGCGCTGCTGGCCAAGTACGGAACAGCCGTGGACAGCGTGTCAGCGTACGAAAAACTGTCCGGCCAGGCCGCTGCTTCGACGGGGCCTGCTGCACCGGGCCAGCCTCCGACTCCGGCCAGCGAGGTGTTCATCCCCGGCAGCATAAATCCGGACACCGTGGACGCAGAGGCCCGCCGCATCGAGGAGGAAATCCTTGGACGACCCAGCAGCCGGCCCGCCCCGGAACCCGACCGTGCGCCCGCGCCACGCTCCGCGCAGCCGGCCGGCGGGATGATGGAGGACATCAGCGGGGCACTCGGCGGAGCCCTTGGCAGCGGTTTGAAAAGCATGGTCCGGTCGATGGGAACCCAGCTGGGCCGCGAACTGTTACGCGGCGTTTTCGGCACCTCGTCCCGGCGCCGCCGCTAATGCCAAGGGGCGTCGCCACCGTCGGTGACGCCCCGCCGTCGGACGCTCTCCTTTCCTGTGTACGTCATGCCCGGAACCTGCAACTCCTGAGTTCGCATAACTAGCAGGTAACGTAAGGGGCGTGCAGATGAGTCAAGCGTTGGTGAAAATGGCGGCCGGGTGGCTGCTGGGCCTCATGCTTGCCGTGGCCGGAGCCATTGTTTCGGTCAATCTCGTGAACAGCTCCGTAGCCGGCCCGCAGCAGCCCGTCCGGGAGTATCTGGACGCCCTCCAGAAGGGTGAGGGCGAGCGGGCACTGGGCCTCCTCCGCGCCTCGGTGCCGGATGCAGACCCGGCCATGCTCGACGGCACAGCGCTGCAGACCTCCGCGTCACGCATCGCGAATGTCAAGATCGGCGATGCGGTAGCCCGCGGCGGCAAGCGTGTAATGGTGCCCATGGAGTACACGATCGACGGCAGCCGCCTGCGCACTGAATTCCTGCTGGAAAGCACCGGGACGGAGTGGCTCTTCTTCAACAAGTGGGCGTTCGTTCCTGCCGCCCTGCCCACGATCGACGTCACTGTGGTGAACTCGAACGAAGCCACGCTTAACGGGGTGCCGGTGAACACGCCCGGCGGCCGCGGCAGCTTTGCCGTTTTCTACCCGGGCGAGTTCGAGGCCTCCCTGAACGGGGAGTTCTTCTCGGCGAAGCCCACCCGGGCCACCGTCGCTGCCCGGGACGTGCCCGCCGCGCCGCTGAATCTCCTGACGCAGGCGACGGACGACCTGAACCAGGCCGTGGCGTCCAGGGTCAAGGAATTCCTGGACAGCTGTGCCGCAGACGCCATCAAACAGCAGCGACTGCAGCCCGATTGCCCGTTCTACCACGCCACCGCCAACAGGGTGGTGGACGGAACCATCAAGTGGAGCATCACCGAGTACCCGAAGATCAGCATCGAGCCGTTCGAGGGCAAGTGGGTGGTTGCGCCCCTGGACGGCAAGGCCAGGATCACCGCCCAGCAGGTCGACCTCTTCACAGGCGGCGTCTCGCCTCTGGACGTGGAGCACGATTTCAGCTTCACGACGCGCCTGGACATCGACGGCGACACCATCAAGGTCACGCCGCTCCTCAGCTTCTAGGCCGCGTTTCCAGGACTGCTGTCCACCACGGCCGCCCAACTGGCCCAGCTTTGAGGCACCTGTCACGCCGTCATGGCCGAACCAGCTGCCTGGAAGCGGCAAAACCGGGCCGGTCCGGCTGCGGCCAGCGGAGCGACCCCCGGGCCAAGACCTCCCGCACCTGGGACAGCATGACATCCGGCGCGTGCACCACGTCGTCATAGAAGAAGCGCAGTACGGGAAAGCCTCGGACTGCCGCCGAATTGTCCCGTCTGCGGTCCTTCTTAAACTGCCGCGGTTCCAGGTGGAAGGCGATGCCGTCCAGCTCGACAATCAAAAATCCCTCGAGGAGAAAGTCCACGCGGCCAATTCCGTCCAGCCAGACCTGGGTTTCGGTGGCGATCCCGGCCTCTCGGAACAGTACGCGGGCCAGGCTCTCAAGCAGCGAATCCGCGCCCTGTTCCACCTTGGCCACGACCTCGCGGGCCTTCCCGCAGCGGTTTCCGGCCAAGTGACGCCGGAAGAAGGCAGGATCAATGTCTCCGCGGTTGTACGCGCATTCCACCATGACCAGCGATTCCAGGGGCGGCAGGCAAAGGAGGGCATGGAGCAGCACGTCGGGCAGGTCAGCTAACGTTCCATGGTGCTGGCGCTGGGTCAGCCCGAGGCGGTGGCTGACGCACCGGACCGCATTCCTCCCGTTGCTGTGCCAGTAATGGGGCTGGGCAGCCGGGCGCAGTTGCCAGAGCCCGAATCGAGGGGCCGCAGACACGCACGTGAGAAGGCCACGGGAGCGGCCCGCCGCTACCAGTTCCGGGTCGGCGCCGCTGACAGCCAGAAGCCCCCGTTCGACACGCACCACGTCACCGCACCGGATGGCGGCCCGTATGCCTGATTCTGTGGCGCCCCTGGACAGCACGTCCCGCGTCAGGAGAACGCCGCCGGCTGAGTTGATGATGTCCGAGGGGTCCATGGACCCACAATGTCCGTTCCCGGGACGGTCAGGCAGGCCGGAACCGGGCTATGTGGAAAACCTGAAGGCATCTGCAGCTGTCGCACTGGCCCACTATTGAACCCGGCAGGAACAGGACCGGCCCGGTCCTCAGCCCCTGAGGGCCGAAAACCGGGCCGGTTCAGCACAAGGCGGCCGGATCAGTCCATGCCGCGGAGGTCCAGCACGAGTTCTGCGTCGCCGTCGGCCTGCAGCACCACCGGGATGCCCCAGTCCTGCTGGTACAGGTGGCATGCGGCATGGTCCGGGATCTCGCCGTCCTCAGTCTCGGGCCCGTCGCAGGCCGCGGCGCGCGCCGTAATGTGCAGCACGCCCTCGGGTACGTCGGAGGCCAGCTCCAGGGTGCGGAGCAGTCCCACGGACGTGCCGCCGCCCGCCACGAGCAGCTCCGGAGGGGTTGACGAGATCTTCAGCTGGGTGGGGTCGCCCCAGCGGTCATCGAGCTTCTGGCCGGTGGGCGCCTCGAAGCGGACTGTCAGGTCCAGCAGGCCCGGAGCGACGGGGCTCTTGGGCCGGTGGGTCTGGACCGCGCCCTCGTCCACCTGCTGGGCTTCCTTGGGGATGGGCACGTAGACCAGCTGGTGCTTGTTGCCCTCGACCACCACCAGGAGCGGTTCCTTGCCTGCCACCCGGGTGTGGTCGACGATGACGTCGGAGGGTTCCAGGAGTCCGCGGGCGAGGGTGGAAACGGTTTTGGTCGCGGGGTCGTAACGGCGCACGGCACCGTTGTACGTGTCGGCAATGGCAACGGAACCGTCCGGGAGCACCGTGACGCCGAGCGGGTGCTGCATGCGCGCCTCGGCAGCCTCGCCGTCGCGGAACCCGAAGTCGAAGAGTCCCTTGCCCACGGCGGATTCAACTGTGACCGTCCCGTCGTCGCCAATGACCAGTTTCCTGAGGGCAGAGGTCTCTGAGTCGGCCACCCAGATGTTGCCGTCCGCGTCCTCGGCAAGGCCGGACGGCTGGGCGAACCAGGCTTCGTGGGCGGGTCCGTCGAGGAGTCCTTCCAAGCCATTGCCGGCGATGATGGACACTTCCCCGGTCAGCGGTTCAAAGCTGAAGATCTGGTGCACGCCGGCCATGGCAATCACCACCGCGTTGAGCTTGGAAGACCATACAACGTCCCACGGTGAGCTGAGGGAGACCTCGAGCGGGTGATCGCTGAGGCGCCCGGTGAAGCCGGCGGCGTCCTCGTCCACGCGGGCGGGACCGGTCTCCAGCAGGCGCTGCACGCCGTTGCCGGCGAGCGTGGTGACGGTTCCGTCGGCGAGGGACAGCCCCCTGAGGCGGTGGTTTACGGAGTCGGCAATCACGACGTCGTAGCCCGTCTTCGCTGCCACGTCTTCCGGCAGCAGGACAAGACCCTGAGGTTCGTTGAATTCCGCGACCGGCTCACGGGAGTCCAGGGCATTCCCCGGGCCGTCGGCGTATCCCTTTGTGCCGGTGCCAAACGTGCCGAGTACCGTGTGGAAGTCGGTGTCGAGCTCCACGATCCGGTGGTGGCCGGTGTCCGTGACCAGCCAAGTGCCGGCACCCGGGCGGGCGGCGCCGCCGTCGGGCTTTCCCGAAGCCGAGCCCCGGCCGGCGGGGAGGAACAGGGCCTTCCCCGGGAAGCGGAGGGTGCCCGACGTGGGCTCCGGCGCGACGTAGGGGCCGCTGCCGCGGTGGAGTGTCCCCCGGGCTTCGTGCTTGGCGATGAGCTCGGGGATCAGCACGCCGAGGCCGTCGGCGTGGCCTTCGCCGGAGAGGTGGGCCACGATGTAGCCCTCGGGGTCGATGACCACCAGCGTGGGCCAGGCGCGGGCGGTGTAGGCCTTCCAGGTGTCCAGCTCGGGGTCATCAAGAACCGGGTGGTGGATCTCGTAGCGCTCCACGGCTGCGGCGAGGGCCACGGGATCGGCCTCGTGCTCGAACTTAGGGGAGTGGACGCCCACGGTCACCAGGACGTCGGAGTATTTTTCCTCAAGCGGACGGAGCTCTTCCAGGACGTGAAGGCAGTTGATGCAGCAGAAGGTCCAGAAATCCAGGAGCACGATCTTGCCGCGCAGGGCCTCCAGGTCCAGGGTCTTGCCGCCGGTGTTGAGCCAGTTGCGGCCCACCAGTTCGGAGGCGCGGACCCGGTGGTGGGTGCGTACGGTTTCGCTCATCAGCGTCCTTCCAGCTTTGAGTTGCGTTCAGCCAGCTTGGCGTCGCGTTCCGCCAATTTGGCAAACATATCGTTGTAAGCGGTGAGATCGGCGTCGTTATTCCTGTCCGCCGCCCGGTCGGTGCGGCGCGTCTCCCTCGCATCGGACCGTGACCACATGATGGCAACGCCGATCGCCACCAATAGCGTGGGCACTTCGCCGATGCCCCAGGCCACGGCACCGCCCAGTTGCTGGTCAACAATGGCCGATGGTCCCCACTCCCGGCCAAGGTTGCCGAAGTAGTCCGCCGCGAGCAGCCCGGTGCCGCCCATGATCGCGACGCCGAAGAAGGCGTGGAAGCCCATGGTGGCCAGCAGAAGCACGAGTCGCAGCGGGTAGGGTGCCCGCCGCGGCAGCGGATCGGTGCCGATCATGCTGAGCACGAAGATGTACCCGGTCAGTGCGAAGTGCAGGATCATCAGCTCGTGGCCCACATGCTCGCGCATCGCGAAGCCGAACGCGTCGGAGTAGTAGAACAGCACGATCGAGCCGGCGAAGTTGGCCGCGGCGAAGAGCGGGTGCGTCACGAGCTGCGAGAACTTGGAGTGGACGAAGACGAGCAGCCACTCGCGGAGGCCGCGGGAGCCGTCGGTCCTGGCCGGCAGGGCCCGCAGGGCGAGCGTGACGGGTGCGCCGAGGACCAGGAAGAGCGGAGCCACCATGGTGAGGGCCATGTGGTCCACCATGTGCGCAGAGAACAGCACGCGCCCGTAGACCGCCGGGGCCCCTGAGGTGATGTATGTCAGCACCAGCAGGCCGACCACCCAGTTCACGGAGCGGAAGATCGGCCATTTGTCTCCGCGGGCGCGGACCTTGGCCACGCCCAGGAAGTAGGAGGCGAGCCCGAATACGGCGACCGTTACCCAGATCCAGTCCACCCGCCACTCGGTGAGCCAGCGCTCCGGAGTCAGTTCCGGGGGCAGCTCGTAGCCGGACAGGATGAACGCCGGCGAGGCGTCGGGGGCATAGGTGGTGGGCTCGGGGGGCGCAGAGCGGCCGAGTGCCACGGCGATTCCCGAGGTGGCCCCCATGATGAGGAGTTCCATGAGAACCAGCTGCCACAGCACGCGGCGCGAGGACAGGCCCGCACCCTTGCGGTTCAGCTGCGGGATGACCCACTGCCGGTGCATGAACCCGATGCCGCCGAGGACCACGGTGGCGGCGGTCTTCGCCACGATCAGCTGGCCGTAGGGCGAGCCGAACAGATCGGCCCAGCTGGCAACCCGGACGGTGGAGTTGACCACGCCGGAGGCAAAGACCAGCAGAAAGGCGAATCCCGCAAGCGAGGAGAACCGCCGCAATGTGGGTTCGGTGATATCCAAGGTTCCACCCGGTCGGGACACTACCGCGCCACCCGCGGAGCTGCGTGTGCCGGAGACAACGCCTGAGAGCAGGGCAAGCAGGATGATGCCGCCCACCCAGATGCTGACACCCACCAGGTGGAGTCCAAGCGAGCTGATGGCGCCCTCGTGGTCGTTCGAACTTGCGGAGTGGCCGATGAGGGCTGTGGGCGTCAGCCCGATCAGCGCGAGCAGCAGGGTCAGTGCCAGGCCAGTCAGTGAGCGGACACCGAACAGGGCGGTGGTGACTACGGCCGCGATGATGGTCACCGTCAGCCAGGCGCGTCCGGTGGAAATGTCGGTCATGAAGAAAACGAGCGCCCTGGTGAACTCGGCGTCGCCAGAGACGCCCTGGCCCGCCACATCGGCATAGGTGAGCACCAGGACGGCGATGGCCGACAGCGTCCAGGCCACGCCGGCTGCGGCCGCGATGGCCAAGGCCCGGGAGAAGGCCGGGTGCTCAGGGGCGTCGTCGTCCTTGGCGCGGCGGCGGTCCACAGTCCGGGGCAGAATGCCTGCGGCGAAGATGAGCCCGCCGATCACTGTTGCCAGCGAGACGTTATGGATCGCCTTGCTGACGGGAAGGCCCCAGCGCACCATGCCGCCTGGATCGGAGACCTCACGGGCCATGGCCGCGCCTGTGAAGAGGAGGGCTGCAACAAGCCCAAGAAACAGCGCAGCGAGACCCGCCAGCTGCCAGGAACGTGTGATGCCGAGCCCGGCGCTGGCCTGGTTCAACCCGCTGCCCGGTTTGGGGGCAGGCTGTGTGGTACGGGATTCTGCGGCTGAGGGCACCTATCCATTGTCCGCTAACGCCGCCTGCGCGGCGAATCGGCAGGAGTGAATCCGGGCACGCCGAAGTTAAACGCAAGCGGGGCGGCAACCAGATGGTTGCCGCCCCGCTGAGCTGTGTGCAAAGACTACTTCTTGTTGGAAACAGCGGCCTTCAGCTTGGAACCAGCGGTCAGCTTGACGCTGTGGCCGGCTGCAATCTGGATGGTCTCGCCGGTCTGCGGGTTGCGGCCAGTGCGGGCTGCACGGTCGGTACGCTCAACTGCGAGCCAGCCCGGGATGGTGATCTTCTCGCCGGAGGCGACGGAAGATTCGAAAACCTCGAACAGTGCATCGAGCACGGAGTTGACGGCTGCCTGGCTGGTGCCTGCCTTGCCTGCTACCTCTGCAACAAGTTCACTACGGTTCTTAGCCATTTATGTCCTCCTGGACGCTTTGGATCTCTGGAGCCTGCACACGGCATGCGTGCAAGCCACTGTTCGAAAACTTACCAGCTTGCACCGCTGAGGGGGACAAATTCCGCGTGTTTCCGCGACTTTTTGACCTAAATCACCGGAATTCGGCGGCTTTGACACTGGATTCCGCCTTCAGCGGACGGGCCTCCGGGTCACCGAAGGCCCGTGACAGTACGAAAGGACGACGGCGCCACCCGGCTGAGGGGGCGTCTGGTTCCAGGCGGCGGGTGATGAGGGGCGTTGGTGTCTGGCGCGTCCGCGCGGCCCGGGTGGTCCGGGTTGGCGTTGGGTGGGGGTGTTTAAATGCGGGAGAGCCCCGACCGTGTGGTTGGGGCTCTCGACCGTGTAATGGTTGTCCGGCGGTGACCTACTCTCCCACACCCTCCCG
>NZ_JBIVOO010000010.1:0-174220 GCF_044754165.1 Arthrobacter sp. NPDC093139
TGCACGGTCACACCGGTCGGCGCCACGTCGGCGATCTTGATGGTGTTGTTTTCGCTGGCCAGGATGGCATCGGCCAGGTCCACCCCGACCTTCTTCCCGTCCACGTCGAACGCGGCCACGAACTGGACATCGTTGACGTGGTACTTGCCGAACTCCACGTGCATCAGACCCGGGATCGTGGCCTGCGGGTCCGCATCCCGGTAATAGTGGACACCCTGGACCAGCGAAGCGGCGCAGTTACCCACCCCGACGATTGCAACACGAATGGGATTTGAAGACACGGAACTCCTTTGAGAACAAAACTTCACGTGCCCTGCGCATCTGTACCTGGTTGTACGACGGCGTCTGACGGACACGGCGCCACGCGGCGCGCTTATCAGTGTAACTAAACAGCGCCGGAGCCGCTGTTATTCCCGGCCGCTCCGGCTACTTCATTACCGAGCGCCGTTCCTCAGACCCTCTGTGCCCAGAGGTTGATGTCCGATTCGACGGCGAATTCGTCGATGGCGGCCAGCTCCTCTGCATCAAACCCCAGCTTGTTGATGGCTCCGAGGGTGTTCTCGAGCTGGGCCACGCTGGACGCGCCGATCAGGGCTGAGGTCACCGGGGATCCCTTGGGCTGGTCCCGGAGGATCCAGGCAATGGCCATCTGCGCGAGGGACTGGCCGCGGCCGGCGGCGATGCCGTTCAGTCCGCGGATGCGCTCCAGCTTGTCGTGGGTGATGGTCGATTCGGAGAGGAACCGGTCCTTGGCCGCACGGGAATCGGCAGGGATGCCGTGGAGGTAGCGGTCTGTCAGCATGCCCTGGGCCAGCGGCGAGAAGGCAATGGACCCGGCACCGACCTGGTCAAGTGCCTCGTACAGGTTGGGGCTGCCGTCCTCGGTCCAGCGGTTCAGCATGGAGTAGCTGGGCTGGTGGATGAGCAAAGGTGTGCCGAGTTCCTTGAGGATCCGGGCCGCCTCCAGCGTCTGCTCGGGTGTGTAGGAGGAGATGCCGGCATAGAGTGCCTTGCCGGAGCGCACCGCGTGGTCCAGCGCTCCCATGGTTTCCTCAAGGGGCGTCTCGGGGTCGGGGCGGTGGCTGTAGAAGATGTCCACGTAGTCCAGTCCCATGCGCTCCAGGGACTGGTCCAGGCTGGACAGCAGGTACTTGCGGGAGCCCCACTCCCCGTACGGGCCGGGCCACATGTGGTAGCCGGCCTTGGTGGCAATGACCAGCTCATCGCGGTACGGCTTGAAATCCTCGCGCAGGTGCCGGCCGAAGTTGGTTTCTGCCGATCCGGCCGGAGGGCCGTAGTTGTTGGCGAGGTCGAAGTGGGTTACGCCCAGGTCGAAGGCACGTCGCAGGATGGCGCGCTGTTCGTCGAAGCGCTTGTCGTCGCCGAAGTTGTGCCAGAGGCCGAGGGAGATGGCCGGAAGTTTAAGGCCGCTGCGTCCGACACGGCGGTATGGCATGGTTTCGTAGCGGTGCTCTGCAGCCAGATAAGTCATACGTACCATCCTGCCAGCCAGACAGACGCGCCGGGGCCGGTGTCCATCATCCGGTCAGGGTGACGGGCACCGGCCCACGCAGCATCCGGGAGGACAGAGGGTCAGTCTCCGAGGACCGCCGCGCTCAGCCCCGGAAGTTCCACCTTGCCCCCCTCAATGCGGACGGCATCATCGGTGGCAAGGAGCAGCTCGGTGCCCGCCCTGTCGAGGGTGACGGACTGCTCGGCGAAGTTCAGCAGCACCTGCACGCCGCCCCGGCGGAAGCGTAGCCACCGGGCGTCGTCGTCGAACTCCGCATCGGTGTCCTCGAAGCCCAGAGCGGTGAGGTCCGGCGTGGAACGCCGCAGCCGGATGAGCGCCCGGTACAGCTCCAGCAGCCGGGCGTGGTCGCCCGTGGAGGCTTCCGCCCAGTCCAGTTTGGAGCGCGTGAACGTTTCCGGGTCCTGCGGATCGGGCACGACGGCGGGATCCCACCCCATGCGTTCGAACTCCTTGATCCTGCCTTCCGCGGTGGCTTTGCCAAGCTCGGGCTCGGGATGGGATGTGAAGAATTGCCAGGGCGTTGTGGCACCGTATTCCTCTCCCATGAACAGCATGGGCGTGAACGGGCCGGTCAGGGTCAGCACGGCCGCGAGGGCCAGGCTGCCGTACGGCAACGACTGGGAGAGCCGGTCTCCGGTGGCCCTGTTGCCGATCTGGTCATGGTTCTGCGAGCAGACCACCAGTGCAGCCGGATGGACGGCGCTGAAGTTGATCGGTCGGCCGTGGCGGCGTTCGCGGAAGCTGGAGTAGCTGCCGTCGTGGAAGAACCCGTCCCGCAGCACCTTGGCGAGGGCGCCCAGCGAATCGAAGTCGCCGTAGTAGCCCGTGGTTTCCCCGCTGACGTTGACGTGGACGGCATGGTGGAAGTCGTCGCTCCACTGCCCGGCCAGGCCGTAGCCGTTGACATCCCGGGGGTACAGCAGGCGCGGGTTGTTGAGGTCGGACTCTGCGATCAGGGTCAGCGGACGGCCGACCTCGGCCGAGATCTGGTCAGCCAGCGCGCCGAAGTCCTCCAGGATGTGGACGGCGCGCTCGTCCTTCAGCGCGTGCACGGCGTCCAGGCGGAGGCCGTCCACCCGGTAGTCGCGCAGCCACATCGCCATGTTGTCGAGGATGTACCGGCGCACGTGGTCCGAGCCCGGTCCGTCGAGGTTGACGGAGTCGCCCCAGGTGTTGCCCTCGCCGTGCTTGAGGTACGGCCCGAACCTGGGGAGGTAATTTCCGCTGGGCCCGAGGTGGTTGTAGACCACGTCCTGGATGACGCCGATGCCGGCGGCGTGGGCGGCGTCCACGAACCGCTGGTACGCGGCCGGTCCGCCGTAGCCCTCGTGGACGGCGAACCACTGCACTCCGTCGTAGCCCCAATTGTGCGTGCCGTTGAAGGCGTTGACGGGCAGCAGTTCCACGTAGTCGATTCCCAGCCCGGCCAGATAGTCCAGCTTTGAGGCTGCGGCGTCGAGTGTCCCCTCCGGCGTGAAGGTTCCGAGGTGGAGTTCGTAGATCACCGCCCCCTGGAGCGCCCTGCCCTGCCACCCCGAATCCTGCCACTGGTAGGTTCCGGGATCGAAGGTGCGGGACAGGGCGTGGACGCCGTCGGGCTGGCGGCGGGTCCGGGGATCCGGCAGCGGCGTTTCGTCGCCGTCCAGCAGGTATCCGTAGTCGACCTCGCCGGCGGCGGGTGCCTCCGCGGCCGTCCACCAGCCGTCATCCTCCGGCCCGGTGCCGGTCCGGCGGGTCATCGGGTAGCGCTCCCCGCCGGCCAACAGCGTCACGGAGCCTGCCTTGGGTGCCCAGATGTCGAACCGCTGCGGCCCCTGGACGGGTTTGGCCGCGTATTTCTGCTGCGTCATGACTTTTCTCCTGTCTCAGGAACCAGCAGCGCCACCGGGTAGGCCCGGAAAATCTCCGATAGCGACGCTGGCCCGGGCCCGAAGCCCGTACCGGTCAGTTCATCCTTCATGGCGGTCTCAAGCTCGACGGCGGTGTCCCGCCAGCCGCCCGACTGTTCCAGTCCGCGGGGCAGCCGGGTCGCCAGGGTCACCGCGCCCGGAGCTCCCCCGGCTCCGCGGTCGAAGCCCAGCAGGTGCGCGGCCGCGGGGCCGCTCGCCTGCACCGGGCGGTACCCGGCGAACAGCTCCGGCCGGTCCCGGCGCAGCCGCAGGGCCCGGGAGGTCACCAGCAGCTTGGCCTTCTCGTCGGTGAAGGACTCCGGCCGTTCGCCGGCGTCCAGCTGTTCGAGGGCGCGGATCCGGTCCGGGAAGCTGAACGGGCGGCGGTTGTCCGGGTCGGTCAGCGAGCGGTCCCAGAACTCGGTGCCCTGATACACGTCGGGCACACCGGGCATGGTCAGCTGCACCAGCTTGGCCGAGAGCGAGTTCGAGGCGCCGTAGGGTGCCAGGAGCTCCACGAGGGCCTCCAGTTCGGCACGGACCTCCGGATTGTCGAACGCGGAGTCGACGGCGGCCGTGAGCTTCTCTTCGAACGCGCGGTCGGGATCCGTCCAGGTGGTGGAGCTGCTGGCCTCGCGGGCCGCCTTGAGCGCGTAGGACTGGAGCCGCTCCCTGTCTGCGGGCCATGCGCCGGCAATGGCCTGCCACAGGAGGACGGACAGCGGCCCGTCAGGCAGCGGCGCCAGGGCGTTGAGCCTGTCAAGGGCCTTCTCCCAGTCGGCGGCCACCTCCGAGATGACCGAAATCCGTGCCCGGGTATCCTCGCTCCGCTTCGTGTCGTGGGTGCTGAGCGTGGTCATGGAGAGCGGCAGCTCCGCCTGGCGGCGGGACATCCGGCGATGGAATTCCTCGGCGTCGAGCGAGAACTCCGTGGGGTCCGCGCCGACTTCCGTGAGCGTGCCGAGCCTGTTGTAGCGGAAGAACGCGGTGTCCTCCACGCCTTTGGCCATGACCATGCCCGAGGTCTGCTGGAACCTGCGGGAGAGCTCAAGGTCCGTGTCCTGCAGCAGCGGGTGCAGAATTCGGATGACCTGGTCCAGCTCAGGACGCCACCGGGCAGCGAGCTCGCAGGCTTCCTTCAGGACTTCCGCGCCTGTGGGCAGGTAGGTGCGGTAGACGGGGAACGTCGCGATGATTTCAGCGATCGCATCGGCTGCCGCCTCCGGGGAAACGCCTGAACCGTCCGGGACCAGCCGCGCGAGCCGCAGGATCTCGGAGTGAAGGATGCCGTCCGTGATCCGGCGCTTGGTTCCGCGGATCATCTCCTGGTAGTCGGCAGGTTCGCCGCCGCGCAGCCGGGCATCGATCCGGTCCAGCACGTCGCGACCCTGCGGATCGACAAACAGGCGGTCGACGTCGGCCAGGGCGTCGTAGCCTGTGGTCCCTTCGCATTCGAAGCTGGCGGGCAGCTGCTCCCCCGGTTCGAGGATCTTTTCGACCAGCAGGTAGGCGCCGCCGGTTGCCTCCCGGAGCCGCTTCAGGTAACCCTCCGGGTCTGCGAGGCCGTCCGGGTGGTCGATCCGCAGTCCGTCCGCAAGTCCTTCGCGGAACCAGCGCACGACTTCCCCATGGGCCATATCGAAGACCGACGGCAGCTCGACGCGGACACCGGCCAGCGAGTTCACCGCGAAGAAGCGGCGGTAGTTCAGCTCGTTGTCCGCACGCCGCCAGCCCATGAGTTCATAATGCTGCCGGGCGTGCACATCCCGGGGGGAATCACCCTCGGTGTAGCTGCCGTCGGCCAGCGGAAAGCGGTGGTCGTAGTACCGCAGTTCACCGTCTTTGACCTCGAGCTGGTCGAGGTCGTCGTCGCTGCCCAGCACCGGAATCCGGATGCGGCCACCGGCAAGGTCCCAGTCGACGTCGAACGCCTCCGCGTAGGGGGAACCGCGGCCCTCCTTGAGCAGCGACCACCACCACGGATTCTGGGCCGGCGTGGCCACGCCCACGTGGTTGGGCACGATGTCGATCAGGACGCCCATGCCGGCAGCACGGGCCGCCCGGGACACGGCCGCCAGGCCCTCGGGGCCGCCGCGCTCCGGGTCAACCACGGAGGGATCCGTGACGTCGTAGCCGTGGTCTGAACCGCTCTCGGCTTTGAGCACCGGCGAAAGGTAGATCCAGTCGACGCCCAGTGAGTGCAGGTACGGCACGGTTTCAGCGGCGTCAAAAAGAGTGAAGCCCTGTCTGATCTGGAGGCGGTAAGTGGAGACGGGCGTCCTCATGCGTCCTCCCCTGCCTGCCTGCCTGCCTTCGGTTTCCCAGTGCGCTTCCCGGCACTATTCCCTGAGTGCTTTCCGGAATGATGTCCGGTGCGTTTTTCCAGCGGCTTCTCCGCCAGTCTCTCCGCTGGCTTCTCAGCCGGCTGTTCGGCTGGCTTTTCCGCCGGCTCCTCCGCCGGTTGCGGTTCGGGCTCCGCGTCGATCTTCGGCGCCGCCTTCTTCGTTTTGCTCGGCTCCGGTACAGCGGGGGCTGTGAGCGCCGCCGTCTCTGCGGTTGCCGTCTGCGTCAGGGCTGCCAGCGAGGCCGCCACGGAGTGGTCGGGCTCCTCTTCCGGGGCGCTGTGGGCGCGCAGCACCACGAGTGACTTGGCCGCCACGGTCAGCCCGTTGCCGGCGGCCACCGGCTCGGAGTCCGCGCCTTCGCCGGCGGTGTCGATGATGATGTCCCAGGCTGGAGCGTACTCGTCCGGCGGCAGCTTGAACTCGACGTCGCCGTCGTGCGCATTGAAGTACAGCACAAAGTTGACGTCCTGAATGCGCCGCCCGCGGCTGTCCTTGCCCTGGATGCCGTCACCGTTGAGGAAGACACCGACGGAACGGCCGAAGCCGCTGTCCCAGTCCTCCGGCTGCATGACCGAGCCGTCGGGGTCCAGCCAGACGATGTCCGGCAGCCGCTCGCCTTCGCCCCGGCGGACCGGCCTGCCGTCGAAGAAGCGGCTGCGCCGGAACGTGGGATGCTTGGCCCGCAGTGAGTTAACGGCGGCCGTGAACTCGATCAGAGGCTGGTCAACGTTGTCCCAGTTGATCCAGGTCAGTTCCGAGTCCTGGCAGTAGCCGTTGTTGTTGCCCTGCTGCGTCCGGCCCAGTTCGTCGCCGTGGAGCAGCATGGGCACGCCCTGGGAGAGCAGAAGGGAGCCGATGAAGTTCCGCTGCTGCCGGGCACGAAGGGCGAGGACCTTGGCGTCGTCTGTGGGGCCTTCCGCCCCGCAGTTCCAGGAACGGTTGTGAGATTCGCCGTCGTTGTTGCCTTCGCCGTTGGCCTCGTTGTGCTTCTCGTTGTAGGACACAAGATCTGCCAGCGTGAAGCCGTCGTGGGCCGTGACGAAGTTGATGGAGGCCACGGGCCGGCGGCCCGAGTGCTCGTAGAGGTCGGCGGAGCCCGTGATGCGCGAGGCGAACTCGCCAAGCGTTGCCGGCTCGCCGCGCCAGAAGTCACGGACGGTGTCCCGGTACTTTCCGTTCCACTCCGTCCACTGCGGCGGGAAATTGCCCACCTGGTAGCCACCGGGTCCAACGTCCCACGGCTCTGCGATCAGTTTGACCTGCGAGACTACCGGGTCCTGCTGGATGAGTTCGAAGAAGGTGGAGAGCTTGTCGACGTCGTAGAACTCGCGGGCCAGTGTGGAGGCGAGGTCGAAGCGGAAGCCGTCCACGTGCATTTCGGTCACCCAGTAGCGCAGGGAGTCCATGAGCAGCTGCAGGGAGTGCGGATGGCGGACGTTCAGCGAGTTGCCGGTGCCGGTGTAGTCCATGTAGTGCTGGAGGTCCCCCTCCATTAGCCGGTAGTAGGCCTGGTTGTCGATTCCCTTGAAGGACAGGGTGGGCCCGAGGTGGTTGCCCTCTGCAGTGTGGTTGTACACCACGTCAAGGATGACTTCGATGCCTGCGCGGTGCAGTGTGCGGACCATGGCCTTGAAGTCCTGGACCTGCTGTCCGGTGTCCCCGGTGGAGCTGTAGCTGTTGTGCGGGGCGAAGAACCCGATGGTGTTGTAGCCCCAATAGTTGCTGAGCCCCTTGTCCTGCAGGATGCCGTCGTTCACGAACTGGTGCACCGGCATGAGCTCGATCGCCGTAACGCCCAGCTTCTGCAGGTGCGAGATGACGGAGGGGTGTGCCACGCCTGCGTAGGTGCCGCGCTGCTCCTCCGGGATCTCGGGGTGGAGCTGCGTGAGGCCCTTGACGTGGGCTTCGTAGATGACGGACTGGTGGTACGGGATGCGCGGGAGGTGGTCGCCGTCCCAGTCGAAGAACGGGTTGATGACCACGCCCATCATCATGTGCGGTGCGGAGTCCTGGTCATTGCGGGACGTGGGGTCGCCCATGTTGTAGGAGAAGAGGGCGGGATCCCAGTCGATCTGGCCGTGCACTGCCTTGGCGTACGGGTCCAGGAGGAGCTTGTTCGGGTTGAAGCGGTTTCCGGAGGAGGGGTCGTAGGGCCCGTGGACGCGGTAGCCGTACTTCTGGCCGGGCTGCACGTGCGGCAGGTAACAGTGCCACACATACCCGTCCACTTCGGCGACGTCCACCCGGGTCTCGGTGCCGTCGTCGTCGAAGAGGCACAGTTCAACCTTGTCTGCCCTTTCGCTGAACAATGCGAAGTTGGTTCCGGTTCCGTTGAAGGTGGCGCCAAGGGGATACGCCGATCCGGGCCAGATTTCCATTCGTGCTCCTATTACGTTGTCCAACATTGCCTCCGGCGGATGTGTCGTGCATCACCCGCGGTTTGGGCTCGGTCTTACCGTAGCGGCTGGCGGTGACTATTACGGTGGCCGGTCCGCTGATTACTAAGCGTGCTGACTTTACCCCATATTCGGGGCAACGCGTCCGCAATCCGGCCCGCGGTCAGCGGCGCGCCGTCCGCGGCGGCCGCCCCGGCACGCGCGTGAAGGCTTGCCGCCATGGCGGCAATGGCCGCCCAACGCTCGTCCGGATCGATGCCCACGGCCCGGAAGCGGCCGACGTCGGGCCCCACCTGGGCGAGCAGCGCACCGATGACGCCGGCCAGTACGTCACCGCTGCCGGCGGTGGCCAGCCAGGGTGTGCCGTCGGACTGGCTGTAGAAGTCCTGATAGGGCGAGGCCACCAGGGTGGTGGCGCCCTTGAGCAGGACCGTGGCCTCCGTCAGGCCCGCGGCCTGGCGGGCCGCCGAGAGGGTCGCGGCTTCCACGGCCCCACGGTCCAGACCGGCGCCGAGGCGCTGGAGCAGGGTGGCGAGCTCGCCCGCGTGCGGGGTCAGGACCACCTGCGGTGCCAGGACATCCGGCAGCGCCGGGATGGCGCCGGCGTCAGCGACGGTGGGCAGACCGGAGTCGGCGGCGTCGCGGACGTGCTGCATCTGCTCGTCGTCGGAACCGTCCATCCCGGATCCCACGAGCCATGCCTGGACGTGCGTGTCGGCGACGGTTCCGGTGCTGCACACCACTTCCGGGCAGCTTTGCCTGATGAGGTCGGCGACGTCCGGCGGGCCGAGGTAGCGCACCATGCCCACGCCGGCGGCGAGGGCCCCGCGGCAGGCGAGCACCGCAGCCCCCGGGTACGCGCTGGACCCCGCCACCACACCGAGGACCCCCCGGGAGTACTTGTGCGAGCGCCGTTCGGGGTTCGGGAGCAGCGTGGCGAGGTCAGGGGCCTCAAGCCGCCGCAGCGCCGGCCAGGGCAGCCTGTCCTCGATTCCGATCGGGACCACCCGGACCGCGCCGGCGAAGTCTGCTCCGGGGTCGGCCAGCAGCCCGGCCTTGGCGGCTCCGAAGGTGACGGTGAGATCGGCACGCAGCACCGGGCCCGCTGTTTCTCCGGTGTCGGAGTTCAGTCCGCTGGGAACATCGCAAGCGACGGCCAGGCGGGGCGGCTGCGCAGCAAGCAGGGACACCAGCGCGCCGGCGCTGCCGCGGAGTCCGCCTTGGGCGCCGGTGCCCAGCAGGGCGTCAATGACGACGTCGGCCCGGCCGGCCTGCCCTGCCAGGTCACCTGCGTTGGCTTCGGTCAGGTGGATGACGCGGCCGCCGGCCCGCTCAAAGGCGGCCAGCGCTTCGGCGTGGGCGCTGTCCGCGGCGAGGACCGCCGTCGTCCGCATTCCCCGTCCGGCGAGGTGCGCGGCCGCGAAGAGGCCGTCGCCGCCGTTGTTGCCCTTGCCGGTGAGCACCACAACGCCGGCGCCGTAGAGCCGTCGGCCACGGGCGCGCAGTTCCGAAACCACCGCGTTGGCAAGGCCGTAGGCTGCCCGCTGCATGAGAACAGCGCCCATACCGGAGTCCACAAGGGGCTTTTCAGCCTCCCTGATCTGGGTTCCGGTATAGGCGCTGATCATGGGTGAGTCCGGAGGGGGTCAGCCCTCGGCCAGGACGGTCGCGGTGGCGATGCCGCCATCGTGGCTCATGGACAGATGCCAGCGTTTGACGCCCTTGGCGTCCGCCACGGCCAGCACCGTCCCCTTGACCTGGATGGTGGGGCCGTTCTCGTCGAGTCCGATCCAGCAGTGCTGCCAGTTCATGCCGGCGGGCGCGCCCAGGACCTTGGCCACCGCTTCCTTGGCGGCAAAGCGCGCTGCCAGGGAGCGGGTGTTCAGCTCACGCTCGGCCGGTACGAACAGCCTGTCGCGCAGCCCGGGGGTGCGCTCCAGCTGGCGGCCGAAGCGCTCAATGTCCACGACGTCAACTCCGATGCCAATAATCATGGGCTTACTCTACGGTGACGCTCTTGGCCAGGTTGCGCGGCTGGTCCACGTCGTAGCCCTTGGCGGCGGCAAGTTCACAGGCGAAGATCTGCAGCGGCACCGTGGTCAGCAGCGGCATGAGCAGCGTGGGCGTTTCCGGCACGTAGAAAACGTGCTCGGCGTAGTCCCGGACTGCCTGGTCGCCTTCCTCGGCGATCACCAGGGTGCGGGCACCGCGGGCGCGGATCTCCTGGATGTTGCTGACCACCTTGGAGTGCAGCGAGTCCCGGCCCCGAGGCGAAGGCACGACGACGAAGACCGGCTGGCCCTCATCGATGAGCGCGATCGGGCCGTGCTTGAGCTCACCGGCGGCGAAGCCCTCGGCGTGGATGTAGGCGATTTCCTTCAGCTTCAGCGCACCCTCGAGGGCCACCGGGAAGCCAACGTGGCGGCCCAGGAACAGCACGGACTTCTCGTCCTTCATGCTGCGGGCGAGCTCGCGCAGTTCCCCCGCGGTGTCCAGGATTTTCTGGATCTTGGCGGGGATCTTGCCCAGATCCGCGAGCACGTCCTTGATCTGGCCCGAGAAGATGTTCCCGCGCAGCTGTGCCAGGTACAGGCCCAGGAGGTATGCGGCGGTGATCTGGGCCAGGAACGCCTTGGTGGACGCCACCGCGATTTCCGGACCGGCGTGCGTGTACAGCACGGCGTCGGATTCACGCGGAATCGTGGACCCGTTGGTGTTGCAGATGGACACCGTGATGGCGCCCTGTTCCCGGGCGTACCGCACGGCCATGAGGGTATCCATCGTTTCGCCCGACTGGCTGATGGAAACCACCAGAGTGTTGGCGTCAACGATGGGGTCGCGGTAGCGGAACTCGTGGGCGAGCTCCACCTCGGTGGGGATGCGGCACCAGTTCTCGATGGCGTACTTCGCAACCAGGCCAGCGTAGGCGGCCGTACCGCAGGCCAGCACGATGATCTTGTCGACCTTCTTCAGCAGCTGCGGGTCGATGCGCAGCTCGTCCAGGGTCAGCTTGCCGTTCAGGTCCGACCGTCCCAGCAGCGTCTGTGCCACGGCATCAGGCTGGTCATGGATTTCCTTCTCCATGAAGGACGCGAAGCCGCCCTTTTCAGCGGACGCCGGATCCCAGTCAACGTGGTATTCCTTGCCCTTGGCCGGAGCGCCGAAGAAGTCCGTGATGTCCACCGTGTCAGCGGTGATCGTCACGATCTGGTCCTGGCCGAGCTCCACAGCACGGCGGGTGTAGTCGATGAATCCGGAGACGTCCGAGCCCAGGAAGTTCTCCCCTTCGCCCAGACCCACCACGAGCGGCGAGTTCCGGCGCGCGGCCACGACGACGTCGGGCTGGTCCGCGTGTACAGCCAGCAGGGTGAACGCGCCCTCCAGGCGCTGGCAGGCGAGCTGCATGGCGGTGGTCAGACCGCCGTCGGTGACGTCGCCGCCCAGCTTGTTCCGGAAGATGTCCCCCAGCAGGGCAGCCGCGACCTCGGTGTCCGTCTCCGATTCGAAGACCACGCCCTTGGACAGCAGTTCCTGCTTCAGCTCGGCAAAGTTTTCGATGATGCCGTTGTGGATCACCGCGAGCTTCCCGCCGTCAGACAGGTGCGGGTGCGCGTTCTGGTCCGTCGGACCGCCGTGCGTGGCCCAGCGCGTGTGACCGATGCCGGTCAGCGACTCAGGCAACGGACGCGCCTCCAGCTCGGCGAGCAGGTTGCTCAGCTTCCCGGACTTTTTCCGCGAGGAGATCTCCCCGTCAGCCACCACGGCCACGCCCGCCGAGTCATACCCCCGGTACTCCAGACGGCGCAGACCTTCAAGAACAACATCCAGCGCACCGTGCCCGGCATCAGCCCGGCCAGACGTACGCCCTACATAACCCACGATTCCACACATGGGTATAAGCCTAACCGGCTTTGAGGCGAACCGACGTCGGACAAGCTGCGGCACGGCGGGCGGCAAGGGCCTCCAAAGCGGTTGGATGAATGGCCGCAGCGGCAGGAAAGTGCCCGTCATCAGGCGCTTCACGGCGGGCCCCATTTCGCTCTCGGCGTTGCGAGGGGCAGAATCTCTAGGGTGACTTCGCAACGCAATGAAGCGAACGGGGAAGGTGTCTCGCCGTTCGTGGAGCTGGACCGGCAAACCTGGTCCCGGCTCGCAGCCCAGATGGAGCAGCCCCTTAACGAAGAGGATGTGCTGCGCCTCCGTGGCCTCGGCGACCCCCTGGACATGAATGAGGTCCGGGAGGTTTACCTGCCGTTGTCACGCCTGCTGCACCTTTACGTCGAAGCCGCCGGGCAGCTGCATGCCGCCACCACCACGTTCCTGGGCGAACAGACCCAGCGGACGCCGTTTGTCATCGGCGTCGCAGGATCCGTGGCTGTGGGCAAGTCCACCATCGCCCGCGTGCTGCGGGAAATGCTGCGGCGGTGGCCCGGGACCCCCAACGTCGAACTGATCACCACGGACGGTTTCCTGTACCCGCTCGCCGAGCTCAAGCGCCGGCAGCTGCTCGAACGCAAGGGCTTCCCGGAGTCCTACGACCGCCGGGCACTGCTGCGGTTCGTGAGCGAGATCAAGAGCGGAGCAGAGGAAGTCCGGGCACCCTGGTATTCCCACGTCACCTATGACATTGTCCCCGGCAAGGAAGTGGTGGTCCGCCGCCCGGATGTCCTCATTGTGGAAGGGCTGAACGTCCTGGCCCCCGCGAGGCCCCGGCATGATGGCCGCCAGGGGCTGGCACTGAGCGATTTCTTCGACTTCTCCATTTACGTGGACGCCAAGACCTCCTACATCGAGGAGTGGTATGTGGACCGGTTCCGCAAGCTCCGCTCCACGGCCTTCGCGCAGCCGGAATCGTACTTCCACCGCTACGCCACCCTCTCTGACGAGGAGGCCGAAGTTACGGCCCGCGACATCTGGAAGCGGATCAACGAGCCGAATCTCGAGGAGAACGTGCTGCCCACGCGGGGGCGGGCGCAGCTTGTGCTGACCAAGGAAGCGGACCATTCCGTCCGCCGCATGCTGCTCAGGAAGGTCTAGCACACGTGTGCTACGACTGCTCCCCCACACCAGACGTCGCGGCAGATAAACCGGTTTCGGCGCCCAGCCGGCGCGTCATCGCACGGCTGCTGTTCGCCGGTGCGGGGCTGTCCGCGCTGGCTGCCTGCACACCTGCAGGTTCACAGCCTGCTCCCCCTGCCACAACAGCCCCGACGCCGGCACTGCCGACGGCGTCAGGCTCGCCGGGCGTTTCCGGCTCGGTGTCACCGTCCGGGTCGCCGTCTGGCTCCGCCACCGTGCCCTCCTCCATAGCTCCGACCGCAGCTGCATCACCGACGCCCGCCACACGCTCCGCGTCAGCACCGCCGTCGCCCTCCACCACCGCGACGGCGGCGCCAGTACCGCCGTCGGCTGCTGCCCGCCTGCCCAGGCAGTATTCGCTGACCGACCCGGCCAGCCCCTGGCTTGTGGTCAACAAGCGGCGCCCACTGAAGCCCGCCAACTATGTCCCGCGTGACCTCGTCCAGCCGCGCGTCGCCCTCGCCGTATCCGGCGAGGCGGCGCTCCTGAACCGCACGACGGCGGCTGCCGCGGAACGGATGTTCGCCGCCGCGGCGGCGGACGGCGTGACCCTGACGCTGGCCAGCGGCTACCGTTCATACACGACTCAGGCGGCGACATACAACGGGTATGTCAGTGCGCGCGGACAGGCGGCCGCCGATACCGCCTCAGCGCGGCCGGGATATTCCGAGCACCAGACCGGCTGGGCGTTCGACCTCGGCGACGGCGGCGGGGCCTGCAGCTTCCAGCCGTGTTTTGCGGAGCAGCCTGCCGCAGTGTGGGCGAAGGCCAACGCCCACCGGTTCGGCTTCGTGGTGCGGTACCCGTGGATGCTGCACCCCATCACCGGCTATTACTACGAATCCTGGCACCTGCGGTACATCGGCGTGGAAGCAGCCGTCGACATGCGGAGCCGCGGGATCGCCACACTGGAGGAGTACTTCGGGCTCGGAGCGGCGCCGGGGTACCCCTAACAGCGAAACGCCCGCCCCGGCCCGTGCGATAGTTTGGTTTCCATGCTTACCGGATTCAAGAAATTCATTCTCAAGGGCAACGTCATTGACCTTGCCGTTGCCGTCATCATTGGCGCCGCCTTCAGTTCAGTCGTGGACGCATTGGTTAAGAGCGTCATGATGCCCCTCATTTCCCTGCTGGTGGGAGAGCCCAACTTCGATAACTTCCTCGCCTTCGGGGATGTACGGTTCGGCGTGCTCCTGACCGCGGTGGTCAACTTCCTGCTGGTGGCCGCCGCCATCTACTTCGTCATCGTCGTGCCCATGAACCACATGATCGAACGCCGCAACCGCAAGCTCGGCATCAACCAGGACGTCAAGGAGGAAGCCGCCGAAGACCCGCAGATTGCGCTGCTCACCGAAATCCGGGATGCGCTCCGGAGCGGGTCCGTTAAGTAAGTACCATCCGTTCGACGACCCCCTCATGATAACCGTGGGTCAGGGCGAAGATGGGACTCCCTGTGGTGCAGTCTGCTCCTCAGATGGTCGCGGTTTTTGTTTTCCGGCTGACCGAAGCCACCTCTCAGCTGGGGACTCGACAAATTCGTGGAGCAGCCCGGATATGCCCACTGAAGCAACCACCACCAAGGCCGAAACCGCCAAGGCACCCAAAGCGTCGAGTCCATCAACGAGTGGCTTCGCCAGCCGGATTGCAAGCTCGTGAACCAGATACAGCGCAAACGACCACCGTCCCAGTCTGACCATGGCGTTGGAAGCCGGGCCCTTACCTGAACGCCGGAGATCATTCGTGGCTGCTGCCGCAATGACCGCGATAAACCCAGGAAGCATCACGAGGTTGGCGTAGGTTGCGGGCACCGGAATGGCCCCGCCCGAGGCGACAGCGGAGGCCACCATCAAGGAGACGTAAAGTCCTAGTGTAATAGCGACAGCGTGGCCGAGCCTGAGCCGGGGGCGCCATCCACGCCTCATCATCAGTGCGAGACTCATGCCCAACACGAACTCCCCAAGGCGATACAGGGGCATCGTACCCAATAGGTAATTTACAGCAGGTCCAGAAAAGCTCGCGGAAATGTAGATGCCCAGTGCCACGATGATGCCGTAGACAAATCCTGCAAATAGACCGGTTTTCTGCTCCTTGCCGACCATGCGGATCAGGAACGGAAACGAAAGATAGAAAAATGCCTCGCAGGACAATGACCAAGAAACACCGTTGAAGGCAACCACATAGCCGCTGGCCGGGACCCACGCTTGCGTGAGCGTCAGGACGAACGGCAGGGCGGGCCAGATCGTCGCGCTGGCGACCATCGACGGGACAATCGTTGACAGAAACGTTGTCACCGCGTGGAGAGGCCAGACCCTCGCGAACCGATTCCGGTAAAACTTCCTCGTGCTGTCACCCTCTCGGTGCGACCACGTCAGAACAAACCCTGAAAGTACGAAGAAAAAACTGACGCCCGTGAAGCCATAGCCGAAGGCATCAAGGGCATGATCGAGTGGCGTGAAATAGAGTGATAGGTGATAAAGCACAACGCACATTGCAGCGAAAAAACGCAGCCCCGTAAGGCTCCGCAAATGAGTCGGGCCGCCCGGCCTTACATCCATATATCCCCGCCCCCACCCGATGAATAGGGCGAGTATACGCCCTGCCACTTGTGAGCAAGTGGGGACCCTCGATCCCCCGACGTTGTGCGTGGGCGGCAGAAAGGCGAGGACTTTCCCGGGCCATTGCCCCGGCAATAATCGCAAGACGCGATTAGCAGGATTCCCCCCGTAGCCGTCGAGAACCCGCGGAACCCGTCCCTTTGGGCCTTGTTTGTTACGTCCGGCGAATCCTCGCTACGGGACGAGTTCGCTCGGGACGTCACCCAGCGCGAGCTCTGTTTTGACCACCTGCGCCAGGCGCTCGGCGATGACCTGCGCGGTCTCCTGGCTCCCGGCCTCCACCATGACGCGCACAACAGGCTCCGTACCGGACGGGCGGAGGAGCACTCGGCCGGTCTCACCGAGTTCCGCCTCGGCAACCCGTACGGCTGCGGCGAGGACCTGGTCGCCCTTGACCCGGGAGCGGTCCACGTCCTTCACGTTGATGAGGACCTGGGGAAGCTTGGTCATCACCGTGGCCAGCTCCTTGAGCGGTTGGCCGGTGAGCGCCACCTGAGCTGCCAGCTGCAGGCCCGTCAGGACCCCGTCTCCGGTGGTGGCGTAGTCGGCGAGGATCACGTGGCCGGACTGTTCGCCGCCGAGGTTGAACCCGCCGTCGCGCATTTCTTCGAGGACGTACCGGTCCCCCACGCCCGTCTCGCGGATCTCAATGCCCGCGTTCCGGAGCGCGATCTTCAGTCCGAGGTTGCTCATCACGGTGGCAACCAGAACGTTGTCTCTGAGCTTGCCGGCGTTCTTAAGGGCAATGGCGAGGATGGCCATGATCTGGTCGCCATCCACTTCGTTGCCTTCATGGTCAACAGCGAGGCAGCGGTCGGCGTCGCCGTCATGGGCGATGCCGAGATCGGCGCCGTGCGCCACCACAGCAGCCTTGAGCGGACCCAGGTGGGTGGAACCAACGCCGTCGTTGATGTTCAGTCCGTCCGGCTCGGCGCCGATGACCACGACGTCGGCGCCGGCGTCCTTGAAGACCTGCGGGGAACAGCCGCTGGCGGCACCGTGGGCACAGTCCAGGACCACCTTCAGGCCGTGCAGGTTGTGCGGCAGGGTTCCCAGGAGGTGGACGATGTAGCGGTCCTCGGCGTCAGAGAAGCGCTGGATGCGCCCCACTTCGCCGCCGACCGGCCGGAACGGCTCCTTGCCCATCTGCTCCTCGATGGCGTCCTCCACCTCGTCGGGGAGTTTCTGGCCGCCGCGGGCGAAGAACTTGATGCCGTTGTCGGGAGCGGGGTTGTGGGAGGCGGAGATCATCACACCAAAGTCCGCCTTTAGGTCGGCCACGAGGTAGGCAGCCGCAGGCGTGGGGAGGACACCGGCGTCGTAGACGTCGATACCGGAGCTGGACAGGCCGGCCTCCACCGCGGCGGCGATGAACTCGCCGCTGGCGCGGGGATCCCTCGCCACCACCGCGCGCGGCCGCGCACCTTCAGTGGTGCGTTCATGGCCAAGCACGACGGCGGCGGCCTGGGCCAGCTGCATTGCGAGCTCGGCGGTCAGCAGGCCGTTCGCCAGGCCCCGGACACCGTCTGTTCCAAATAATGTAGACATCGGGTCAAGTGTAGAGGATGGGGTCAGGGGCTGCCGAAGTGGCCTACGTCGTGACCTCCGTACCTGTTCCTTGCAGCCCGGCTACCTGCCCGAGTACCTGCCCCAGGGCCGTGGACTACGTGTATTTTTTTGGACAATACGTCTCTTTTTCGTGGCAGTACCCCTCTTTCCCCTAGGGGTACCCCTCTTTGGGTAAAAGCCTCGCTATCGGTTTTGACGCGACCCTACTATTCCATGCATGACACCTAGCACTGGGGGCTTGGCGCTCGAAATCGTAGTTCCGGTTTTCAATGAAGAAGCGGCGCTCGAGAACAGCATCAAAAGGCTCGCCGAATATTTGACGAATGAAATGCCTTCGACGTGGAAAATAACCATTGCCGACAATGCAAGCACTGACCGGACTCCGGTGATTGCGGCTCGTCTCAGCGAGCAATTGCCTCATGTGGACTATCGCCGCCTCGAAGCCAAGGGACGGGGATACGCTCTCCGCGATGCATGGGGTGCGTCAGAGGCAAAGGTCCTGGCGTACCTCGACGTCGATCTTTCCACCGACCTCGCGGCGCTGCCGCCACTGGTGGCACCGCTCCTTTCCGGGCACTCGGACATTTCCATCGGAACGAGGCTCGGACAAAGTTCACGGGTGAGCCGCGGACCGAAGCGCGAATTCATTTCCAGGTCCTACAATTTTCTGCTTCGCCGAACAATGCAGGTGGGCTTTTCCGACGCGCAATGCGGATTCAAGGCAATTCGCGCTGACGTTGCCCGGCGTTTGCTTCCGCACGTCGAGGACAATGGCTGGTTCTTTGACACCGAACTGCTGATCATTGCCGAACGTTCCGGCCTGCGGATCCACGAAATACCCGTTGACTGGGTGGATGACCCGGACAGCCGCGTGGACATCAAGCAGACCGCCCTCGACGATATCCGGGGAATGGTCCGTGTGGCCGGTTCCCTGGTCAAGGGGTCGATCCCGGTCCAGGCCATATACGCGGAGTTGGGCCGGGGCCCGATCGTACCGCCGGGACGGCCCAGCTTTTTTGGCCAGGTGGTTCGGTTTGGACTGGTGGGCGCTGTTTCAACGCTGGCATTTGCACTGCTTTATATGGTTCTCCAGGGTCCCTTCGGGGCACAGCAGGCTAATTTCCTGGCCCTGCTCCTGACGGCTGTCGGCAACACGGCCGCCAACCGCAGGTTCACCTTTGGCATTAGGGGGCCGGAAAAACTGTTTACCCAGCAAGTCCAAGGTCTGATCGTCTTCCTGCTGGCCTGGTGCATCACGTCGTCGTCGCTTTGGATGCTTCACGCCGTCAACCTTGATGCGACGGCGAGCATGGAACTGCTCACGCTGACGGCGGCCAACGTCGTCGCGACCTTGATGCGGTTCGTGCTGCTCCGGATCTGGGTCTTCCGGGTCCGCCAGCGGGATGAACAAACCGTGGTTCTCGCGCTGCAGCCTGCAGGACAGTCGGTCCGTTGAGCGTCGCAGAGGCAAGGCGGACTGCGGCTCACCGAGCCGGCAGCACCGCCCCCAGGCCACTGCCGTGGGAGAGGATCGGGCTGGCTGCCCTCCTCCTTCTGACTGCCGCGTCGTTCCTCTGGGGCCTGGACCGCAATGGGTGGGCGAATCCCTACTACTCCGCAGCGGTCCAGGCCGGATCCCAGGACTGGAAGGCGTTCTTTTTCGGTTCCCTCGACGCCGGCAACCTGATCACCATCGACAAACCTCCGCTGAGCGTCTGGATCATGTCACTTTCCGTCCGGCTCTTCGGGCTGAATTCATGGGCGATTCTGGTGCCCCAGGCACTCATGGGTATAGCGACCACCTGGCTCATCTACAAGATCATCCGCCGCAGCCACCCGGCAGCCCCGGCATTGCTGGGTGGCCTGATCTACGCAACCATGCCCGTAGTGGTCCTCATGTCGCGGTTCAACAACCCCGAGCCGCTCATGGGACTCCTCACCGTCACCGCCGCGTACTTCGTTATCCGGGCGCTGGAAGACACCCGCTGGTCCTGGTACCTGCTGGCCGGGACGGCCCTCGGCCTGGCCTTCATGGCAAAACAGATCCAGGCTTTCCTCCCCATCCCGGCCCTGGTGTTGGCGGTGCTCCTGTTCGGCGCCGGCACCCTGGCCTCACGCCTCGTGAAGCTCCTGGGCGCCCTCGCCGCGCTCATCGTCAGCGGTGGCTGGTGGCTGGCGATAGTGGATCTGACACCACCGGCAAACAGGCCCTACGTCGGCGGATCCGCATTGAACAGTGTCTTGGAACTGACACTGGACTACAACGGACTCGCACGGTTCCTCCGCTTTAGCACTCACGCCCAGTCCGGGAACCCAAGATCGCCCGCACCATCAGACGTGGACTACGACGGCGGCTTAGCCCGGCTGTTCAACGCAAACTTTGCACCAGAAGGCGGCTGGCTGCTCTTCACCGCCTTGGCCTGTGCCCTCGCGCTGGTCTTGCTGTGGCGGCAGTCGGTCCCGAGTAGGGCCGCATCGGGCCTCTTTACCGCTGGCGTCGCCTGGCTCGTGACTGCCTACATGGTGTTGAGCTTCCTCGGCACCATGACCCACACCTACTATGTCTTCTCCATGGCCGCGCCGATGGCAATCGTGGTTCCCCTGGGGCTCTACCTGCTCTGGAACCAGAGGCAGCGGGCGGTTTCCCGATTGATTGGTGCTGTCCTGCTGCTGGGGACCGGCTATGTTGGTTTCCGGATTTTCCAGTACAGCGATGGCTGGGGGCTCTGGCCGCTCGCCCTGGCCTGCGCGACAATCCTTGCGACGGCAGCGTGGTTGTGGGCCAAGAGTCCCACCCAGCGGCCTGCGGCCCTCACCCTCGTCACCGTGTCGCTTGTACTGGGACCCGTAGCCACAGACGTGATCACCCTGAACCGAACCCATACGGGTACAAATCCACTCTCCGGCCCGGTTTCCAACAACCCTCAGGCGCTGTCCGCCCGCCTTGACGCTGCCGGACGCGGGGACCCACCGCTGGACCGCCACCTTGGCTTCGGCGTCGAGCCGTCCGCAGACGTTACAGCCCTGCTAAGGGACTCCGAGGCCGATTGGGCGGCGGCCACGTACACCGCCCAAAATGCAGCCCAGTATCAGCTCGCAGCTCAGCGTCCGGTGATCGCCCTTGGCGGGTGGCTGGGAAACGACCCGGCGCCGACACTCAATCGGTTCCAGGCACTCGTGACCGACGGCAGGATCGCATACTTCATTTGGCAGCAGCCGATAGTAGACGAGGTTCCTCTGGGCAAGGATGCTGCGGCCATCACGGACTGGGTTCAGTCCAATTTCGAGGGGGAGAACGTTGACGGTATCAGAATCTACGATCTTAGGCGCTGACGGCACCACCCGACCGAGCGGTGATGGTTCCCCTCCAGACCGCAAGCCAGTATGGGAGCCATGGGCCCTTGCCGGCATCTTGGTTGCGGCGGCCGTCTTGTACGTCTGGGGAGTGGCTGGCAATGGCTGGGCCAACGCCTACTATTCGGCCGCAGTCCAAGCAGGCCGGCATGATATCGGTGCGTTTTTCTTTGGATCCTCAGATTGGGGCAACTCCATCACCGTGGACAAGCCACCTTTAAGCTTGTGGGTCATGGGCTTGTCCGTGCGGCTCTTTGGAATGAACGCCTGGGCTCTGTTGCTTCCCCAAGCCGTGATGACAATAGCGAGCACCCTGTTGATCTATCGTTTGGCACGAAGGCATCTGCCCGCATCTCCGGCTCTGCTTTCCGCCGCTGTCTTCGCCAGCACTCCCGTCACCGTACTGCTGGCTCGCTACAACAATCCAGATCCCCTGATGGTGCTGCTGATGGTTTCGGCCCTCTATGCGGGTATTCGAGCAACGGAGTCAGGCCGGACAAGGTTTCTGTATCTGGCAGCCTTCCTTCTCGCCTTGGGGTTTCTTACAAAACAGCTTCAAGCATTCCTCGTACTGCCAGCCATAGCTCTGGTGTTCTGCGTTTACGCGCAGAAGGCATGGCGGGCAAGGGTCGTCTCACTAGTTCTGGCCGGTCTGGTTTTGGCTGTCGGATCCTTGGCGTGGCCTCTGGCTGTCGACCTCACTCCACCCGACTCCCGCCCCTATGTGGGCGGTTCAGCATCTAACAGCATGCTCGAGCTAACTGTTGCCTATAACGGAATTGATCGCGTGCTGCAGCACGAGGATGATCCCTTAGTCTCACTCATTCCTCAAGAACTGCGCCGCGTCGAGACGGACGCCGGGCTATTCCGCCTGTTCAATTCGAACTACGGCCAGGAGATCGGCTGGCTCTTACTTCCAGCTTTACTGGCATGCATTGCCATAGTAATAACCGTTGTGAGAGGCCGGTACAGCCGGAGCAAGTCCATTCTTGCGGTCTGTGCAGTGGTCTGGATGATCACCACCTATCTCACGCTGAGTTTCATGGGAAACAACTTCCATTCCTATTACACAGCATCTCTCGCGGCGCCCCTGGCGCTCTGTCTTGGCTTGGGTGCCGAACTGCTGACAGCCCCGCGGCAGTCGCGTCTCAGGCGGATCGGCATCGCCCCGGCCGTGGTGTCGAGCTGCATTTTTTCGCACGCAATGTGGCAACTGAGCGCTGCTTACCCGCAGGTGCTGGGCACAGGCTTGCTCCTTCTGGGTTTGATTGCCGGCGCGTTGCTTTCGGTGCCGGCGCCGGTCAAATGGGTGCATCGAACAGCTGCTTGGCTGGCAATCGGCAGCCTGCTCGTCGGACCTGCCTTTTGCTCAACCATAGCCTTGGTCACCCCTCAAGAAGGCTCGAATCCATTGTCGGGCGGTCTCTCCCGAAACCCCAACACGCTCAGCGGTTTCTTGGCCGGAATCAAGGAGGGCGATCCGGCATGGGCTTCGGGATTGGCCGTCGGCGTGACGCCTAGTCCGGTCCTCTCCGAGTATTTGAGAGACGGTTCCCCGCAGTGCACGTGGGCCGCCGCGACCTATCCTGGGCAGACTGCGGCCCGCTTCCAACTGGAGATCGGCAGGCCCGTGATGCCCCTTGGAGGGTTCGCGGCCACCGATCCAAGCCCAACCCTGACCCAGTTCAAGGAATGGGTGCAGGCGGGACGAATCTGCCACCTGGTGGTGCAACCCGAACAACTCAAAGTTCCAGGCAACAGCACAGAGTTACATCAAATTCACGAATGGGTTACCCAAACCTTTAGAGCGGAGGAAAAAGATGGAGTAACCATCTACAACCTCACCGCTAACCCATAAATCGACGAATCCCAGGCCAGGACGCCACTGGCCTTCGTGAGGCATTCGTACCTCACCAATAAGCTGCAGAAAAGGCAGCGGGCTAATTCGGGACGGGACAAATTCGTGATGCAATAGGAGGCTTTTGCCTTGGAAAGATATTGGCTAATGGAATTTCATCGGCATGTGCCTAATTAGAAAATCCGATACTGCTTCCGTAGCGGGGGATCCTCATCCGAACTCAACGGCAGAAGCCCGCCCCACCAACGGCGGGACGGGCTTCTGTGAAGCGGCAGCAGTTCTGAAGCGGGATTAGCGCTTGGAGTACTGCTGAGCCTTACGGGCCTTCTTGAGACCGGCCTTCTTACGCTCGATGACGCGGGCGTCACGGGTGAGGTAGCCGGCCTTCTTCAGGGTGGCGCGGTTGTTCTCGACGTCGATCTCGTTCAGCGAACGGGCGATGCCGAGGCGCAGTGCACCGGCCTGGCCGGAGGGGCCACCGCCGTGGATGCGGGCAATGACGTCGTAGGCGCCGTCAAGATCGAGGATCTTGAAGGGCTCGTTGACGTCCTGCTGGTGCAGCTTGTTCGGGAAGTAGTTCGCCAGCTCGCGGCCGTTGATGGTCCACTTGCCGGTACCCGGCACAACGCGAACGCGTGCAACGGCTTCCTTGCGGCGGCCAACAGCTGCGCCGGCAACAGTCAGTGCCGGACGCTCCTTCTTCGGAGCGGCGGCTTCAGCAGCGCTGCTTTCCGAGGTGTAGCTGGTCAGGTTTTCCTCAGCCTCAACGGCTTCGGTGGTCAGTTCATCGTTCTGAGCCACGGTTCTCCTTGTAGATAAAAGTGTTGGTGGCCAGGACTACTGGGCGACCTGGGTAATTTCGAAAGTCTTGGGCTGCTGGGCGGCATGCGGGTGCTCAGCACCGCGGTAGACCTTCAGCTTGCCCAGCTGCTGTGCAGCGAGGGAGTTCTTGGGGAGCATGCCCTTGATGGCCTTCTCAACGGCGCGGACCGGGTTGGATTCCAGGAGTTCTGCGTAGTTGACGGAGGTCAGGCCGCCCGGGTAGCCGGAGTGGCGGTATGCGCGCTTCTGCTCCAGCTTGGCGCCGGTGAGGGCAACCTTTTCAGCGTTGATGATGATGACGAAGTCGCCCATGTCCATGTGGGGAGCAAAGGTCGGCTTGTGCTTTCCGCGCAGCAGTGTTGCGGTCTGGCTGGCAAGACGACCCAGGACAACGTCGGTGGCGTCAATGACGTGCCACTGGCGGTTGATATCGCCGGGCTTCGGGGTGTACGTACGCACGGTGTTTGCCTCGTTCTTGTTCTGGCGTTCTTGTTTTAGGCGTCACGCAGGGTGCACCTACTATCTATGCGCGACCGGAACAGAGGTGAGGGCTCTATGTAACCAGTAGTCCCGTACATGCCCGTTGAGTAGCGATCCTGCAACTGGATCCCCAAGGGCACGCGTTATCGAGAAAGGACACGCACAACGACTACCAAGAATAGCGTGAACGGGGCGTCAGGGTCAAAATGGGGTATCCGGTGGCGGGGGCTGGGATGCCCACGCCGGCGCCGGGCCGATCCAGCCAGGGAGTCTTCGTGTCCATCGTAGGTATGGCCGCAGGCAGCGGACTCGCATTCGTCGTGGCCATCGGCCTGTTAGGCACGGCCCTTGGTGTACTTGCTGAACGGCTCATCGCCCGCGCGCTCCCCCGCCTTGGCAGCGCCCCTTCCGTCAGGTCAAGAATAACGACGGCGGCCCTCACCGGGGTCCTAAGCGCCGCCTTGGCGTTGCGGTTGGGCATGGACGGGTCACTGCCGGCTTTCCTCGTTCTTGCCGTCCTTGGTGTCCAACTGGCGCGGATAGACCTCGCCCACCACTTGCTGCCCAATCCCCTCGTGCTTGCCCTATTGATTGGGGGCCTGGCCTTATTCGCAGCCGGCAGCTCGGCCTCCGCAGGCTGGCCCCACCTGCTCCGCGCAGCCGCCAGCGCGGTCATACTGTTCGTCGTTTACCTGATTTTGGCCGTTATTTCGCCCCGCGGCATTGGCATGGGAGACGTCAAGCTCGCAGCCCCGGTGGGCCTGTACCTGGGCTACCTAGGCTGGGGCCAACTGTTCTACGGCGGCGCCCTGGCCTTTATCTTGGGCGGCATTTTCTCCGTCGTTTTGATTTCCTTTAAGCGCGCGAAAAAACCGGCCGAAGTGGCCTACGGCCCCGCCATGCTAGCGGCAACACTTGGGATGGTTCTCATCACGCCCTGATGAGGTGCACGCGTTCCTGCTGCCAGCTTCTTAGGAAGTAAACGCCAGCCAGCCTTATCAAACCAAGTAGTTTCTCACCTTGGGATTTTCCGACTGAGTACTGTCTTGGGGGGCTTACTTGTGATTCCCCCGCAAAAGTCGGGTATGGCTACGCATTGTTGCTTTTCCTTCTCGATGCAATTCTTTTGCTATCGAAGCACCGGACCTTTCGGATTGGGGGCCCCGGAATTCGAAGAAAATATTCCATCGAATTAAAAGGAAAAAACAATGACTAATCTCATGGTCTCCGTTCTTGCTTTCGTTGCTGGAGTTAAGGACCGGCTGTCTTCGGAAAAGGGCGCAACTGCGACGGAATACTCACTCCTCGTCGCGTTCATCGCCTTCCTCATCATCGTTGGCGTGACTGCCTTCGGTAAGGCGCTCAACGACTGGTTCTCCTCCCTCGGCGTCACAGTGGGTAAGTGGTAAGCCCAACTCGCATCGGGTGTGCCGCGCCCTGTCACGAACCGGCGCGGCACACCTCGACTCAGTCGATTGGCCGGCACTACACGCCGGAACCGTTCTCACCGAAAAGGAATCTCAAAATGACTTCACGAATGATCTCCGTTCTTGCCTTCATTGCCGGCATCAAGGACCGTCTCGCAGCTGAAAAGGGCGCAACCGCGACGGAGTATTCACTCCTCGTCGCATTCATCGCCTTCCTCATCATCGTTGGCGTGACCGCCTTCGGTAACGCGCTCAACACCTGGTTCTCCTCCCTTGGCACCACGGTGGGTAGCTGGTAGCCGAGCCTTCCGCGAGTGTGCCGTGCGTGAGCGTAGGCACACTTCGAAACTTCCAACCATCCTCGGGGGATCCGTTGAAGAAGACCTGCAAGGAAAACACGGACAGCAAGAGCCGTGGCGCCGTGGCCGTCGAGTTCGCCTTGGTTGCGCCTCTGCTGCTGGCACTCGTCACTGGAATCGTCGAGTTTGCACACGCCTACAACGCCCAGATCTCTGTGACGCAGGCGGCCCGCGAAGCAGCCAGGACGATGGCCGTCAAGAATAGCCAGCCAGACGCAGTAGCTGCGGCAGCGGCTGGAGCGCCGGGACTGGCATCTGGTTCGTTCGGGTACACGTTCGCGCCTGCCACCTGCGCCCCGGACACCACCATGAAAGTGACTGTCTCCTACAACTCGGCAACATTGACCGGGCTGTTCGGCAGTTCGCTAACCCTTACCGGAGTAGGAGCAATGCAATGCAACGGTTAGCTGCTCACCATGAATCGCGGGAACGTGGTGCTTCCGGCGTCCTGGTGGCGATCATGATGCTCGCCATGATCGGCGCAGGTGCCCTGGCGGTGGATACCGGCCAGATCTACGCAGAGCGTGCTGAACTCCAGAACGGGGCTGACGCCGGCGCCCTGGCAGCGGTTGATCTTTGCGCCGAGTCGGGCTGTACGCAGGCTAACGCAGATGCCTTGGCGGCTGCCCTGGCCAACAGCAACGCCAAGGACACGCAATCGGCGGTGCAATCCGTAAACCTCTCTGTACAGGGCGAGGTTACCGTCACGACGTCCACCAAGGACGGCACCACAAACGCCGGATTCCTGAGCAAGATGTTCGCGAGTGTCCTGAACGCTCCGGCCGCAACTGTAGGTGCCACCGCAACAGCCAAATGGTTCTACCCCACCAAGGGTGTCGCCGTCCTCCCCCTGGCATTGGCCACCTGCGAATTCGAGGACGACGGAATGCCCCACAAGATCCTCACCCACGGTGGTGCCCAGGACTGCAACGGACTCAATCCATCGAACCAGATCATCCCTGGCGGATTCGCTTGGCTGAAACCCGATGTAACGGGCGGGTGCGAGGTTACGGCCGAGGTAGACAAGTGGAGTCTCACAGACGGTGGTGTGGGAGTGCCCAACGGGTGCCAGGACCTTCTCGATCCCTCCAAAAACCCCAGCTTGGCCAACTCCACCGTTGCCCTGCCCGTTTATAAATACACCTGCGACGGAATGTCCGCTGCGCAGTTCGGACAGTGCAAGGGCAGCACGGTCCAGTACTACATCGAGAAGTGGGCTGGCTTCAAGATCCAGGCATGGAACTTCACAGGTCAGGCCAAGCATGACCCTACCAATGTCTTCACCAAGAGTGAGACGGGAATTTACGGAACCTTTGTGGGGTATTCCGCAGATCCGAACCACTTCAGCGGAGGCTCAATTACACCCAACGGCAATGTCATTGTCATCGGGCTGATCAAGTAAGCAATTTATCTAAGGGGAGAAATTGAAAACACGCCTACTGGGAGGCATCGCCGCGCTAGTCGTTGCAATCATCGGCACGGTCCTTCTCATCACATACGTTCAAAGCGCAGATCAACGGGCAATGGCAGGTACGGAGACCTCGGAGGTCCTCGTAGTTCAGAAGGCCATTCCCGCAGGGACACCCGCCAGCGAACTCGGCGGCTCCGTCGCCATGAAGCCGCTGCCGAAGTCCACCCTGACCGAGGGGACCGTCACCGACCTGGCCGCCCTAGGCACCAAAGTAACTGCCGTTTCACTTGTACCGGGCGAACAGCTCCTGTCCAGCCGCATGGTGGACGCCGATGCGTTCCTCGGTCCTTCAAGGGTCGCGGTGCCGGCCGGGATGCAGGAGATCTCGATCAAACTCCCCATAGACCGGGTGGTTGGCGGAAAGATCACCGCCGGCGACACAGTGGGCATCTTCATTTCACTCCCGGAGGGTTCCAGCACAACCCAGTCGGCAGGCACCCAACTCACCTTCCACAAAGTCCTGGTCACGGCGGCCCAGTTCAGCAACGGCAGCGCCGCCCAGCCGGACACTGCCCAGGGGGACAAATCAGAGGGCGCGATGGGTTCCACCAACAGCAACCAAAGCGATGGCACCTACCTCATCACAGTGGCGCGGAACTCAGTAGACGCCACACGGCTGGTATACGCCGTCGAATTCGGCAAAATCTACCTGTCCAAGGAACCGGCTGAAGCAACCGAGGGAAACACCGCTGTAGTGGACAAGTCGAGGGTATTCCAATGAGCCGCTTTGTTCTCATCACCCCGAACCCCGATTTCGAACGCCGCGTCCGGATGGCTACTGCCGGCATGACAGGCTCCCTGCAGTACTTCGCGGCCGACTACCTTCCCCAGGGCCCCGAGGAAGTGCTAAAGCAGCTCCTCGGCGAGCCTCCTGAAGTTTTTATCCTCGGTCCCGGATTGCCGGAGGATGACTCACTGAAGTTTGCGTCGGTCATGGATCTGCAGTACCCCGAGATCAGCATGATCCTGGTCGCCGGGGAGTCCTCCGACATCGCCATCCAGGCAATGCGGGCGGGTGTCCGTGACCTTCTTGACCCTTCAGCCGAAGCGGATCACATCCGCATCATCGTGGAGCGGGCCAGCCTTGCAGCGGCTGGCCGACGTCGGGGTCTTGCACCCAGCAGCTCCGAACACCGCGAACACGCTGAAGGCGGACGCATCATTGCCGTCCTCTCCCCCAAAGGAGGTGTGGGCAAGACGACTGTAGCGACCAACCTCGCCGTTGGCCTCGCCCAAATTGCTCCCATGGGTGTGGTGATCGTGGACCTTGACCTCCAGTTTGGCGATGTGGCCAGCGGCCTCATGCTGGAGCCCGCGCATACCATCACTGATGCTGTGGTGGGCGCCGCGAGCCAGGATTCGATGGTGCTCAAGACTTACCTCAGTGTGCATTCGGCGGGACTCTACGCACTGTGTGCGCCAAAGAATCCAGTGGAGATGGATCGCATCACTGGCGAGCATGTCACTCAGCTCCTCAATCAATTGCGGCAGGAATTTCAATACGTGGTGATTGACACGGCGCCGGGACTGGGCGAACACGTTCTGGCAACGTTGGATCTGGCCTCAGATGCGGTATGGATCTGCGGCATGGATGTTCCGAGCATCCGGGGCCTGCGCACTGGAAGCCAGATCCTGGCTGAACTGAATCTCTTGCCAGAACGCCGGCACGTGGTGCTCAATATGGCCGACCGCAAAACTGGCCTGACCTTGCACGACGTCGAAGCCACTATCGGAGCACCGGTTGACGTAGT
The DNA here is from genome assembly GCF_044754165.1 of Arthrobacter sp. NPDC093139. Lineage (NCBI taxonomy): Bacteria > Bacillati > Actinomycetota > Actinomycetes > Micrococcales > Micrococcaceae > Arthrobacter > Arthrobacter sp. NPDC093139. The sequence goes on from NZ_JBIVOO010000010.1 coordinate 28,950, forward strand.
GCTGCCACGGTCACGCACCCTTCCGTTTTCCACCAACAAGGGTGTGCCGGTTCTTCAGGAAGGCGGCCGCGAGCCCGCAGCAAAGGGCCTGCAGCAGCTTGTAGACCGTTTCAAACCCAATTGGGAAGCCAGACCTCATAAGAAATTGCATCGAAGGGCGGTAGTCCAGTGAACCTCACACGCAGGCTCGAGAAAGTGCGCGGCAACGGGTCGCCCTCAACGATCATTGAGGAAGTATCCCCAAACCCGTTCACTGCGTCGAACGAATCAAATGAGCCAGTGACCCTTGGCCGCATACACGAAGCCAAGTCAGCCGAGACCGCCAGCGCCTTGGACGTGGTGGAACTGACACAGACGGGGGCAGTTGCCAGTGGTGCGCTTGGCGCCCTCAAGGAACGCGCCAGCCAGGCACTCTACGAACGCCTTGGTTCGCGCATCACGGATTCCTCACTTGAGGAAGCCGAACTCCATCAATACGTCAAGGACGAACTCAAGATCGTCGTCGATGAGGAACAGGTTCCGCTGACCACGACCGAGCGTCAGAGGCTGATTCGCGAAATTATTGACGACGTGTTGGGTCATGGACCCATCCAGCGGTTCCTCGATGACCCGTCAATAACCGAGGTTATGGTCAACCGCTATGACCAGGTGTACGTGGAACGCGAGGGCAAACTCACTATTACGGACACCAAGTTCGCATCCGATGACGCCCTCCGGCGGGTCATCGAACGGATTGTGTCGAAGGTTGGCCGGCGGATTGATGAATCATCACCCCTTGTAGACGCCCGCCTTGCAGACGGTTCCCGCGTCAACGCCATCATCCCCCCACTTGCGGTCAATGGACCGGCACTTACCATTCGTAAGTTCGGGCGGGAAGCGCTGACGGTCCAAAAACTCATCGCCTATGGCAGTCTGTCCCCGGAAATGGCTGAACTGCTCCAGGCATGTGTCCAGGCCCGCATGAACATCATCGTCTCGGGAGGTACCGGAACGGGCAAGACCACACTCCTCAACGTGCTCTCTTCCTTCATTCCGGTTGCAGACCGAATTGTGACGATTGAAGATGCCGTCGAACTTCAACTACAGCAGGACCATGTGGTCAGGCTGGAGAGCAGGCCCCCCAATATTGAAGGCAAAGGCGAAGTTGCAATCCGCGACCTCGTCAGGAACTCCCTTCGAATGCGTCCTGACCGCATCGTCGTGGGAGAAGTTCGCGGAGGGGAATGTCTGGACATGTTGCAGGCCATGAACACGGGTCACGACGGATCACTCTCAACCGTCCACGCCAACTCCCCCAGGGACGCCATCGCCCGTCTGGAGACTCTGGTGCTGATGGCCGGGATGGATCTCCCGCTCCGGGCTGTGCGGGAACAGGTGGCGGCGGCGGTGAACCTCATCGTTCAGATTTCGAGGCTCCGGGACGGAAGCCGCCGGGTCACGCACGTTACGGAAGTTCAGGGAATGGAAGGCGACATCGTCACTCTTCAGGATGCGTTTGTCTTCGACTATTCCGCCGGCGTAGATGCCAACGGGCGCTTCCTGGGCAAACCGGTCCCGACGGGCGTGAGGCCGCGGTTTACTGACAGGTTCGCGGAACTCGGCATCCACATCTCGCCCCACGTCTTCGGCGCCCAGCCAGCCAGGGGTCGGTAATCATGGCTGCCGACGTGCCGGTCAGTCTCTTCGTGGGCGGGCTGTTCCTGGTCTACCTCTCGCTCGGACTGGTGTTCGGAATAGTTCTGAAGGGCCGGGCGGGGGTTCCGCTCTCGCGGCGACGCCCTGACGTCGTTTCTTCCTCTTCCTCCAGTCTGACGCGCCTTACCAACCAGGCGGTCGGAGCACTCAATCGGGGCCTCAAGAAGAGGCCTGCCGGAATCCTGAGCCGCGAAAAGCTGGAACAGGCAGGGCTCAACAAGGAGCCGGGCGACTACCTGCTGATGGTCGGAGCGGTGACGCTGATGGCTGCAGTACTGGGATACTTCCTCGGCGGCCTGGGGATCGGCATCCTCTCATTACTGCTGGCTCCGTTCCTGCTCTACGTTCTCTTGAACTTACTTGTCGCTCGGCGCCGCCGGAAGTTCGACAGCCAGGTGCCCGACACTCTCCAAATGTTTTCCGGCGGACTCCGGGCAGGCCACAGCCTCCTCAGGGCCATCGATGCTGCGGCGCAAGAGAACGAAGCACCTATGGCTGAGGAGTTGAGCCGTGTTGTCAATGAAACAAGAATCGGCCGCGACCTTGGTGAGTCTTTGGAGGACGTGGCTAACAGGACTGCCAGCGAGGACTTCCATGGGATCGCCCAGGCCATAGAGATCCACCGCGAGGTGGGTGGTGATCTTGCTGAAGTCCTGGATCACGTGGGTGAAACAATCCGGGACCGGAATCAGGTCAAAGGCCAGGTAAGGGCTTTGAGTGCGGAAGGCCGGGTTTCGGCCATCGTCCTGATGGCACTGCCGATCCTGATGTTTCTCGCTCTGGGGCTCATGAATCCAACGTACATCCTGGTTTTCACCACCACCGTCATCGGATTCGTCATGGTGGGTGCAGCCATTGTCATGCTCTCCATCGGCGGGTTTTGGCTCAGCCGAATCATCAAGCCGAAATACTAGGGGGCAGAAGAAATGCAACCCATCGCACTCGCAGCCATCTTGGCTATTGTCCTTCCAATTTCCGGAATGATCTGGCTGACGTTCACGGCAGACCGGGCTGGACTCCGCAACATTCAAGCGAATTTGGGCGGGCGGCCAAGCCAGGCCGCCCAATCACTGAACGTCAATGAGCAGATCGCAAAACTGTCCCGTCGATTAACCCCTCACAGCTACGAAGCTTGGCTGGACAAGCAGCTGGCGGGAGTTGGGCGACCCAAGGAGTGGCCGCTCGCCAGGATCATTATGGTGAAACCCCTGCTCGCCTTCGGCGGTGCAATCGGTGGGCTTCTCGTTTTCCTGGGTGCGCCTTCCACCGGAAGGCTCGTACTCGGCGTAGGAATAGTGGCATTGTGCTACTTCGTCCCGGACATCCTCCTTCGCACCAAGGCGCAGAAGCGCCGAGAGGCAATCCGGCTGGAGCTTCCCACTGCAATTGACCAAATGTTGATATCAGTTCAGGCCGGCCTCGGCTTCGAGACCGCCATGGGCCGTGCTGGCGAAAACGGCCGCGGACCCCTAGCGGATGAGCTGATCAGGACTTTGCAGGACATCCAGGTGGGCCGGTCGCGCAAAGAAGCCTACCTGTCGCTGTCCGACAGGGTCGACGTTCCTGACGTACGCAGCTTCATTCGAGCCGTAATCCAAGCGGACACGTATGGCATTGCCATCGTGAGCGTACTCAAGATGCAAGCCAAGGATATGCGGATCAAACGGCGCCAGCGAGCGGAAGAGCATGCAATGAAGATGCCCGTCAAGATGCTCTTCCCGCTGATCTTCTTCATCCTGCCAACGCTGTTCATTGTGTTGCTGGGACCGGCCGTACTCAAAATCATGGCCGTATTCTCCTAGGCGTCGCAATTCCCTAGCCCAAAAGCACAACCCAGCGCCATAAGGCGCTGCAAAGACCGGACCCCCTCGGATCCCAGCACCGAGGGGGTCCTTTTGCGTGCTGAGGCAATTACGAAGAGGACCAATAGCAGAGTAAGCGCAGGAAAAACGCAGGATATGCGCAGCTTGAGAAGGCTTGGCACAGGATGGTGCAAGATCCCTCCCCCTAGGGGAAATCGCGCCGCATTCTATTTACAGAGCTGGTGACGGACCAGCTTCCCAACACTCGCTCAGGAGTTCAAAATGCTTACCTTCTTCTCAAACACCGCAGCCCGCGTCCGCCGCGAAGAGAAAGGCGCCACCGCCGTTGAATACGGCATCATGGTTGCCCTCATCGCCGTCGTCATCATCGTTGCCGTGTCTCTGCTCGGCGGATCCTTGAACGGGATGTTCGAGAGCGTGAAGTGCCAGATCGAAGGCAAGACCTACACCGCGGCAACCGCTACGGCCGTTAGCAAGTGCGTCTAGGAAGCGGCGGATCACAAGACGGTGGTGGATGCGTTCCGCTTCCACCACCGTCTTAGATTCCGCGACGGGTGAATCCTTTGTCTTCGACATCAGAACGTGGCGCCGTAGCAGTTGAGTTCGCACTACTTGGGCCCGTCCTGATCATGATCCTGCTGGGAATCATGGAGTTCGGCCGGGCCTACAACGTTCAGACCACGCTGACGAATGCCGCCCGCGAAGGTGTCCGCAGTATGGCGATCAACAACAGCCAGGCCACAGCTCGGACGGCGGCTAAGAATGCCGCAACGCAACTAAGCCCGGCTTTGACGGACGGCAACATCACGTTCAGCGCCGCTAACTGCGCAGTCGGAGCCCAGATGACCGTGACCATCACGTACTCACTCAGCACGATGACCGGCATTGCCGGTCCATTTGGCATGACTGGAAAAGGAACTATGCTGTGCGGCGGCTAGCAGCATCTGCTGAGAACGAGCGCGGCGGAATCGCCGTTATTGTCGCACTCGCGATGGTGGTAATGCTCGGATTCGCAGCGATCTCCATTGACGTTGCGAAGCTCTACTCCGAACGCGCCCAGCTGCAGAACGGTTCAGATTCGGCCGCCCTGATGGTGGCCCACACGTGCGCCAAGAACGAAGCGGATACCAACTGCTCCACAACGGCTCCAATGGCGGCTGACCTCGCCAATAAGAATGCGGTGGATGGCCTCAGCAACGTAAAGTCCATCACCCTCGATAAACCCAACCGCACCGTCCAGGTGACGGCAGGGGCAAAGGAAGCCGGCAGCACCACCAACAGTGTCTCCCTCTTTTTCGCCCGAGTCCTCAGAATCCCCAGCGCCGAGGTATCAGCCAGTTCTAGCGTGCGCTGGGGAAGTCCTTCCGAGGGCACCACTCCATTCCCGCTGGCGTTTTCGGTGTGCCAGGTTTCGGGCATGGTGGACGGCGCGACCCAGCTGCTGCAGAACCACACTTCCAACGCCAACGCGGACTGCGGTCTCGGGCCTGCGGGAAAGACGGTCCCCGGCGGCTTTGCCTGGATCGTACAGGTCGCCGGCCAGTGCGGGGGGCTTGTAAACCTGGCCATTAACCAGAGTGGCAGCGACACCGGCAACGACGGCCCCTCGAACTGCGATGCGGTCCTCACCAAATGGGCCGCGGAACTTGGTGCCGGCAGACCCGTTACCGTCCTGCTGCCGGTGTACGAGGACGTCAGCGGGACCGGTTCCGGAGCCTCTTACGACTTGCTGGCTTTCGCCTCTTTCAGTGTGCAGGGCTGGGCTTTCAGCGGTGCTGACAAGCTCCCGATGGTCTACAACAACGCGTCTTCTGCCGATAAGGACCTGCAGTGCAAAGGCGATTGCCGCGGCATCATCGGAAAGTTCGTCAACTACGTCTCCCTCGCTGACGGCTACAAGCTGGGACCCGTCAGCCCGTACGGCGCCAGGGTCGTCGAACTCACCAGCTAAACCTATGCAGTTCAGTGAAACAAGATCACCCAGGAGCAGATCGTGAAGTCTAGGTTAGTGGCAGGAGCGGCAGCCGTAGTCCTCGCCATCGTCGGCGCGATGTTGGTCATTTCCTACGCCCAGGGCGCCGACCAGCGGGCCGTCCAGAACCTCGAGCCCGTCGCGGTCCTGGTCGTGAAGACTGCAATTCCCGCCGGCACCCCTGTGGAATCAATGACTGCCTCATTGACCACCGAACAGCTGCCTGCCGCGGCCGTGACCGGCTCCTCCCTCAAGTCCCTCGACGGATCCAAGGGCAAGGTGGCCGCCGTCGATCTTGTTCCCGGCGAACAGCTCGTGACCGAACGCCTGGTCGAGCCCGAAGAACTTAAGACCCAGGGATCGGTAGAAGTACCCGCAGGTCTGCAGGAAGTCTCCTTCCAGCTCGAGCCGGTCCGCGTCGTCGGCGGCAGACTGGCTCCCGGCGACCGTGTGGGTGTTTTCGTCAACCTTGATAAGGGCGCCCTTCAAGACAAGCTCGACGTCGAAACCACCAAACTTACCGTCCGCAAGGCTCTCGTCACAGCCGTGCAGCGCGCCCCGGAGCCTGCGTCGACTGCCGCGCCGGCGCCTACCGCGAGCGCCGATCCGAACGCCGGCAACCCGCAGGACACCATGCTCCCGACGGGCTCACTCATGCTCACGGTTGCAGTCAGCGATGCCGACGCTGCAAAGATCGTTTTCGCCGCGGAGTACGCAGATATCTGGCTCAGCAAGGAGCCCGCGAACGCCAAGGACAGCGGTCCCCGGATCATCCAGCGGAGCGAGGTTTACAAGTGAGCCGCTTCGTCCTGATCACGCCGAACGCTGACTTCGACAGCCGCCTGCGGCAGGCCGTGGAGGGCGGGCTCCAGGGCGGCGTGCAGACGTTCTTCACCCATGTCCTGCCGGCCGGCCCCTACGACCTGTTCGCCCAGCTCAACCAGGAGCGGCCAGAAGTCCTCATCCTCGGCCCGGAAGTGCCCGTAGACGATGCGCTGCGCCTGGCCACCGTGCTGGACGTCCAGGTGCCGGATCTTACAGTTCTCCTGGTCAGCGAACCTGATCCGGAGCTGCTCCTGCAGGCCATGCGCGCCGGCATCCGGGATATCCTCAGCCCGTCCGCCGACCCGGCACACATGCGGGTCCTGCTGGAGCGCGCCTGCCAGTCCTTCGCCACCCGTCACCGGCCGGAACAGCCCAAGCACGGTGAAAGCAAGGGAAGAGTGATCGGCGTCTTCTCACCCAAGGGTGGAGTGGGCAAGACCACCATCGCAACCAACCTCGCTGTAGGCCTTGGCAAGGTGGCGCCCATGAGCGTCGTGGTGGTTGACCTTGACCTACAGTTTGGCGACATCGCTTCCGGCCTCTACCTGAACCCGGAGCATACGGTTACGGACGCCGTCTCCCCCGCTGCCAGCGAGGACACCCTGGTGCTCAAAGCGTTCCTCACGGTTCACCCCTCGAGCATCTACGCCGTGTGCGCGCCTGACAACCCGGTCGACGCCGACGACATCGCGCCTGAACAGGTCACCCGCTTGCTGGAACAGTTGGCGGAAGAATTCCAATATGTCGTTGTAGACACTGCCCCCGGCTTGCCAGAGATAGGACTGGCTGCCATGGAGGCCTGCACCGACGTGGTCTGGGTCAGCGCCATGGACATTCCCAGCGTCCGCGGCCTCCGCTCCGGGCTGGAAGTCCTCCGCCAGCTCGACATTCTGCCCGAAGGAAGACACGTGGTCCTGAACATGGCTGACGCCAAATGCGGACTCTCGGTCCAGGACGTGGAATCCACCATCGGCGCACCCGTGGATGTCAGCATTCCCCGGTCCCGCGCCGTCGCATTCTCTACCAACCGAGGCATTCCGGTACTGCAGGAATCCAAACGGGATCCCGCAGTCAAAGGACTCAATCAGCTTGTGGAGCGCTTCAGCCCCAACGGGCAAGCGAAGGGCCAGCGGCGAACGCACCGACGGGTCGTGGTCTAGATGAAGCTGTCCGAACGGATCCAGCGGGCTCAGCAAAAGTCACAGCCTGCAGCAGCCTCACCCGTCAAGGCAATGGCCACTGCCACTGCGGCCGCCCCTGCCGACCCGGCCCCCGGCGCTGCCACAGCGGCGCTCCAGCCGACGCCCACACGGAGCGGACCGGAAGCGACGCAGGCCCAACGTTCGACGGCTGCGCCGGCGGTTCGCCGTGACCCCGCTCGTCCAAAATCCACCAAGCAGGAGCCAGGTGCGAAGCCTCCTCAGCCTCATGGGGCACAGCAGGAAGGCTTCAAGCCCAAGGCCCAGCAGCCGGTGGACGCCTTTGCTGCCCTCAAGCAGCGTGCTGCAACCGCCCTCTTCGAACGGATGGGAGCCAGGTTCAACGACTCCTCCATCACGGAGAACGACCTGCGCAGCACCGCCAGGGAGGAGCTCATTCGCATCATCGACTCGGAACAGGTTCCGCTGACCGCGGACGAACGCTCCCGGCTGGTGCGCGACGTGGCCGATGACGTGCTCGGCTACGGTCCCCTGCAGCGGCTGCTGGACGATCCCGCCGTCACCGAAATCATGGTGAACCGGATGGACCAGATCTATGTGGAGCGCAAAGGCCAGCTGACGCTGACCGATTCCAGGTTCAGCTCGGAGGAGCACCTGCGCAAGGTCATCGAACGCATCGTCTCCAAGGTGGGACGCCGCATCGACGAATCCTCTCCCCTCGTTGACGCACGCCTGGAAGACGGCTCCCGTGTGAACGCCGTGATTCCGCCGCTGGCCGTGGGCGGTTCTTCACTGACCATCCGTAAGTTCAGCAAGGTGCCCCTCACGGTCCAGAACCTCATCGACTTCGGAACGCTCACGCCGGGAATGGCGGAGTTGCTGAATGCCTGCGTCAAGGCAAAGCTGAACATCATCGTCTCCGGCGGCACGGGCACGGGCAAGACCACGCTTCTGAACGTCCTGTCCTCGTTCCTTCCGGCCAACGAGCGCATCGTAACCATCGAGGATGCCGTGGAGCTCCAGATCCAGCAGGAGCATGTCGTCCGGCTGGAAAGCCGGCCGCCGAACACCGAGGGCAAGGGCGAGGTGACCATCCGCGAACTGCTCCGGAACTCGCTGCGTATGCGCCCGGACCGCATCGTGGTGGGCGAAGTCCGTGGCGGGGAATCCCTGGACATGCTCCAGGCCATGAACACCGGCCACGACGGCTCACTGTCCACCGTCCACTCCAACTCGCCCCGCGACGCCGTCGCACGCCTGGAAACGCTTGTCCTGATGGCCGGAATGGATCTGCCGCTGCGCGCCATCCGTGAGCAGATCGCATCCGCCGTCAACCTGATCATTCAGATTTCCCGGCTCCGTGACGGCACCCGCCGCATCACGCACGTCACCGAGGTCCAGGGTATGGAAGGCGACATCGTCACACTCCAGGACGCCTTCGTGTTCGACTATTCGGCAGGCGTTGACCAGCACGGCCGCTTCCTCGGTTCCCCCATCCCCACCGGCATCCGGCCGCGGTTCATCGACCGCTTTGAAGACATGGGCATCCACGTTTCGGCAGGTGTCTTTGGCGCCCCCGTGACCTCCAGCGGAAAGCAGTGAGGCTAATGGTCCTGACCTTTGGAATCATCTTCGTGATCGCCGCCATCGCCCTTGCAGGCGTGGCAGTGGTGATCCCCCGCACCCCCACAGTCCCGCTGGACCGCCGTCGGCCGTTCCGCACGGAGCCGGACTCGCAGCTGACCCGGTTCGCCGGATCGGCAGTCCAGGGAATCGAGCGCTTCCTTGCCAAGCGGAACGTCCGCTTCTTCAACCGGGAAACCCTCGAAAACGCGGGCCTGCGCCTGACCCAGGCAGATTTCCTGCTCCTGGTGCTCATCGGCTCCTTTGTGGGCGCCCTGATAGGCCTCGTGGTTGCCGGGCCCTTGCTGGCCATTCTCCTGGTGGTCGCGGCGCCCTTCGTAGCCCACCTTGTGCTGGGTTTCCTCACAGGCAAAAGGCGAACAAAGTTTGGTGACCAGCTGGGCGATACCCTGCAGCTGCTCTCGGGCAGCCTCCGTGCCGGACACAGTATCCTGCGAGCCATCGACGCCGCTGCCAATGAATCGCAGGCGCCAACTTCTGAGGAAATGCGCCGGGTCGTGTCGGAGACGAGCCTCGGCCGGGACCTGCTGACTTCGCTCAACGACACTGCTGAACGGATGCAGAACGAGGACTTCGTCTGGATCTCCCAGGCAATCCAGATCAACCGTGAGGTGGGCGGCAACCTGGCGGAGGTCCTGGACCAGGTCAACGAAACCATCCGCGAGCGCAACGAGATTAAGGGCCACATAAAGTCCCTCGCCGCCGAAGGGAAATTCTCCGCCTACATCCTCATGGCCCTTCCCATTGGAATCGTGGCCATGCTCATGGTGGTCAGCCCGGGTTACATGGACAAGATGGTTTCCACGGTCCTGGGCTGGATCATGATCGTTGCCTCGGTCATCCTGATGACGATCGGCGGTCTCTGGATGCGCAAGATCATCGACCTGAAGTTCTGAGGCGGCCATGGATCCCTTGATTTTCCTTTCCCTCCTCTTGGTCTGCTTGCCGCTCGGCTACCTGGCCTGGTCCCTGCTCTCCGCCGACAAAAAAGGCCCGGCGGTCGCCCGCGAAATCCTGTCCAGGGGCGCTGCCGAGCCGGCCGAAGTGGAGAAGAAGGTCAGCACCGGCCTTCTTGAGAAGATCGGCCGCAGACTCACTCCCTCCGGCTATGTGCAGAAGCTCGACCGTCTGCTGTCCCTCGCCGGCCGGCCGGCAAACCTGCCGTTGGGCCGGGTGCTTGCCGCCAAACCCGCGCTGGGTCTGCTCGGCGGACTTTTGGGGCTGTACATCGCTTCCATCGCAACGACGCCGATCATCAAGCTCGTGGGGCTGTTCGTCCTGTTCCTTGGCTACTTCATTCCCGATCTGATGCTCTACAGCAAAGGTCAGGAGCGGCAAAAGGCGATGCAGCTGGAGCTTGCCAACACCCTGGACCAGATGCTGATTTCCGTGGAAGCGGGACTTGGCTTCGAAGGTGCCATGGCCAGGGCGGGCGAGAACGGGAAAGGCCCGCTGGCAGAGGAACTGGTCCGGACGCTGCAAGACATGCAGGTGGGCCGCAGCCGCCGCGAGTCGTATCTCGCCCTCGCCGAGCGCACGAGCATCCCCGAGCTCCGGAGCTTCGTCCAGGCGGTGGTCCAGGCTGACATGTACGGCATCGCCATCAGCCGTGTCCTCCGGGTACAGGCCAAGGTGATGCGCGTGAAGCGGCGCCAGCGGGCCGAAGAGAAGGCCATGAAGCTGCCCGTCATGATCCTCTTTCCGTTGCTGTTCTTCATTTTCCCGGTCCTGTTCATTGCCATCCTGGGACCGGCCGTCATCAACACCATCGAAACTTTCAGCCGGCAGTAGGGCCCGAAATGCCGCATCTAATCCACGCACCACAAGGAACGCGCAGGGTTTCCACAGGATCCAAGTCGGATCAGGTTTTTCCCAAGGTCAGAAAGTAGCCTTAACACATGTCCAGTTCAGGGTCCGGCACAAGCGACGGCGGCGCCAACGGCGTCTGCCTGCCTGGTCCCGGGACTGCCGCGCAGGACGAACCGGAACTGGCGGAGGGGCTCCCCATCCTGGACCTCACCGTTCTTCGCGAGCTTGAAGAGGACATGGGCGGCAGCGGCGTGGCCCGCGCGTTCGCCAAGGACTACATCGGCATCTGGACGAAGCGGCTGGCATATCTGGAGCGTTCGGTCGCCGACAATGATCCGGAACTCGCCATGGATGCGGTCCTGAGCCTGAAAAATTCCGCGTTCATGGTGGGCGGGTCGCGTCTCGCCAGCCTGGCCGTGGAATCGGAGCGCCTCATCAGGGCCGGTGACCTTCCCGCGCTGAGGATGCTGTTGCCGGTAGTGGCGCAAACAGGCGCGCAGACCATCACCGCGCTGAAACGAACCTATCTCAGGGGACGCTAGCCCGGCTGCCGCCGCGGCAGGCGGCTGGAGACCCAGCCGCACCCAAAGGAAGGCAGCGCTACTCCGCCCGCTTCGGCGCCAACCGGTATCCCACGCCGCGTACCGTCACGAGCCAGCGCGGTTCTTGGGGGTCCTCACGGAGTTTCCGGCGCAGGTTTCCGATATGGACCTCGACGGCACGTTCGTCGGCCTCGCTGATGTATGTGTCCTCACCGTAGTATTCCCCGCGGACCACCCGGACCAGATCAGCCCGCGTACGCACGGCCCCGTTTGCCTTCAGAAGCTCCTGTAACAGGTCGAACTCGCTGCGGGTCAGCCCCAGCGGCGTCCCGTGAAGGGCGACAGTCCGGGTTTCCATATCGAGCGACAGGCCGTTATGCTGCAGCACCTTGCCACGGCGCACGGTTGTAGCGCCGCCGGCGCGACCGACACCGGTACCGACGCCGGATGACAGCGCTAGAGCATCGACGTCTTCAGCAGCCGCGCCCTGACGGGGCCGGCGCATCATGGCGGAGATACGGGCGCGCAACTCACGGGGCCGGAACGGCTTGGTGATGTAGTCGTCCGCGCCGCCCTGAAGCGCCGTGATCGTGTCCAGTTCCTCGTCTCTACCGGTGAGCATGACGACGTACGCGTCACTGAATTGCCGGATTCTGCGCAGGACCTCAAAACCGTCGATGTCCGGTAGTCCCACGTCAAGCGTGATCACATTCACCGAATGTTGACGCGCAACGTCAACACCATCACGTCCCGTGGCTGCAGAGTGCACCTCGAAGCCAGCCTGCTGAAGGACCGCGTCAAGCAGATTGCGGACGTCGTCGTCATCTTCAATCACTACGGCCACGCCAAGTTCGCCCACGATTACCCCATATCAGGTAAAACCACCGCACCGCCCAGCGCAATGCGGAAAGCACTACCTGATTACCTAGGCTACAACGGACTCGGCAACCAGACACCCTAAATTGTGCATATGTTTTGCAACCTACAAGCAAGAGCCGATTGGGACTGCCGATGCAGAGGAAATGGTGTGCATAATGGCCCCATGGGTGGGGACAAAAAAATACGGTCTCACGTTTTGATGTTCGACTCCAAGGGCGGGGGCTGCGCCCTTGGGTGAACACGTGTTGGTCCGGGACACTGACCGCTTTTACAGAAGGCTGAAGCCGAGAGTCCAGGTGGCGCTTTGCCAACTCCCGGTAACGCTCCTTCTTGCCGCCTTGGCCATCGCCGCGCCTTCAGTGTGGCCTAGGCTCATCGAGAGTCCCGTCTTTCTTGCGGCCATGGCCCTGATGGGCATCTTGTTCCTGGCGTGCTTGGTGGTTCCGTGGGAACGGCTTCCGGCCAATTCGTATCTCATTATTCCGATTCTTGACCTTTTGGTGATCGGCCTGGCACGCAACGGAGCCGTTCCTTCTGTGGCTGGCCTCGGCGTGCTGGCAATATTCCCGGTGATCTGGTTATCCGCATCAGGTTCCTTCGTGAAGACCAGCATTGTGCTCAGTTTTTTTGGGCCCCTACTCATCGGTCTGCCGTCACTGCTGCAAAAATCTCCCAACATTTCACCTTCGGACATTGCCACCGCCATCCTGTTGCCCCTCATGATGCTGGCCGTCTCGCTGGCAATCCGGTTCGCCAGCGCCAATATCCGTCTGCAGCGCCAACGGCTCGAAAAAAAGGATGCCGAACTCCGGGAACTGCTCATACAAAGCAGGGCCCGTGAAAGGCTTTTCAAAACCATCCTTGACACCGTTGACGTCGGCATTGTGGCGGTAGACGCCGACGGGCATAAAGTTCTCGTCAACGACCAGCAAAGAATGTTCCAGCATGCCGCATCTCCTGCGGGGGGAGCCACGGAAATCGAGGAATCCAAGCAGCTCATGTTCGGCCAGGACAAGGTCACCCCGCTGCCGGAGGACAAGCGACCGATTCACCGGGCGATTGCGGGCGAGACGTTTGCGAACTATCTGGTGTGGCTCGGCGAGGGCAGCGCGCGGCGTGCCGTTTCCACGGCGGCCCGGATCATGAGGAACGACGACGGCGGGTTCAGCGGCGCTGTCATCGTCTACAGCGATGTGACCGGGCTGGTGGACGCGCTCTCCGCGAAGGAGGAACTGATCTCCAACGTCTCCCACGAATTTCGCAGCCCACTGATGTCCGTGCTGGGGAACGTTGACCTGGTCCTGGATGAGGCTGACGCCCTCTCACCGGCGGCAGTGCAGCGGCTGGAAGTGGTGCAGCGTAATGCTGAACGGCTCCTCTCGCTGGTGTCCGATCTGCTCGTCTCGGCCTCCGCGGTGCTGGCGGTCCATGCCCGGAGGACAGATCTGGCCAGCCTCATCGACACCACCGTGGGTTCCGCCCAGACACAGGCCGACGCCTCCCACGTCTCCCTCAGCGTCGACGCCCCGGCACCCCTCTGGGCCCATGCCGATCCGCTCCGCATCTCGCAGGCACTCGACAACCTGGTGTCCAATGCCATCAAATACTCTCCAGACGGCGGTGCAGTGACGGTCCGCGCCCGCACGGTTGATGACTGGGTGCAGCTACAGGTCCAGGACACCGGAATGGGCATCAGTGAAGACGAGACCTCCCGGATCTTCACCAGGTTCTTCCGCAGCCAGGCTGCCCGGCAGGCGGAAATTCCCGGCGTGGGCCTGGGCCTCTCCATTACGAAGACAATCGTGGAACGGCACGGCGGCGCCATCACGTGCGAGAGCAAGCCAGGCGCCGGGACTACGTTCACCATGACACTGCCCCGGGAACCTTCCTAACCTCTGCAGTTTCTTCCTCAGTCCAGAGGGAGCGTGATGTTCACGCACGTACCCGCGGAGGACGAGTCGATCACCATGTGGCCGCCCGCAGTTTCCACGGCGAGTCGCATGAGCCGCAGCCCCATCCCGGAATGCCGGCCCTGGGTTGCTGCCTGGACATCGAAACCGGCGCCGTCGTCGGTCACTTTGAGCTGCACCTCATGGCAGAGGGGCGGATGGCTGAGGCAGCCCAGCCGAATGGTCACGGCCGAGGCGTGGGCGAATTTGTACACGTTGCTGAGGAGCTCCTGGGCGGCCCGGTAGAGGAGGGTGGCACACTTCCGGTCCACCTCCATCCCGTGGTGCGGAGCCTCCAGGTGAATCACGGTCCCGCGCTCTCGCAGCGGAAGGGTCAAACGGTCAATCGCCCCCGCGACGCCAAGCGCATAGAAATCGACCGGATGCGTATCGGTAAGAACGCCACGGACTGCAACAACCTCGTCGCTTCGTAGTGATTTCATGCTCCTACGGTGCTCCTGCACCCTTGGCGTTTTCTTAGGATTTTCCGCGCCACCCCCCGTTTGCAGGGGCAGGGTCCACCGCGGCCTACGTCAGCGTGTATCCCAGGCCACGGACTGTCTTGAGCCACTTCGGAGACCGTGCGTCGTCTCCAAGCTTTCGCCTCAGGTTTCCGATGTGGACTTCGATGACGCGGTCCGTATCCACTTTCCGGGGGCGTCCCGGGCCCAGGTCCTCGAGCTGCAGGTGGCGGGCCAGCTCGGTCTTCGTCACCACGCGTTTCCCCTGCTCCACAATAAGGTGGAGCAGGTCGAACTCTGTCCTGGTAAGTTCCACCGTCCGCCCTGCCAGTCGCACGCAGCGGGCTACCGTGTCCACCTCCAGACCCTTGTGCTCCAGGCACCGTGTCACTGCTTCCACAACCGTTTCAGAAATTTCGCGCCGGCCCTCCCGCAGTTCCCGGGGCCGCCGGAGCATACCGTCGACACGCACCCGTAGTTCACGGGGCCGGAGGGGTGTGACCAAATAGTCGTCAGCCCCGGCGTCGAAGGCCTGTACAGTGGCCCCAAGATCACTGGCTTCGCTGACAATCAGCAGGTACGCGTGGCTAAACTCACGGATGCGCCTCACCACCTCGAGGCCGTCCATGTCCGGCAGCGCCGCATTCACCGTGACGGTATCCGGCTGCGCGGCCCGGACCAGCGCCAGCCCCGCCTCGCCGCTCACCGAACGATGCACCTCGAACCCGGCATCACCAAGGGTCGCGCACAGCAGCGCGCAGACGTCCTGATCCTGTTCGATAACCACAACAACGCGACGATCACTCATCCCTTACCCCCTGTAAGGACCACATGACTAAAGACTGCCTCCCAGCCTACTGGCAGCAGGCCCGGAACTGAGGCAGGGCCCTCAGAAGACGGTTAATGTAGGGACTTACTCCCGCAGGGCACGCGTGAGCACCGCGCGTGCAAGCAGCTCGTCGTCCGACGGGTAGGCCACTTCCTCCAGCACCAACGGATGCGGGGCCGCCAGCACGGAGCGGGCGTCACGTTTCCTGGCCAGTAGCCGCTCGTGCAGCCATCCCGGCGGCTCCAGCCCCTCCCCCACATACAGCGCCGAACCCACGAGCGCACGGACCATGTTGTGGCAGAACGCGTCGGCCTGGACCGTGGCCACAATGACGCCATCCGGGCCGCGGGTGAACTCGAAGCGCTGCAGTTCGCGGATGGTCGTGGAGCCCTCGCGAGGCTTGCAGTAGGAGAGGAAGTTCTGCAGCCCCAGCAGCTTGGACGCGCCCTCATTCAGGAGGTCCACATCAAGCGGCGCTTTGTGCCAAAGAGTGTCATACCGGCCCAGCGGGTCCCAGAGCGCGGGCCCGTCAGCGATGCGGTAGCTGTAGCGGCGCCACAGCGCGGAAAAGCGCGCGTCGAAACCCTCCGGCGCAATGGACACCTGGTGCACCACAATGGCGCCGGTCAGGTCCCCGAGCCCCCGGCTCAGCGCACCCCGCAGCCTGCGTAAAAGCGCGACGGCGGGATCAAGTTCGGCGCCGCGGTTCAGTCCCCGCCACTCCGCTTCCGTCAGGTCAAGGTGGACCACCTGGCCGCGGGCGTGAACACCGGCGTCTGTCCGCCCCGCTACGGTGACCCGGACGGGCCGGCGGATCAGCAGCTCCAGCGCCGCCTCCAGGGTTCCCTGGACCGTGCGCAGCCCCGGCTGCACTGCCCACCCGCTGAACGGGCCGCCGTCGTATGCCAAATCAAGCCGGATACGCAAAAACCCGCCGCCCCCCAATACGGGGGCCGCGGGTTTTTGGTCGTTCATAGACTTAAGTCTATGCGAAGGATTCAGCGAATTACTTCGCGTCCTTTTCAGCCTCGTCAGCAGCAGCCTCGTCAGCAGCAGCTTCTTCAGCCGGAGCTTCCTCAGCAGCCGGAGCCTCTTCGGTCTCGGCAGCCTCGGGAGCCTCAGCGGCTTCAGTCTCAGCGGCCTCTGCCTCGGGGGCTTCCTCGGCAGCCGGGGCAGCCTTGGCAGCATCGCGCTTGGCAGCAGCAGTAGCCTCGGCGACTACGGCCTGCTTGGCGGAAACGGGCTCGAGAACCAGCTCGATGACAGCCATGGGAGCGTTGTCGCCCTTGCGGTTGCCGATCTTGGTGATGCGGGTGTAGCCGCCGTCGCGGTTCTCCACTGCCTGCGCGATGTCGGTGAACAGCTCGTGGACGACGCCCTTGTTGCTGATCAGGCCGAGAACGCGGCGGCGGGATGCGAGGTCGCCGCGCTTGGCGAAGGTGACCAGGCGCTCGGCGTACGGCTTCAGGCGCTTGGCCTTGGTGACCGTGGTGGTGATCCGCTTGTGCTCGAACAGTGCGGAAGCCAGGTTCGCGAGCATGAGACGCTCGTGAGCCGGGCCGCCACCGAGGCGCGGACCCTTAGTGGGGGTAGGCATAGTTGTTTCTCCTCATATGGAAGCCGGTGGGGCTGCGCACACCATGGTGCATCCAGCCCGCCGGCCAAGATCTGCTTGTTAGAGCTCGTCGTCGCTGAACGCGGCGTCGTCCTCTTCGATGGCTGCGGCGCGGGCGGCGAGGTCGAAGCCGGGAGGCGAGTCCTTGAGGGACAGTCCCAGTTCAACCAGCTTTGCCTTGACCTCATCGATGGACTTGGCACCGAAGTTACGGATGTCCATCAGGTCAGCCTCGGAGCGGGCAACGAGTTCACCCACAGTGTGGATGCCCTCACGCTTGAGGCAGTTGTAGGAACGGACGGTGAGGTCCAGATCCTCGATCGGCAGAGCCATGTCTGCTGCCAGGGCAGCATCCGTCGGCGACGGACCGATCTCGATACCTTCAGCTGCGGTGTTCAGCTCGCGGGCCAGACCGAAGAGTTCCACCAGAGTGGTACCTGCGGAAGCAACCGCATCGCGGGGGGCGATGGCCTGCTTGGTCTCGACGTCGACAATGAGCTTGTCGAAGTCGGTGCGCTGCTCAACACGGGTGGCTTCCACGCGGAAAGTAACCTTCAGCACCGGCGAGTAGATGGAGTCGACCGGGATACGGCCGATCTCTGCGTCGCCGGACTTGTTCTGAGCTGCCGAAACGTAGCCGCGGCCGCGCTCGATGGTCAGTTCCAGTTCGAACTTGCCCTTCGAGTTCAGCGTGGCAATGTGCAGATCCGGGTTGTGGAATTCGACGCCGGCCGGCGGAGCGATGTCCGCGGCGGTGACGACTCCGGGTCCCTGCTTGCGCAGGTAAGCAACAACCGGCTCGTCGTGCTCGGAGGACACGGACAGGTTCTTGATGTTCAGGATGATCTCGGTGACATCTTCCTTAACACCCGGAACCGTCGTGAACTCGTGCAGCACGCCATCGATCCGGATGCTGGTTACAGCGGCACCGGGGATAGAAGAGAGCAGGGTACGGCGGAGGGAGTTTCCGAGGGTGTATCCGAAGCCCGGCTCCAGCGGTTCAATGATGAAGCGGGAGCGGTTATCGGAGACGACCTCTTCGGAGAGGGTGGGGCGCTGTGCAATGAGCACTTAGGTTTCCTTTCGGCGAGCATCCGCTATATGACGCAACACAGGTGGTGGAAAATCGGTCTGAAGACTTAACGCGCTGGGCTTGCCCGGACCCGGTAAGGGTCCGGGCAAGCTCCGGGCAGCGGAAAAGCTTAGACGCGGCGGCGCTTCGGGGGACGGCAGCCGTTGTGCGCGGCGGGGGTGACGTCCTGGATGGAGCCAACCTCGAGGCCAGCGGCCTGCAGCGAACGGATGGCGGTCTCGCGTCCGGATCCCGGTCCCTTGACGAACACGTCAACCTTCTTCAGGCCGTGCTCCTGTGCACGCTTGGCAGCAGCTTCGGCAGCCATCTGTGCAGCGAACGGGGTGGACTTACGCGAGCCCTTGAATCCAACCTCACCGGCGGAAGCCCAGGAGATGACAGCACCGGTCGGGTCCGTGATGGACACGATGGTGTTGTTAAAGGTGCTCTTGATGTGCGCCTGGCCAAGCGCGATATTCTTCTTGTCCTTCTTACGCGGCTTGCGAACCGCGCCACGAGTCTTCGGGGGCATTTTTTCTCCTACAGAAAGTTATTGGGGGAAGGCCGTTGAATGGGCCCACACTTGCAGGGTTCCCTGAAATCGCGCCAGCGATTTTAGGGGGCAAGTGGGGAGGATTAACGGGCCTTCTTCTTGCCGGCGACGGTACGCTTCGGGCCCTTGCGGGTACGTGCGTTGGTCTTCGTACGCTGACCGCGTACGGGCAGGCCCTTGCGGTGACGCAGGCCTTCGTAGCTGCCGATTTCAACCTTGCGGCGGATATCTGCGGCCACTTCGCGGCGAAGGTCACCCTCAACCTTGTAGTTGCCTTCAATGTAGTCACGCAGCTGGACCAGCTCGGCGTCGCTGAGGTCCTTTACGCGGACGTCAGCGCTGATGCCGGTGGCAGCCAGGGTTTCGTGTGCACGGGTCTTGCCCACGCCGTAGATGTAAGTAAGCGCAATTTCCAGCCGCTTTTCGCGGGGAATGTCTACGCCAGCGAGACGAGCCATAGTGGCAGTACTCCTTGAATAAACCGGAGGTCGTAGGCAGTACACCCGCACTTTCAGTGCGGCCCCAGCCTCCGACCGGGGGTTAGCTGTCCGGACTCTTTAGAGCTCAATGTTCCAGTTCAGCTTGTGCTGCCTTTTATTTACTTGCGTGGGTTAGCAACCCAGGGATTCCCGGAAGGGAATTAGCCCTGGCGCTGCTTGTGGCGCGGGTTCTCGCAGATCACCATGACCCGGCCATTACGGCGGATCACTTTGCACTTTTCGCAGATCTGCTTGACGCTCGGCTTGACCTTCATGGCGTTCCTTTGCGTGATAGCAGTTGGTCCGATGGACCGGCCTTCGGCAGTTGCTCTGGCCGCCCAACGTTTACTTGTAGCGGTAGACGATACGACCACGTGTGAGGTCGTAAGGGCTCAGCTCCACCACTACGCGGTCCTCAGGGAGAATCCTGATGTAGTGCTGACGCATTTTCCCAGAGATGTGTGCCAGGACGATGTGCTTGTTGGTGAGCTCAACGCGAAACATCGCGTTGGGCAGCGCCTCAGTCACAACGCCCTCGATCTCTATGACCCCGTCCTTCTTGGCCATATCCTCCGCTAACTGTTGTTTGCCTCAGCCCACCGGATTGCACCGGGCATGGCTGCGGACGTTTTTTTGATTGATTGATCGTCGCCAGCCGGCCGCAAATGGGCGTGGCAGGGCAGACAACCAACATGCAACACTACGGCATTCGGGCCGGAATGTTAAATCCAGCCATGGTAGCGCACAATGCCGCCGTCCGCATCAAAACAGGGGCGCATCAAATCTGTATGCATCAATATCTGTACGCAGCGAAGGTGCCCGCCTCAGTGGTCACAGCCTCCGCGCTGCGGATCCCGTCCAGGATGGCCAACCGCACGACGTCGGCTGCCGCACTCTGCAGGGCAATGAGGCTCCCCTGCCGGGCAGTTTCCGTGCTTCGATCCAGCCTGGTACTGCCGGTCGCCAGGCAGAACACCGTGTCCCCGTCTGCCAGTGTGTGGCTCGGGTTCAGCGCCCTGGCCAGTCCGGCATGGGCCGCGGACGCGGTCCGCTTGCATTCGGCCGGGTCAAGGTCCGCGTTGGTGGCGACGACGACGAGGGTGGTGTTGAGTGGCTGGTCCTCCCGGTGAGTGAGCCCATCGAAATCGGTAGCCTCCGTTTCCCCCGGCTCAACAAGCGGCAGGCCCACCGCATTCACCACGGCCAGGGCTCCGACAACCACGCCGTTTTCCAGGGGAACCGAGGCGGTGCCTACTCCCCCTTTGTATTTGCCCCGTCCCATGACCGCCCCAGTGCCGGCGCCCACATTGCCGCGTTCGACGTCGTGCCCGTCCTTTTGCGCGCCGGCGGCGGCGGCCGCCGCGTAGCCCATCCCGGCGTCGGGGCGGGCGGAGAAGTCGCCGCCGCGGCCGAGATCGTAAATAGCGGCCGCCGGGACGATCGGAACCACCCCGCCGGTGACTGGGAAGCCGCGTCCCTGCTCCTCGCACCAGCGCTGGACGCCATGCGCGGTCACGAGGCCGTAGGCGCTCCCGCCCGTGAGGACCACAGCGTCCACGGTCGGGACCAGGGTGGTCGGGTCAAGCGCATCGGTCTCGTGGGTGCCGGGGCCTCCCCCGCGGACATCCACCGAACCCACGGTTCCCGGTGGCGGCAGGACCACCGTCACACCGCTCAGCCAGCCGCCGTCGGACTTCTGCCGGTGACCGACCCGCAGGCCCGGCACGTCAGTGATCTTCCCCGTCGCTCCCATGGCTCCCATGGCTCCCATTGTGGTCTACTGACTTCGCTGCGATGCGCAAACTCGTCCCGGGAAACGGAGCGTCGTCAGGGAATCGGGACCGGGACAACGCCGAGCGGTGCCAGCTGGGCAGCGCCGCCGTCGGGCGCGGACAACACCCAGATGCCCTTCTCATGGACAGCGACGGAGTGCTCCCACTGGCAGGACCGCTTGCCGTCCGTGGTCACCACCGTCCAGTCATCGTCCAGGACAGCGGTTTCGATGCTGCCGCGCACGAGCATCGGCTCGATGGCGAGGCACAGGCCCGGGCGGATCTTCGGGCCCCGGTGGCTTGAGCGGTAGTTCAGCACGTCAGGAGCCATGTGCATCTCGGAGCCGATGCCGTGGCCGACATAATCCTCGAGGATGCCAAGGGGTTTGCCCGGCACGGAGGAGACGTAGTCGTCCACGGCGCAGCCGATGTCGCCCACGAATTTGCCGGTGGCCAGCGCGGCGATGCCCCGCCACATGGCGGCCTGGGTGACGTCCGACAGTCGCTGGTCCTCCGGATCCGCGGTACCAACGATGACCGTGCGGGCGGAATCCGAATGCCAGCCGTCCACGATCGCGCCGCCGTCGATCGAGATGATGTCACCGTCCCGCAGCACCCTTGGTCCCGGGATCCCGTGGACCACTTCCTCGTTCACGGACGTGCAGATGGTGGCGGGGAAGCCGTGGTAGCCCAGGAAGTTGGACTTTGCGCCGGCCTCCAGGAGCACCCCGGCGAACACCTCGTCAAGCTGCTTCGTGGTGACCCCAGGCGTGGCCGCGGCCACAGCAGCGTCCAGGGCGCGGTTCAGGACCAGCCCGGCCTCGTGCATGGTGCGCATCTGGGCATTGGTCTTGTATTCAATCCGTGGCTGGCCGAATGCCATCTGCGGTTTCCTCTCGGTGGTGCCCCCGGCCGGCCGATCTGCCAGCAGGGCTAGCCGTTGTGCGGCTAAAAGCCGGAGGCCCCTCCCAATGAACCGGGAGGAGCCTCGTAGCGTGGTTACTGAATCAGGCTGCCTGAGCCTCTTTGATGGCCTGCATGACGCGGTCGGTGACTTCGTCAATGGCGCCGATGCCGTCCACCTGGGTCAGGATGCCGCGCTCGGCATACTTGGCCACAACGGCTTCGGTCTGCTCGTGGTAGAGGTCCAGCCGGTGGCGGATGACGGCCTCGTTGTCGTCGCTGCGCCCGGTTTCCTTGGCACGGCCCAGGAGGCGTGCAACGAGCTCCTCGTCGTCCGCCGTCAGCTGCAGGACCACGTCGAGCTTCTGGTCACCATTGGCCAGGATCTCGTCCAGGTAATCGACCTGGGCTGTGGTGCGCGGGTAGCCGTCCAACAGGAAGCCGTCTTCGACGTCGCCTTCGCTGAGACGGTCGCGGACCATCTTGTTGGTGACGCTGTCCGGCACAAAGTCCCCGGCGTCCATGTACTTCTTGGCTTCGACACCCAGCGGGGTCTCGCCCTTGACGTTCGCACGGAAGATGTCACCGGTGGAGATCGCAACGACGCCGAGGCGTTCTGAGATGCGTTCCGCCTGCGTACCCTTGCCCGAACCCGGTGGTCCGATAATCAACATTCTGGTCATCGCAATAGCCCTTCGTAGTGACGCTGCTGTAGCTGCGCGTCAATTTGCTTGACGGTTTCCAGGCCAACGCCCACCATGATCAGAATCGAGGTGCCACCGAACGGGAAGTTCTGGTTCGCGTTGATCAGCACGAGCGCCACCAGCGGGATCAGCGCCACGAAGCCAAGGTAAATGGCCCCGGGAAGCGTGATCCGCGACAGGACGTACTGCAGGTAATCCGCGGTCGGCCTGCCGGCACGTATACCCGGAATGAAGCCGCCGTATTTCTTCATGTTGTCCGAGACCTCTTCAGGATTGAAGGTGATCGCGACGTAGAAGTATGTAAAGAAAACAATCATGGCGAAGTAAAGCGCCATGTAGATGGGGTGGTCACCGCGGGTCAGGTTGTTGTTGATCCACTCAACCCACGGCTGGATCTGCTCCCCCTGCTGCGGCTGGTTGAACTGCGAGATCAACGCCGGCAGGTAGAGCATGGAGGACGCGAAGATCACCGGGATAACACCGGCCATGTTCACCTTGATGGGAATGTAGGTGCTGGTGCCGCCCACAGTCCGGCGTCCGATCATCCGCTTGGCATACTGCACGGGGATGCGGCGCTGCGACTGCTCCACGAAGACCACGAGGGCAACCGTCAGGAGGCCGATGGCGAGGACGAGGAAGAACGTTCCCGGCCCCTGCGAGGTCCAGATGGCGCCCAGGGAGGTGGGGAAGCCTGCAGCGATGGCGGTGAAGATGAGCAGCGACATGCCGTTGCCCACACCCTTTTCGGTCACCAGCTCGCCCATCCACATGATGAGACCTGTGCCGGCCGTCAGCGTGATGATGATCAGGATCGTGGTGATGACGCTGTTGTCCGGGATGATCGGCAGGTTGCAGCCAGGCAGCAGCTGCCCGGAGCGCGCGAGGGACACCAGCGTGGTGGCGTTCAGCAGGCCGAGGGCAATGGTGAGGTAACGCGTGTACTGCGTCAGCTTCGACTGCCCCGAGGCGCCTTCTTCATGCAGCTGCTGGAACCGGGGAATGACCACCCGGAGCAGCTGCACGATGATGCTTGCCGTGATGTACGGCATGATTCCCAAAGCGAAGATGGAGACCTGCAGCAACGCACCGCCGCTGAAAAGATTGACGAGCTGGTAGATCCCGCCCTGGGTTTGCCCGGTCGACAAGCATTGCTGGACATTCTGGTAGTTCACACCAGGCGAGGGGATGAAGGCTCCCAAGCGGAAGATTGTGATGATTCCCAGCGTGAACAACAACTTGCGTCGCAGATCAGGCGTTCGAAAAGCCCGGCCGAATGCGCTAAGCAAGCGTCCTCCTCAGAAATTAATAAGTCTTGTGATGCGGGACAATAAACCCAACAACCGAGTCTAACGGTTGATTGCGCTATGCGAACAATCCGAAAGACGTCGGGATACGGAAAACTCCCGGCACGGGGGCTTCGGCCCCGCGTACCGGGAGTTCAACGACGGGCATCAGCCCACCGTCCTCTGGAGGCGTCTCCTAGAGAGCGGTGGTGCTTCCGCCTGCTGCAGCGATCTTTTCAGTGGCGCTGGCCGAGAATGCGTGGGCGGTGACGTCAACCTTGACGGTGATGTCGCCGGTGCCAAGCACCTTCACGGGCTGGTTCTTGCGAACGGCACCCTTTGCAACCAGATCCTCTACGGTGACAGTGCCACCTTCCGGGAAGAGCTCGTTGAGACGGTCCAGGTTTACAACCTGGAACTCGACCCGGAACGGGTTCTTGAAGCCGCGCAGCTTCGGCAGGCGCATGTGCAGCGGCAGCTGGCCGCCGGCAAAGCCAGCCTTGACCTGGTAGCGGGCCTTCGTACCCTTGGTACCGCGACCGGCGGTCTTACCCTTGGAACCTTCACCACGACCAACGCGGGTCTTGGCGGTCTTGGCACCCGGGGCGGGACGCAGGTGGTGAACCTTCAGTGCGTTCTGCTTCTCAGCAGCGGCGCTCTGTGCCTTCTCAGCAGTGTTCTTCTCTGCCATTTACTTCGCCTCCTCTACCTTTACCAGGTGCGGAACCGTGTTGAGCATTCCAACGGTCACGGCGTCGGCGGTGCGGACAACGGTGTGTCCGATCCGCTTCAGGCCGAGGGACCGCAGGGTGTCGCGCTGGTTCTGCTTGCCGCCAATGGCGGACTTGATCTGAGTGATCTCCAACTGTGCGTCGGAGGGAATCAGGTTCTTTGCCATTGCTTAGACACCTGCCTTCTGGTTCAGGAGAGCCTTCACCAGCGCCGCCGGGGCGATCTCGTCCAGCGGGAGGCCGCGGCGTGCTGCCACTGCTGCCGGCTCTTCGAGGCGCTTCAGGGCGTCAACAGTCGCGTGAACGATGTTGATGGCGTTCGAGGAACCGAGCGACTTGGAGAGGATGTCGTGGATGCCCACGCACTCCAGTACTGCACGGACCGGGCCACCGGCGATAACACCGGTACCGGCGGAAGCCGGACGCAGCATTACGACGCCTGCGGCGGCTTCGCCCTGGACGCGGTGAGGGATGGTGTTGCCAACGCGGGGAACGCGGAAGAAGGACTTCTTAGCCTCTTCAACGCCCTTTGCGATTGCAGCGGGAACTTCCTTGGCCTTGCCGTAACCGACGCCGACCATGCCGTTACCGTCACCAACGACGACGAGTGCGGTGAAGCTGAAGCGACGACCACCCTTGACGACCTTGGAAACGCGGTTGATGGTAACAACGCGCTCTACGAACTGGCTCTTCTCGGCTTCACGGCCGCCGTCGCGGCCACCACGGCCACCACGGTCGCCGCGGCCCTGGCCACGGTCGCCACGCTCGCCGCGACGGGCGCCACCACGGCGGTCGTCGGCAGCTGCGGGGGCAGTGGTCTCAGTGGCCTCAGCAGCTACGGCTTCAGTCGCCTTCTGATCTGCAGACACAGTGTCCTTTTCCTTGTTTGCTTCCGTCACAGTGACAGCCCACCTTCACGTGCACCGTCAGCGACGGCGGCGATCCGGCCGTGGTACTTGTTACCACCACGGTCGAAGACAACTGCTTCGACTCCGGCAGCCTTGGCACGCTCGGCTACGAGCTCGCCAACGCGCTTGGCCTTGGCGGTCTTGTCACCGTCGAATGCACGAAGGTCGGCTTCCAGTGTGGATGCGCTCGCTACGGTCTGGCCGATGGTGTCGTCGACAACCTGGACAAATACGTGGCGTGCGGAACGGTTGACGACCAGGCGGGGACGTACAGCCGTTCCGGAGATGCGCTTGCGGATACGAAGCTGGCGGCGGCTGCGCGAAGCAGACTTGCTCTTGTTCGTACGCTTCTTGTTAATTGCGATGGCCATGGTTACTTACCAGCCTTTCCGACCTTGCGGCGGATGACTTCGCCGGCGTAGCGAATGCCCTTGCCCTTATAGGGGTCCGGCTTACGCAGCTTGCGAATGTTGGCAGCAACCTCGCCGACCTGCTGCTTGTTGATGCCTGAGACAGAGAGCTTGGTCGGCCCCTCTACTGCAAAGGTGATGCCGGCCGGTGCCGAAACGCTGACCGGGTGGCTGTAGCCGAGAGCGAACTCAAGGTCAGATCCCTTGGCCTGAACGCGGTAACCGGTACCGACGATTTCAAGCTTCTTCTCGTAGCCTGCGGTGACGCCCTGGATCATGTTGGAGATCAGGGTGCGGGTCAGGCCGTGGAGCGAACGGGAGGCGCGCTCATCGTTCGGGCGGGTGACGGTCAGGGTGTTGTCGTCCAGAGCAACCTCGATCGGGCTGGCCACAGTGTGGCTCAGCTCGCCCTTGGAACCCTTGACGCTGACGACAGAGCCGTCAACCTTGACCTCAACGCCGGCAGGAACGGTGATGGGGAGACGTCCAATACGTGACATTATTCTCTTCCTTTCCCGTTACCAGACGTAAGCGAGGACTTCGCCGCCCACGCCCTTCTTGCCGGCCTGCTTGTCAGTCAGGAGGCCGGAAGAGGTGGACAGGATTGCGATACCCAGGCCACCCAGCACGTGCGGCAGGTTGGTGGACTTCGCGTAAACGCGGAGACCCGGCTTGGAGATACGGCGGACACCGGCGATCGAACGCTCGCGGTTCGGACCGAACTTCAGCTCGAGGGTCAGCTTCTTGCCGACCTCAGCGTCTTCTTCTTTCCAGCCGGCGATGAAACCTTCCGCCTTCAGGATGTCGGCAACGCGTGCCTTGAGCTTGCTGTAAGGCATAGACACGGAATCGTGGTATGCCGAGTTTGCATTGCGCAGACGTGTAAGCATGTCTGCGACAGGATCTGTCATAGTCATTTGGGCTCTTGCCCTTCCTCGTAACGGTTTCCGCCGCGCTGTCCCTGAGGGATCAAAACGGCCGGACCTTTTACGTAGCTAATTAAGCTTCGGTCTTGAACGGGAAACCAAGCGCCTTGAGCAGCGCGCGGCCTTCGTCGTCGGTCTTGGCGGTGGTCACAACCGTGATGTCCATACCGCGAACGCGGTCGATGGAATCCTGGTCGATCTCGTGGAACATAACCTGCTCGGTCAGACCGAAGGTGTAGTTGCCATTGCCATCGAACTGCTTGCCGCTGAGGCCGCGGAAGTCACGGATACGCGGCAGGGCCAGCGTGACCAGACGGTCCACGAATTCCCACATACGGTCGCCACGCAGGGTAGCGTGTGCACCGATGGGCATGCCTTCGCGCAGCTTGAACTGGGCGATCGACTTGCGGGCCTTTGTTACCTGCGGCTTCTGGCCGGTGATCAGGGTGAGGTCGCGGACAGCGCCGTCGATCAGCTTGGAGTCCTTGGCGGCATCTCCAACACCCATGTTCACAACAACCTTGACCAGACGGGGAACCTGGTTGACGTTCTCGTACTTGAATTCATCCTGCAGCGCAGCCTTGATGGATTCGGCGTACTTGGTCTTCAGACGAGGAACGATCTTCGTTGCCGGAGTCTCGAGAGTCTCAGTCATTAGATGTCCTTCCCGGAGCTCTTGGCCACGCGGATGCGGACGGTCTTCTTGACGCCGTCCTTCTCAACGGTGTCGAGGCGGAAACCGGCGCGGGTCGGCTTCTTGGTCGACGGGTCCACGAGAGCCACGTTGGAGATGTGGATCGGTGCCTCGACGACCTCGATGCCACCGGTCTTGGTGCCGCGCTGCGACTGACCGACCTTGGTGTGCTTGGTTACGCGGTTGATGCCTTCAACCAGCACGCGGTTGGTGTCGGGGAAGACGCGCAGAACCTTGCCCTGCTTGCCACGGTCGCCGCCGCGCTCAGCCTTGGCGCCAGTGGTGACCTGAACCAGGTCACCCTTCTTGATCTTAGCCATGGACTAGAGCACCTCCGGAGCCAGAGAAACGATCTTCATGAACTTCTTGTCACGGAGTTCACGACCAACCGGTCCGAAGATACGGGTACCGCGGGGGTCACCGTCGTTCTTCAGGATCACAGCTGCGTTCTCGTCAAACTTGATGTAGGAACCATCCGCACGGCGGCGTTCCTTCTTGGTACGGACGATGACAGCCTTGACGACGTCGCCCTTCTTTACGTTGCCGCCCGGGATTGCGTCCTTGACGGTAGCGACGATGACGTCGCCGATGCCTGCGTAGCGACGGCCAGATCCACCGAGAACGCGAATGGTAAGGATTTCCTTAGCACCCGTGTTGTCGGCGACCTTCAGTCGCGACTCCTGCTGAATCACTATTTACTCCTTGCGTCGCGCGGGTTCTCAGACCGAAAATCTTCCTACGGAATGAGCCTTGCGGAACGGTTGATCGGGGTGTCTCTTGACCTGCCTGGATTTTGCCAGACCAGGCCTAAACGCCCGTGCCAAAAACATTTGCTTCCCAGGCGGGTTTGGACAGAGTCCAAACGCAAGGGGGCACTATGCCGTGGCACGATTGTTTACGAGGTTTGCTGACGGCACGCAAAAGGCGCCATACAAACTCAAAATCTTAGCACAGTTCCCGCCCAGCCCCATATCACAGCAGCCGCCCCTGTGTTAAGCCGGGCGGCCGCCGTCGGGCTTTCCCCTGTCATCCATAAGAACGGGAAAACCCCCGCTCCCAAAGGGAACGGGGGTTGCCGGCGCAGCTACTGGAAACAGTAGGGCTGCAGGTGTTACTTGGCCTTCTCGAGGATCTCCACCAGGCGCCACCGCTTGCTGGCGGACAGCGGGCGGGTCTCGGCGATCACGACGAGGTCGCCGATGCCGGCGGTGTTCTCTTCGTCGTGGGCCTTCACCTTCGACGTGCGGCGGATGACCTTGCCGTACAGGGCGTGCTTCACGCGGTCCTCAACCTGGACAACGATGGTCTTTTCCATCTTGTCCGAGACCACGTAGCCGCGACGCGTCTTACGGTAACCGCGCTCGGCAGCTGCCGTTGCGGAACCAGTTTCCGTCACGTTCTCGTCCTTTTCACTCACTTGGCGTCCTCCTCGGTCTCAGCCTCGGCCGGCTTCTCAGCCTTCTCAGCCTTGGCTGTGGACTTCTTGGACTTCTTTTCTTCCTTGGCTTCCGCAACCGGTGCGGCAACCTCGGCACGAATGCCCAGCTCGCGCTCACGGAGAACGGTGTAGATGCGTGCGATGTCCTTCTTTACCGCGCGCAGACGACCGTGGTTCTCCAGCTGACCGGTGGCGGACTGGAAACGCAGGTTGAACAGCTCTTCCTTGGACTTGCGGAGTTCTTCAACGAGACGCTCGTTGTCGAAACCGTCCAGCTGTGCGGGTGCGAGATCCTTCGACCCTACTGCCATTTCTATTCACCACCTTCGCGACGCACAATGCGTGCCTTCAACGGCAGCTTGTGGATTGCCAGGCGCAGGGCCTCGCGAGCTACCTCTTCATTGACACCGGAGAGTTCGAAGAGAACCCGGCCCGGCTTGACGTTGGCGACCCACCATTCCGGAGAACCCTTACCGGAACCCATGCGGGTTTCGGCCGGCTTCTTCGTCAGCGGACGGTCCGGGTAGATGTTGATCCAGACCTTACCGCCACGCTTGATGTGGCGGGTCATCGCGATACGGGCAGATTCGATCTGACGGTTCGTGACGTAAGCCGGGCTCAGGGCCTGGATACCGTACTCACCGAAGGAGACCTTGGTGCCACCCGTGGCAGCGCCGGAACGACCCGGGTGGTGCTGCTTACGGTGCTTGACTCGACGTGGGATAAGCATTTAAGCCTGTCCTCCTTCTGCTGCCTGTGCCGGAGCGGCAGAAGCAGCCTCGGCTGCCGGAGCTGCAGCAGCAGGTGCTGCGTCGGCTGCCGGACGGTCGGTACGACGGCGGCGGTCACCACGGTCGGCGCCACCGGGACGGCCCGGACGGTCGCCGGAGCGTCCGCGGGACGGAGCAGCAGCTGCCTGCTGAGCCAGTTCCTTGGAGGTGACGTCACCCTTGTAGATCCAGACCTTCACGCCGATGCGGCCGAAGGTGGTCTTGGCTTCGTAGAAGCCGTAGTCGATGTTCGCGCGGAGGGTGTGCAGGGGCACACGGCCTTCGCGGTAGAACTCCGAGCGGGACATTTCTGCGCCACCCAGACGGCCGGAGCAGGCGATACGGATACCCTTGGCACCGGCACGCTGCGCGGACTGCATGGCCTTCTTCATCGCACGGCGGAACGCCACGCGGGAAGTCAGCTGCTCGGCAACACCCTGGGCAACAAGCTGGGCTTCCATCTCGGGGTTCTTGACCTCGAGGATGTTCAGCTGAACCTGCTTGCCGGTGAGCTTTTCGAGCTCGCCGCGGATGCGGTCTGCTTCAGCGCCGCGGCGGCCGATGACGATGCCCGGACGTGCCGTGTGGATGTCCACGCGGACGCGGTCGCGGGTGCGCTCGATCTCAACCTTGGCGATGCCGGCGCGCTCCATGCCCGTGGACATGAGCTGGCGGATACGGATGTCTTCGCGAACGAAGTCCTTGTACCGCTGACCGGACTTGGTGCTGTCAGCGAACCAGTGCGATACGTGATCGGTGGTGATGCCGAGTCGGAACCCGTGCGGGTTTACTTTCTGTCCCACTTAGCGAGCCTCCTCTTTCTCCGGGGTAGCGACTACCACGGTGATGTGGCTGGTGCGCTTCTTGATCTGAAATGCACGACCCTGAGCACGCGGCTGGAACCGCTTCATGGTCGGGCCTTCATCAACAAACGCTTCGCTGATGATGAGGTCACCTTCGTCAAACGCAACGCCGTCGCGGTCCGCGAGGACCCGGGCGTTGGAGATTGCCGACTGTACTACCTTGAATACCGGCTCAGAAGCTGCCTGGGGGGCAAACTTCAGAATTGCCAGAGCCTCGTTCGCTTGCTTACCACGAACAAGGTTGACGACGCGCCGGGCCTTCATAGGCGTTACGCGGATGTGACGCGCAATTGCCTTGGCTTCCATTGCTTTCCTTCTCTCGTCTTTGACGTAAGTGCAGGCGCCTAGCGGCGCTTGCCCTTACGGTCGTCCTTGACATGGCCGCGGAATGTCCGCGTCGGAGCGAATTCGCCGAGCTTGTGCCCGACCATCGACTCGGTGACAAACACCGGGATGTGCTTGCGTCCGTCGTGCACGGCGATCGTGTGCCCCAGCATGTCGGGGATGATCATCGAACGGCGGGACCAGGTCTTGATGACGTTCTTGGTGCCCTTTTCGTTTTCCCTTGCTACCTTCACAAAGAGGTGCTGGTCAACGAAAGGACCTTTTTTCAGGCTGCGTGGCATGTGTCCAGGCTCCTATCGCTTGTTCTTGCCAGTACGACGGCGACGAACAATAAGCTTGTCGCTCTCTTTGTTGGGACGGCGGGTACGGCCTTCAGGCTTACCATTCGGGTTGACCGGGTGACGTCCACCGGAGGTCTTACCTTCACCACCACCATGCGGGTGATCGACCGGGTTCATGGCGACACCACGGACGGTCGGGCGAACGCCCTTCCACCGCATGCGGCCGGCCTTGCCCCAGTTGATGTTCGACTGCTCGGCGTTGCCGACCTCGCCGATGGTTGCGCGGCAGCGCACATCAACGTTGCGGATTTCGCCGGAGGGCAGACGCAGCTGGGCGAAACGGCCTTCCTTGGCGACGAGCTGAACAGAAGCTCCAGCGGAACGGGCCATCTTGGCGCCGCCACCCGGACGCAGTTCAACTGCGTGGATAACGGTACCGACCGGGATGTTGCGCAGGGGCAGGTTGTTGCCAGGCTTGATGTCAGCGTTGGCGCCGGCCTCCACGAAGTCGCCCTGGGAGAGCTTGTTCGGGGCGATGATGTAACGCTTGGTGCCATCAACGTAGTGCAGGAGGGCGATGCGAGCCGTGCGGTTCGGATCGTACTCGATTTCGGCAACGCGGGCGTTGACGCCGTCCTTGTCGTGGCGGCGGAAGTCGATCAGACGGTACTGACGCTTGTGTCCACCACCCTTGTGACGGGTCGTGATCTTACCGGTGTTGTTACGGCCACCCTTTTTGGGCAGCGGACGTACCAACGACTTTTCCGGCGTCGACCGCGTGATTTCGGTGAAGTCCGCTACGCTCGAGCCGCGACGGCCCGGGGTAGTCGGCTTGTATTTACGGATTCCCATAATTCATTTCCTCGTTAAAGTGGTCTCCGCTACGCGAGCGGACCGCCGAAGATGTCGATAGTGCCTTCTTTGAGGGTGACAATCGCACGCTTGGTGTTCTTGCGGGTACCCCATCCGAATTTGGTGCGCTTGCGCTTACCGGCACGGTTGATGGTGTTGATCGATTCGACCTTGACGGAGAAAATCTTCTCCACGGCCAGCTTGATCTCGGTCTTGTTCGAGCGGGGGTCCACCAGGAAGGTGTACTTGCCCTCGTCGATCAGGCCGTAGCTCTTTTCCGACACGACGGGTGCAAGCACGACGTCGCGGGGGTCTTTGATGGTGGCTGCGCTCACTTGGCATCCTCCTCGTTCTTTGCAGCCTTGTCAGCAACGAATGCTTCGTAGGCAGCCTTGGTGAAGACTACGTCGTCAGAAACGAGAACGTCGTAGGTGTTCAGCTGGTCTGCGTACAGAACGTGAACTTCCTCGAGGTTGCGCACGGACAGTGCAGCAACATCGTTGGCGCGCTCAATGACAACGAGCAGGTTCTTGCGCTCGGAGACGCCGCGCAGCGTTGCCAGTGCTTCCTTGGAGGACGGCTTGGAGCCGGCAACCAGTTCAGCAACGACGTGGATGCGTCCGTTACGGGCGCGGTCAGACAGTGCGCCGCGGAGTGCAGCAGCAATCATCTTCTTGGGGGTGCGCTGGCTGTAGTCGCGAGGGGTCGGACCGTGGACAATGCCACCACCGGTCATGTGAGGAGCGCGGATCGAACCCTGACGGGCGCGGCCGGTACCCTTCTGCTTGAACGGCTTGCGGCCTGCACCGGAAACTTCGGCGCGGGTCTTGGTCTTGTGGGTACCCTGGCGAGCAGCAGCGAGCTGTGCAACGACGACCTGGTGCAGCAGCGGCACGTTGGTCTGAACGTCGAAGATCTCTGCAGGCAGGTCAACCTGGACAGTGTTAGCCATTGAACTAGGCTCCCTTCACGGCGGTGCGTACGAGTACGACCTGGCCGCGGGCACCGGGAACGGCGCCCTTGATCAGGAGCAGCGACTTCTCGACGTCAACCGCGTGAACAGTGAGGTTCAGCGTGGTGTGACGAACGGCGCCCATGCGGCCGGCCATTTTCATGCCCTTGAAGACGCGGCTCGGGGTGGATGCGCCACCGATTGAACCGGGCTTACGGTGGTTCTTGTGGGCACCGTGGGAAGCTCCAACGCCGTGGAAGCCGTGACGCTTCATAACACCGGCGAAGCCCTTACCCTTGGTGGTGCCGATGACGTCGATCTTCTGGCCGGCTTCGAAGACCTCTACAGAGAGCTCCTGGCCCAGCTCGTACTCGGCAGCATCTGCGGTACGGAGTTCGACGACGTGGCGGCGAGGCGTGACGCCTGCCTTCTCAAAGTGACCAGCCAGCGGCTTGGTGACCTTGCGGGGATCGATCTGGCCGTAGCCGATCTGAACGGCGACGTAGCCATCAGTCTCTGCGTTGCGCAGCTGGGTGATGACGTTCGAGTCAGCCTGGACAACAGTGACGGGGATGAGCTTGTTGTTCTCGTCCCAGACCTGGGTCATGCCGAGCTTCGTGCCCAGCAGGCCCTTTACGTTACGGGTTGCGGTCATAGTCTCTCAGCACCTCCCTACAGCTTGATTTCGATGTTCACGTCGGCCGGCAGGTCGAGGCGCATAAGCGAGTCAACTGCCTTCGGCGTGGGGTCGATGATGTCGATCAGACGCTTGTGCGTGCGCATTTCGAAGTGCTCGCGGCTGTCCTTGTACTTGTGGGGAGAGCGGATAACGCAGTAAACGTTCTTCTCCGTAGGCAGCGGCACGGGGCCGACTACCGTTGCGCCTGCGCGCGTGACCGTCTCAACGATCTTCCGTGCTGAAACGTCAATGACCTCGTGGTCGTATGACTTCAGCCGGATGCGGATTTTTTGTCCCGCCATGTCGCCTGACTCTCTTTCAGTCTGTGCTTCCCCTGGTTGGGGCTGCCCTGTTCACTTACTCGTTGTGTGGCTGCCGAAGCATTTGAAGTTAGGACTACCACCCGCCGCACAAGCTGAATCCGGAAGAATCCGGGTTCCTCAACCTGCCGGCGTAACCGACCCCCGCGGTCGGGCGTGTCGCACCTTCGAAGCGTGCGAGCCCGCAGTTCCATTGGGGGGTGGGTTATGTTTGGACTTCGACTTGGACCCTGGCACCCGGCATTATCCGGATCGGGACGCGAAGAAGCGCTTGAACAACTCATCTAGTATGCCGGATTTTGCCCGGGGAAGCCAATCAGCCCGCAGCGCGCCGTGCACGGTCCCAGTTGGAGCCGGCGGGGGCCGGTTTGCCGGCACGTTGCCCGCCCCACCAGCCCCTGAAGCGGGGTCATTGCCTTCGGAAAATTTCGAATGGATGATAGATGAGTGGCCGGGCAGAATGCTGACGCCGTAGACAACTCTTCCGTGCGTGACCTCGCAGGGCGGCTCAGGCCCGGGTTCACCCTGGGAGTGGCGGCCGCAGCCTTTCAGATCGAGGGCGCCCTGGCGGCCGACGGCCGGGGCCCGTCAGGCTGGGATGCGTTCGCCGCCAAACCCGGCAAGATACTGAACGGGCACTCCCCCGCGGTGGCCTGCGACCATTACAACCGGGTTCCCGAAGACATCGCCCTGATCCGGGAACTGGGCATCGATTCCTACCGTTTCTCGCTCTCTTGGCCTCGGATCCAGCCGGACGGCCGCGGTGCCTTCAACTCCCAGGGCCTGGGTTTTTACGACAGGCTCGTCGACCAGCTGCTCGGCGCGGGCATCTCCCCCATGGTGACCCTCTACCACTGGGACACACCGCTCCCCCTCGAACACAGCGGCGGCTGGATGAACCGCGCCACGGCGGAGCACTTCGCGGCGTATGCCGCGGCCGCCGGAAAACGGCTAGGCGACCGCGTTGCGCAGTGGGTCACGCTCAACGAGCCTGTCTCCGTGACCCTCAACGGTTATGCGCTTGGCGTCCACGCGCCTGGCCGGGACCTGCTCTTCAAGGCCCTGCCCTCGGTGCATCACCAGCTGCTGGCGCACGGGCTTGCCGTCCAGGCCCTGCGGGCTGCCGGCATCGCCGGCGGCATCGGCGTGACCAATCTTCATTCCCCCGTGCGTCCGGCCTCGGGGAGGTTCACCGACCGCCTGCTGGCCAGGGTGTTTGACCTGGTCCTCAACAGGATTTACGCCGATCCCATTCTCTTGGGCCGCTATCCCAAGCCTCCCGCCGCTGCCCGCCCCTGGTTCAGGTACCTTACGAGGGCTTCCGACGACGACCTCCGCCTCATCAGCCAGCCCCTGGATTTCTACGGCGTGAACTACTACTACCCGGTGAAGGTCGCCACCGGACGGGGTCCTGCCAGGAGTCCCGCGGGCAGGACCGAGGTCATGGCCCGTATGCCGTTCCATATGGCGCCCTTTCCGGAATACGACATCACGGGCTTCGGCTGGCCGGTGGCGCCCGACCATCTGGGAATCCTGCTGCGCGAACTCAAGGACAGGTACGGGGCGGCCCTGCCTCCGCTGTACATCACGGAGAGCGGCGCGAGTTTCCCGGAGCCGGAGCACGTCACCGGGCCCATCGAGGACGCCCGCCGGATCGACTATCTGGCCCACCATCTCCATCATGCGATGGCGTCCACCGCACCGGGCGGGATTGCGCACGACGTGGAACTGCTGGGGTACTACGTCTGGACGCTGATGGATAACTTCGAATGGGCAGCCGGGTATTCACAGCGCTTCGGTCTGGTCCATGTGGACTTTGACACGCTCAAGCGCACGCCCAAAACGTCGTTCTACTGGCTGCAGGCCCTCAGCCGCGCCCGGAAGGCACGCGCTTAAGAGACCCGGCGCTATTTGTTCTTGTTGGCGCGGTTGATGCGCTTGACGCGGTCAATCTCATTGCGGAAATACTTCTTGGCCCAGAAGACACCCGCCACAACCGCTGCAACCACGATCAGGAAGATCAGAAATTCCATGATGCGCCCCTCTCTCTTGGGGCAACGATATCAGGGCACGGCCAAGCCATATGGACAGATTGCGCTCAGTCCGTCCCGGCCGGCTTACCGCGGCTGAGCTTCCAGAGGGCGAGTGCGATGAGGCCGGCTGCGATCAGGGCAAGAAGCGCATACGTGTACTGGCGCATGGCCCACATGATGCACAGTGCGACGCCCACCGCACCCCATCCAACAAAGAGCCGTTCGCCGTAGCCCAGCCCCGCCACGAGCAGCAGGGAGAAGAATGCCAGCACCCAAAGCTGCTGGGCGCCATCGCCGCCGAAGATCACCAGGACCCCGCACAACGAGAGCAGTCCGGCGGCAAGGCCCAGGTACAGCTTTCCGCCAGCGGCGTGGCGGGACCGGTAGCGCAGCACGCCAAGCGCCGCGGCCCACACCACGTACCACTGGAGCGTCCAGAAGGGGTCGGGCGAAAAGGCATCATCCCGGAACACGCCAGGCCACCCGGGTTCGGCAAAGAGCGCCGCGCGCTGGACCGCGGCAGTCACGGCCAGGGAACCGAACTCCGCGGCAGGCCTCCGCACCGCGGCCGGCGTCTCCAGCCAGACGACGGCGGCGGTTACGGTTACCAGCGCAGCCCCCGCCCAAGATGTAGCGCTGTACAGCAATCCCGTGAGACCTGCGGCGGCAAATCCCAGGACTGCTGCTCCCACCAGGGAGAGGTAGGGAATGTCGCGGTACCGGCCGGCCGCCTCGACCTCCCCACCGGCCCGCCGCGTCGCATCTGGGAACCGCCGTCTGCGGAGCCTGCCCGCCGCGTAGAGTGCCACGGCCGCTGCGCCGCCGCCACCCAGCCACGGCAGGTAAAAGCCCCACGGTCCCGGCACGTCTCCCAAGGCGTCGTCTGCCGCCATGACCGCACCAGCCAGCGCCGCCAGAACTGCCGGCGGGTAGAAACCGGGGAGCGGGTCGAGGTGCGCAGCCGCGAAACACGCAGCCGAGAGCGCGAGCACAGCCAGCCCGGAAATCCACTCCGCGGACGGCGGAGCCAGCGCGGCCGACGCGGAGCCGAACGTGAGGGCTGCCGCCAGCCACAGCCAGCGGTCCACCCCTTCGCCTAAGCTGTGGCGCCACAAAATTCCGCCTGCCGTGGAGGCCAGGGACAGCGCCAGCAAACCCAACGCGACGCCTGCGTGGGTCAACACGGGGGCTGCGAGGAACACGGCAGCCGAGGAAAGCGGAGGGAAGGGCAGCAGCGGCCCCAGCGCGATCACGGCGAAGGCCGCAGCGTAGACGGCGAGATAGACAGCTCCGCGGGCGGCAAAGAACCGGCCGGCCGCCACGGCGGAGAGCAGCACCAGAAGCAAGGACAACAGCACGACCCAACGGCCGCCGTCGTCCGCGGTAAGGTCCCCACGGAACGGCTGGGCAAGATATACGAGCGGAAGCAGCGCCTGGCCTGCCAGCGTAATCCAGACCGCTGCCTGCTGGAACGGGACGTCCGTCAGGCGGTAGCGCATGACCCAGCGGATGACGTGCTGTGCCGCGAGCACCAGTGCGAAGGCCACCGCGACGACCGTGGCTGATGCCCAGACGTCATAGCTGAGCACCACCGCCAGCGCTGCAGCCAGAACGCGGGCCGCCGCGAAGTACCCGCCTCTCCACATACGGTTCTCCATGCCAACCACCATGGCTGCGCTGAAGACCGCGAAGACGGCCAGCAGAATCTCAACGGCGGGAAGGTTGTCGCCGCGTATGAGCAGCAGGAAGGCGAACGTGGCCGGAGCGAACACCGCCGACCATGGTTGACGCCGGAGCAGATAGCCCGCAGCGGCGGCACCGGTGGCGAGGAGCACCGTGGTGAACAGGGCATGCGCCGACAGTGTCTCCGGATCAAAGACGGACGCAGGGACATCCACGGACACGATAGCTGCTGCCTGCAGCACGAGAAGGACGGCGGCGTCCGCCACATCACGTCCTTTTGCCGTCCCGGGAAATGCCGCCCGCAACGGAACAGTGAGCTGAAGGAACAGCGCGACGGCGAGGACAGTGGCCGGCGCAAGGTTCTCCCCGACGAGCCGCACGGGACCGGCGTCGCGGACGAGTTGGTGGAACAGGGTCAGCACCAGCGCCGTTGCGGCAGCACGGGCGAGCCACCAGTAGCATCGCCCGCGTGTGCTTCCTCCACGGACGGACGGCCCGGCTGGCGCTCCCCTGTTGGCCGTGGGGGCGGCGTCCCTCCCTGCCCGGGCGGCCGTCAGCGCAAGGTAGCCCGTCGTGGCCAAAAGCGCCGCATTGCCCAGCGGGAGTGTGAGGGTTTCGAAGGCCAGGGGCACGGCCGCAGCGGAAACGAACAGCGGAACAGCCTCGGGGATGGATGGACGCCAGCCACCCTTGTTTTCCTGCCGCGCAAACAGCATCACGCCCGCGACCAGCGAAGCAAGAAGCTGGGCACCGAGGGCTATGCCCCCGACCTGCTCCGCCTCAGGAAACAGCGAGGCCTCTTCCTCAACGAGTGCCAGCACTGTCATGGCTCCCAAGCCTGCGGCGGTGAACAGGGCCAGGCTGGCCTGCGGCGCCAACGCTCGAATGCGGCGCCGGAGCAAGGCAGCCGTGCCCAGCTGCTGAAGTACCAGGACCAGGACCAGCACAAGGACGGCGTACTGGAACCGTGCGTCGCTGTCACCAACGACCGCCGCCGTCACAACTGGTGCCGCGAGGCTCACGGCCAGGCGGGCAGCGAGAATGAAATGGAGACGCAGCGCCGCAGCCGGCGGGAGGGACCGCAGGATCCAAAAGACCGCTCCGGCGACGAGCAGTCCAGCCAGCGTCCAGGCACCCAGCGGGCCCGCGAGGAGGATGGCCATGCCGAGCGCTCCAACAGGGGCCCACTCCGCAGCCCCGCGTTGCTTCGCGGCAAGCATCATGCCTGTCAGGAGCGCCATCCAGGTCATCACCGGCAGCATCCATCCTTCAGCGGTGCCTGCCAGCCCCATCATCAGATCCAACGGCTCGGCGGCCGAGAAGACCACGGTCACCAGCAGCTGACCGCCAAAAGTGGCGAGCACGTCCGCCTGCCACCGGCGGTGGCGTATGACGCCGCTGACCGCGTCCTGAAACGGCCCCCTTCCCAGCCGGCCGGTATACAGGACAGTTGCCAGTGCCTGGGCGGCCAGCAGCATGGCTGCCGCGGCGAGGGCGGCACTCCCCCGATTTGTCAGGTCCCATACCGCGACGGACGCCGCCACCGTCAGGCTGACCCTGCCCGCCAGGAACTGAAGTGTTCGGAAGTGCGTCCCTGGTGACACGGAGGTCACCAGGAAGTAGCCGCCGCACATCGCCATAATGCGCGCATAATCCCCGAGCCCAAGCATCAGCGGAACGGTCGTGGCGGCAACCGCCACCGCCGGAACGATGAAGGGATGCAGCCGGGCTAGCGGCCGGAGATACAGCGGCGGCAACCACCGGGGCTGCAGGATGGCAAGGACCGTGAAGAACACCGCCACTCCAATAAGTGCCGTGAAATACCAGATCAGCGCCCCGCCCAGGACCGCGACCCCCGACCATGCGGTGGTTGCGAGGAATGACAGCGAGAGATAGACCAGGACCCGGCTCTCCAAGCGAACAGCCGCTACCGCATAGGCCGCGGTCCCTACGGCTGAGGTGACCAGCCAGGAGAGCGCCGCATTCTCCAGGACAAGGGTGTCCATGGCCAGGCCGGCCACCGGTATCAGGGCCAGCCCTGTTCCGGAGAAGGCGACGGCGGCCGGCTTCAGCCGCGGGGCGCGGCGGTGCAGGACCAGGCCCGCCACATAGAACAGCGCGGTGATGGTGCAGACGCCCGCGAACCGCAACGGTGCGGGGAGTCCGGTGCCGATAAAGAGCGAGCCGGCGGCGACGAGGAGCAGGCTGGCAACGTAGAGCGTGACGTTGATGTTTTGCCGTTCACGCTTGGCCCGCGCCTGCTCGCGCTCGGCCCGCGCTTCAGCGTCTGTAAGGGCAGGAACGGACGGCGGACGTTCCGAGACGGCCGGTCCTGCTGCTTGACGGACCCGGCGTGGCTGCGGTGCCAGCCGCCGGGGTTCGGGCCACGCAGGCTTGGGCACCCTGGCTTGGGGTGCACCGGCTTGGGGTGCACGGGCTTGGGGTGCACGGGCTTGGGGTGCTTGGACTTGGGGCGCCATGGCTTGAGGTGCCCCCGCCGGGGGCACGGGGAATCTGGTTGCCCCGCGTTGGGGCGCCGGTTGTTCTGGAGTAACAGTTGTCGCGGGTTCGCGGCTCGGGGGCGCAGCGCCTGCGGCTTGAGCCGCAGCTCCCGACTGGGCCAGCGCATCCACCCAACCCTGAAGGTGTCCGGCCCGGTAGCCGGCGTTGTACGCCTCATCCGTTGAGGTCCACATGCCGCCGCCTTCCGACTATTGCTGACGACACAAGGTACCGGCAGCAATTAATCCAATGAATGGATTAAGAGTAGCAAAAAACAGCCCCGCTGCACTAGCAGCGGGGCTGTTTAGAAGATCTGTCCGGCCCTTAGGCCTTCCGATCCAGGATCAGCAAGTTACTACTTGATGATCTTGGTGACACGTCCCGAACCAACGGTGCGGCCGCCTTCACGGATAGCGAAGCCGAGGCCCTCTTCCATAGCGATCGGCTGGATGAGCGCAACGGTCATCTCAGTGTTATCGCCGGGCATAACCATTTCCGTGCCTTCCGGCAGGGTGATAACGCCGGTGACGTCCGTGGTGCGGAAGTAGAACTGCGGGCGGTAGTTCGAGTAGAACGGGTTGTGACGTCCGCCTTCGTCCTTGGAAAGGATGTAGACGTTGGCCTCGAAGTCGGTGTGCGGGGTGATGGAACCCGGCTTGACGACAACCTGGCCACGCTCGACGTCATCGCGCTTCAGACCGCGGAGCAGGAGGCCACAGTTCTCGCCGGCCCATGCTTCGTCGAGCTGCTTGTGGAACATCTCGATACCGGTGACCGTGGTCTTCTGGACCGGGCGGATACCGACGATCTCGACCTCAGAGTTGATGGCGAGGGTTCCACGCTCGGCGCGGCCCGTAACAACGGTGCCACGGCCGGTGATGGTGAAGACGTCTTCAATCGGCATCAGGAACGGCTTGTCGCGGTCACGTACGGGGTCCGGAACGGACTCGTCGACAGCAGCCATCAGGTCCTCAACGGACTTGACCCACTCGGGGTCGCCTTCCAGGGCCTTCAGGCCGGAAACGCGGACGACCGGAGCTTCGTCGCCGTCGAAGCCCTGCGAGCTCAGGAGCTCACGAACTTCCATTTCGACGAGGTCGAGGAGTTCCTCGTCATCAACCATGTCTGCCTTGTTCAGCGCGACCAGCAGGTAGGGAACGCCAACCTGGCGGGCGAGCAGAACGTGCTCGCGGGTCTGGGCCATCGGACCGTCAGTGGCGGCAACCACGAGGATTGCACCGTCCATCTGAGCAGCGCCGGTGATCATGTTCTTGATGTAGTCAGCGTGACCCGGAGCGTCTACGTGTGCGTAGTGGCGCTTCTCGGTCTGGTACTCAACGTGGGAGATGTTGATGGTAATGCCGCGCTGACGCTCTTCGGGAGCAGAGTCGATCGACGCGAAGTCACGCTTCTCGTTGAGAGTCGGGTACTTGTCGTACAGCACCTTGGAAATGGCGGCCGTCAACGTCGTCTTACCGTGGTCAACGTGACCAATGGTACCGATGTTAACGTGCGGCTTAGTCCGCTCGAACTTTGCCTTTGCCACAGGTTCCTCCTAGAACGTTTTTCAAATGACTTACCCTTCGACCGCGCTTGTCGCGGCAGAAACTCCAGTAAGTCTACTTGGGGGCTTTGGATTGGTGAAATTGCAGATTCAGGAACTAATACTAGCCCCTAGAGCCTGTTCGGCTCAGGCGGCCGGATCCGGTCTGGACCGGAGGCCGGCCGCCTGCGCCAGGCGGGTTCCCGTTGCCGGAAAACTCACCCGAGTTTTTCGCGTGAACAGTCCGAAGACTATTCGCCGCGGGTCTTCTGGATGATCTCGTCGGCAACTGCCTTCGGGACCTCGGCGTAACTGTTGAACGTCATGGAGTACACAGCGCGGCCCTGGGTCTTCGAACGCAGGTCACCGATGTAGCCGAACATGCCGGACAGCGGGACGTGCGCACGGACAACCTTGACGCCCTGGGCATCCTCCATGGACTGCATCTGGCCACGGCGGGAGTTGAGGTCACCGATAACTTCACCCATGTATTCCTCAGGGGTGCGGACCTCAACATCCATCAGCGGTTCGAGCAGAACAGGGTTCGCTTTGCGTGCGGCTTCCTTGAAAGCCATACGGCCGGCGATCTTGAACGCCATTTCCGAGGAGTCAACATCGTGGTAGGCGCCGTCAATCAGAGTGGCCTTGATGCCGACAACCGGGTATCCGGCCAGGACGCCGTCGTTCAGCGCATCCTGGATACCGGCATCGACAGACGGGATGTACTCGCGCGGAACGCGGCCACCGGTGACCTTGTTCTCGAACTCGTACAGCTCGCCCTCAGCGGTGTCCAGCGGCTCGATCGCAATCTGGATCTTTGCGAACTGGCCGGAACCACCGGTCTGCTTCTTGTGCGTGTAGTCGTGACGCTCTACAGCGCGCTTGATGGTCTCGCGGTAAGCGACCTGCGGCTTGCCAACATTGGCTTCGACCTTGAACTCGCGGCGCATGCGGTCCACCAGGATGTCCAGGTGGAGCTCGCCCATGCCGGCGATGATGGTCTGGCCGGTGTCTTCGTTGAGGGAGACCTGGAAGGTCGGGTCCTCAGCGGAGAGCTTCTGGATGGCCGTGGAGAGCTTCTCCTGGTCACCCTTGGTGTTGGGCTCGATGGCAACCGAGATCACGGGCTCCGGGAAGCTCATGGACTCGAGGACGATCTGGTTGCTGGCATCGCACAGGGTGTCGCCCGTGGTGGTGTCCTTCAGACCGATGGCTGCGTAGATGTGGCCGGCGGTAGCGCCCTCAACAGGCATTTCCTTATTGGCGTGCATCTGGAACAGCTTGCCGATGCGCTCCTTCTTGCCCTTGGTGGAGTTGACCACCTGCGCGCCTGCTTCCACGTGACCGGAGTACACGCGGATGAAGGTCAGCTGACCGAAGAACGGGTGCGCGGCAATCTTGAAGGCAAGAGCCGAGAAGGGCTCTTCCGAAGAAGGCTTGCGCGTCAGTTCCTTCTCTTCGTCGCGGGGATCGTGACCGATCATCGGCGGGACGTCGAGCGGGTTCGGCAGGTAGTCCACCACGGCGTCGAGCATCGGC
Source organism: Arthrobacter sp. NPDC093139 (assembly GCF_044754165.1). Taxonomy (NCBI): domain Bacteria; kingdom Bacillati; phylum Actinomycetota; class Actinomycetes; order Micrococcales; family Micrococcaceae; genus Arthrobacter; species Arthrobacter sp. NPDC093139. Next base: position 72,388 of record NZ_JBIVOO010000010.1, read on the forward strand.
TGAACACCACGGTTCTTGAACGCGGAACCACAGAAGACCGGGTAGATCTCAGAGTTGATCGTCATCTTGCGGATGCCGGCCTTGAGCTCGTCGATGCTGATTTCTTCACCCTCGAGGTACTTCTCCATGAGTTCCTCGGAGGACTCAGCAACGGCCTCGACGAGGTTCGCGCGGTATTCCTCGGCCTTGGCCTGGAGGTCTGCCGGGATTTCGCGGATCTCGTACTTGGCACCCATGGTGACGTCACCCTTGGCATCGCCGGGCCACACCAGGGCGCGCATGTAGAGCAGGTCCACGACGCCGATGAAGTCGTTCTCGGCACCGATGGGCAGCTGCATGACCAGCGGCTTGGCGCCGAGGCGGCTGATGATGGTGTCTACGGTGAAGTAGAAGTCAGCACCGAGCTTGTCCATCTTGTTGACGAAGCAGATACGGGGAACGTTGTACTTGTCAGCCTGACGCCATACGGTCTCGGACTGCGGCTCAACGCCTTCCTTGCCATCAAAGACGGCAACGGCACCGTCGAGGACGCGCAGGGAGCGCTCAACCTCAACGGTGAAGTCCACGTGGCCGGGGGTGTCAATGATGTTGATCTGGTTGTTTTCCCAGAAGCAGGTCACGGCGGCAGACGTGATGGTGATGCCGCGTTCCTTCTCCTGTTCCATCCAGTCGGTAGTCGACGCGCCGTCGTGCGTTTCGCCGATCTTGTGGTTCACACCTGTGTAGAACAGAATGCGCTCGGTGGTGGTGGTCTTGCCAGCATCAATGTGGGCCATGATGCCGATGTTGCGGACCTTACTAAGGTCTGTAAGCACGTCCTGTGCCACGGTGTCTCCCTTTCGGATGGACTACGCGTTCGCCGCCGGCTCGTCTGAGCCGGCGGCGTCCGGGAAGTTTTACCAGCGGTAGTGTGCGAAGGCCTTGTTCGACTCGGCCATCTTGTGGGTGTCTTCGCGACGCTTCACAGCGGCACCGAGACCGTTGGAGGCATCCAGGATTTCGTTCTGGAGGCGCTCGGTCATCGTCTTTTCGCGGCGGGCCTTGGAGTAGCCGACCAGCCAGCGCAGCGCGAGGGCGGTGGAACGGCCGGGCTTGACCTCAACCGGAACCTGGTAGGTGGCGCCACCGACACGGCGGGAGCGGACCTCGAGGGAAGGCTTGACGTTCTCCATGGCCTTCTTGAGGGCAGCAACGGGGTCGCCGCCGGACTTGGCACGTGCACCCTCGAGGGCACCGTAAACGATGCGCTCTGCAGTGGACTTCTTGCCGTCAACGAGCACCTTGTTGATCAGCTGGGTGACCAGCGGGGAGCCGTAAACGGGATCTAGTACGAGCGGCCGCTTGGGGGCCGGACCCTTGCGAGGCATATTACTTCTTCTCCATCTTTGCGCCGTAGCGGCTGCGGGCCTGCTTACGGTTCTTGACACCCTGGGTATCGAGGGCGCCGCGGACGATCTTGTAGCGGACACCGGGGAGGTCCTTCACACGACCACCACGAACGAGCACAATGGAGTGCTCCTGGAGGTTGTGGCCTACACCGGGGATGTAGGCGGTGACTTCAATGCCACCGTTAAGGCGCACACGTGCGACCTTACGCAGAGCCGAGTTCGGCTTCTTCGGGGTGGTGGTGTAAACGCGGGTGCAAACACCGCGGCGCATCGGGCTGCCCTTAAGCGCGGGAGCCTTGGTCTTGGAGACCTTCGGCGTGCGGCCCTTGCGGACCAGCTGGTTAATCGTAGGCACTTTCGTGTTCTCCGTTTTATCCGGAACAGCCTCTTACAGCCGCTCTCTTTTTGCTTTGCCTCGCCGCCCGAGCTTTGAAGAAGTCTCCAGAGCAGCTGAGGCGAAGCCTTAATAGTCGGATCGCACACATGGGGAATGACCAGACTTTCGTCCTCAAAGGTCCCTAGGCATGCAAAAATGTGGCATACGTTGCACAAGAACCCTGCAAACCGGAAACGTCGCTCTGGTTCTGCCTTTAGGCTGATACAGCCTTCTAGCTAAACCGGGCGCACTCATCCACTGCCACAATAACAATTGGTACTCAGTCTAACATGGACGGATCCCAGACCTTAATCGGGCCCGAACGGGAAAGGCCCCGCCCCCGCTCCGCTGATGAAAGCAGAGCGTGAACGAGGCCTTTCGCCAGGCGTTCCGTTACCGGAAGTCGTTGCCCAGGTCGTAGTCATCCAGCGGGATGGCGTGGAACTCAGGAGCTCCGTCGCCGCCCAGGGAATCGTAGGAGAAGTCGCTGAAAGCGCTCGGGCCGGTGAACAGGTTGGCCTTTGCTTCTTCAGTCGGTTCCACCGTGACCTCGGTGTAGCGCGGGAGACCCGTGCCGGCCGGGATCAGCTTACCGATGATGACGTTCTCCTTGAGGCCGAGCAGCGGATCGCTCTTGCCTTCCATGGCAGCCTGCGTCAGGACGCGGGTGGTCTCCTGGAAGGAAGCTGCGGACAGCCAGGACTCGGTGGCCAGGGAGGCCTTGGTGATGCCCATGAGCTCAGGACGCCCGGAAGCCGGAGTCTTGCCCTCGGACACAACGCGGCGGTTGGCATCCTCGAAACGGCTGCGCTCGGCCAGCTCACCCGGGAGCAGGTCGGATTCGCCGGATTCGATGACCGTGACGCGGCGCAGCATCTGGCGGACGATGACTTCCACGTGCTTGTCGTGGATGCCAATACCCTGGCTGCGGTACACGCCCTGCACTTCGTCCACAAGGAACTTCTGTGCGGCACGCGGGCCCATGATGCGCAGGACCTGCTTCGGGTCGACCGGGCCGTTGATGAGCTTCTGGCCCACCGTGACGTGCTGGCCGTCCTCGATCAGGAGGCGCGAACGGCGCAGGACCGGGTACGCGATCTCTTCGGAACCGTCATCGGGCGTGATGACCAGACGCATCTGGCGCTCGGACTCTTCGATGGTGATGCGGCCGGCTGCTTCAGCAATCGGCGCGACACCCTTCGGAGTACGGGCTTCGAAGAGCTCCTGGATACGGGGCAGACCCTGGGTGATGTCGTCGCCGCCGCCGGCGGAAACAGCACCACCGGTGTGGAACGTACGCATGGTCAGCTGGGTGCCCGGCTCACCGATGGACTGCGCGGCGATGATGCCGACAGCCTCACCGATGTCCACGGTCTTGCCAGTGGCCAGCGAGCGGCCGTAGCAGAGGGCGCAGGTGCCGACGCTGGACTCACAGGTGAGTACGGAGCGGACCTTGACCTCGGTGATACCGGCTGCGAACAGTTCGGCAATGACGACGTCGCCGCAGTCGGTGCCGGCAGCAGCCAGGACATTGCCCTTGGCATCGGTGACGTCGACGGCGAGCGTACGGGCGTAGGCGCTGTTCTCGACGTTCTCGTCCAGCACCAGTTCACCGTTGGCGTCGGCGACGGCGATCGGAGTCACCAGGCCGCGCTCGGTGCCGCAGTCCTCTTCGCGGACGATGACGTCCTGCGATACGTCCACCAGACGACGGGTCAGGTAACCCGAGTTCGCGGTACGCAGCGCGGTGTCAGCCAGACCCTTACGGGCGCCGTGCGTGGCGATGAAGTATTCCAGCACCGACAGGCCCTCACGGTAGGACGACTTAATCGGACGCGGGATGATTTCACCCTTCGGGTTGGCCACCAGGCCACGGATACCCGCGATCTGACGGACCTGCATCCAGTTACCACGTGCACCCGAGGACACCATGCGGTTGATGGTGTTCATCGGTGACAGGCTGTCACGCATTGCCTGGGCAATCTCGTTGGTCGCCTTGTTCCAGATCTCGATCAGTTCCTGGCGGCGCTCGTCGTCGTCGATCAGGCCCTTGTCGTACTGGCCCTGAATCTTCGCAGCGCGCTCCTCGTAGCCGGCCAGAAGTGCCGGCTTGGAGGCCGGGACCTCAATGTCGGAGATGGCGACGGTGACGCCCGAGCGGGTGGCCCAGTAGAAACCGGCATCCTTCAGGTTGTCCAGCGTTGCCGCGGTAACAACCTTCGGGTAGCGCTCGGCGAGGTCGTTGACGATGCGGGACAGTTCGCCCTTGTCAGCAACAGCCTCAACCCACGGGTAGTCCTCGGGCAGGGTCTCGTTGAAGAGGACCTGGCCCAGTGAGGTTTCAACCAGTGCGGGCTGACCCGGCTCCCAGCCTTCGGGTGCTTCCCAGCCGGCGTAGGGGACGAAGCCCTCGAGCCGGATCTTGACCTGGGAGTTCAGGTGCAGCTCGTGGGCATCGAACGCCATGATCGCTTCGGAAACCGAACCGAAGATCCGCCCTTCGCCCGCCGAACCGACACGCTTGGTGGTCAGGTGGTACAGGCCGATGATCATATCCTGCGAAGGCAGGGTTACCGGACGGCCGTCGGACGGCTTCAGGATGTTGTTCGAGGAGAGCATCAGGATGCGTGCCTCAGCCTGGGCTTCGGGGCTCAGCGGCAGGTGCACTGCCATCTGGTCGCCGTCGAAGTCAGCGTTGAAGGCGCCACAGACCAGCGGGTGAAGCTGGATGGCCTTGCCTTCAACAAGCTGGGGCTCGAACGCCTGGATGCCGAGGCGGTGCAGGGTAGGTGCACGGTTCAGCAGCACGGGGTGCTCGGTGATGATCTCTTCGAGGACGTCCCAGACCTGCGGACGGTAACGCTCAACCATGCGCTTGGCCGACTTGATGTTCTGGGCGTGGTTGAGGTCAACCAGGCGCTTCATCACGAACGGTTTGAACAGCTCCAGGGCCATCTGCTTGGGCAGACCACACTGGTGCAGCTTCAGCTGCGGGCCGACGACGATGACCGAACGGCCGGAGTAATCAACGCGCTTGCCGAGGAGGTTCTGGCGGAAACGGCCCTGCTTGCCCTTGAGCATGTCGCTCAGGGACTTCAGCGGACGGTTACCCGGTCCGGTGACCGGACGGCCGCGGCGGCCGTTGTCGAAGAGGCTGTCAACAGCTTCCTGAAGCATGCGCTTCTCGTTGTTGACGATGATCTCCGGAGCACCCAGATCAAGCAGACGCTTGAGGCGGTTGTTGCGGTTGATCACACGGCGGTACAGGTCGTTGAGGTCGGAGGTCGCGAAGCGGCCACCGTCCAGCTGGACCATCGGGCGCAGTTCCGGCGGGATCACCGGGACAGCGTCCAGCACCATGCCGAGCGGGCTGTTGTTGGTGGTCAGGAACGCGTTGACAACCTTCAGACGCTTCAGCGCACGGGTCTTGCGCTGGCCCTTGCCGTTGGCGATGACGTCGCGCAGTGCGTCCGACTCGGCCTGCATGTCGAAGCTCTCAAGACGCTTCTTGATGGCTTCGGCACCCATGGAGCCTTCGAAGTAGATGCCGTAGCGGTCGCGCAGCTCGCGGTACAGACCTTCGTCACCTTCGAGGTCGGCGACCTTCAGGTTCTTGAACCGGTCCCAGACCTGCTCGAGGCGCTCGATCTCGGCGTCGGCACGCTTACGGACATTCGCCATCTGGCGGTCAGCCGAATCGCGGGCCTTCTTCTTGTCGGCAGCCTTGGCGCCTTCACCCTCGAGACGGGCAAGCTCGTTCTCAAGGTCACGGGCGATCGTCGCGATGTCGGAGTCGCGGTTGTCGATCAGCTGCTTCTTCTCGATGTCGTGCTCAACCTGCAGGTTGGGCAGCTCCGCGTGGCGGCTTTCCTCATCGACGCTGGTGATCATGTAGGCAGCGAAGTAGATGACCTTTTCGAGGTCCTTCGGTGCCAGGTCAAGGAGGTAGCCCAGACGGGAGGGAACACCCTTGAAGTACCAGATGTGGGTTACAGGCGCAGCCAGCTCGATGTGGCCCATGCGCTCACGGCGCACCTTGGCACGGGTGACTTCAACGCCACACCGCTCACAGATGATGCCCTTGAAGCGCACGCGCTTGTACTTGCCGCAGTAGCATTCCCAGTCACGGGACGGGCCAAAGATCTTCTCGCAGAAGAGGCCGTCCTTCTCGGGCTTGAGCGTGCGGTAGTTGATGGTTTCCGGCTTCTTAACCTCGCCGTACGACCAGCCGCGGATGTCTTCCGCGGTGGCGAGGCCGATCTGCATGAGGCCGAAGGAGGATTCGCTGGACATATGGTCCCTGTTCTCTCTTGTTCTCTAAATTCTGAAGTCTTGGTTGCGGGATGAGGAAGGTGACGCCTGGGAAAAGACAGCGCGGGCGGACCCGCGTGCTTTTCCCAGGTCGTACTCCTTAAACCTCTTCTACGGAACTGGGCTCTGCACGAGACAGATCGATGCCCAGTTCTTCCGCAGCCGTGAAGACTGCGTCATCAGAGTCACGCATTTCAATTGTGGTTCCGTCCGTGGAAAGGACTTCCACGTTCAGGCACAGCGACTGCATTTCCTTGATCAAGACCTTGAAGGACTCAGGAACGCCCGGCTCGGGGATGTTCTCCCCCTTGACGATGGCTTCGTAGACCTTCACACGACCGTGGATGTCATCCGACTTGATCGTCAGGAGCTCCTGGAGCGTGTAGGCGGCGCCGTAAGCTTCGAGCGCCCACACTTCCATTTCACCGAAGCGCTGGCCACCGAACTGTGCCTTACCACCCAGCGGCTGCTGCGTGATCATGGAGTACGGGCCCGTGGAACGCGCGTGGATCTTGTCGTCCACCAGGTGGTGGAGCTTCAGGATGTACATGTAGCCGACCGAGATCGGATCCGGGAACGGCTCGCCGGAGCGGCCGTCGAACAGGCGGGTCTTGCCCGAGGAGTTGATCAGGCGCTCACCGTCGCGGGTCAGGTTGGTGGAGTCCAGCAGGCCCGTGATTTCCTCTTCGCGGGCACCGTCGAAGACCGGCGTTGCAACAGTGGTCTGGCCACTCTCGCGCGGCAGGTTCGGCAGCTGCTTGGCCCACTCGGGCTCGCCTTCGATCTTCCAGCCGGTCTTGGCAACCCAGCCCAAGTGCGTTTCCAGCACCTGGCCGACGTTCATACGGCCCGGGACACCCAGCGGGTTCAGGACGATATCGACGGGGGTACCGTCGGCAAGGAAGGGCATGTCCTCGACCGGAAGGATCTTGGAGATAACACCCTTGTTGCCGTGGCGGCCTGCGAGCTTGTCGCCGTCGGTGATCTTGCGCTTGGCAGCCACGTAGACGCGGACCAGCTGGTTCACGCCCGGGGGCAGCTCGTCGTCGTTGTCGCGGTCGAAGACGCGGACGCCGATGACGGTGCCCGACTCGCCGTGGGGCACCTTCAGGGAGGTGTCGCGCACTTCGCGGGACTTCTCACCGAAGATGGCGCGCAGCAGGCGCTCTTCCGGGGTCAGTTCGGTTTCGCCCTTCGGGGTGACCTTTCCGACCAGGATGTCTCCTGCTTCAACCTCGGCACCGATGTGGATGATGCCGCGCTCGTCCAAACCTGCGAGGACTTCCTCGGACACGTTGGGGATGTCACGGGTGATCTCCTCGGCACCAAGCTTGGTGTCGCGGGCATCGATCTCGTGCTCCTCGATGTGGATGGAGGAAAGAACGTCCTCAGCCACGATGCGCTGGGACAGGATGATGGCATCCTCGAAGTTGTGGCCTTCCCAGGACATGAATGCCACGAGGAGGTTCTTACCCAGGGCGAGTTCACCCTGGTCCGTTGCCGGGCCGTCAGCGATGATGCCGCCGACCTCCAGACGCTGGCCTTCGCTCACCAGAACGCGGTGGTTGTAGCAGTTGCCCTGGTTGGAGCGGGCGAACTTGTTGATGCGGTAGTTGGTCTCCGTACCGTCGTCGTTGAGCATGATGACGAGCTCAGCGGAAACCTCGGTGACCACACCGGCCTTCTTCGCGATGACAACGTCACCGGCGTCAACGGCTGCTGCGCGTTCCATGCCGGTACCCACGAACGGGGCTTCGGAACGGACCAGCGGCACAGCCTGGCGCTGCATGTTGGCACCCATGAGTGCGCGGTTGGCGTCGTCGTGCTCGAGGAACGGGATCAGGGCGGTTGCCACGGACACCATCTGGCGCGGGGAAACGTCCATGAACTGCACATCGGCTGCGGGAACGAGAACGGGCTCGCCTCCACCACCGCGGGCACGGACCAGGACGGTCTCTTCAGCAAACTTCTTGTTGGCGTCCAGCGGAGCGTTGGCCTGTGCGATCAGGACCTCGGCTTCGTCATCGGCCGTGAGGTACTGGACCTCGTCGGAAACCACGCCGTCCTTCACAAGGCGGTACGGGGTTTCGATGAAGCCGAAGGGGTTGATGCGGCCGTAGGATGCCAGCGAACCGATCAGACCAATGTTCGGGCCTTCAGGCGTTTCGATGGGGCACATACGTCCGTAGTGGGACGGGTGAACGTCTCGGACTTCCATGCCTGCACGGTCACGGGACAGACCGCCCGGGCCAAGTGCGGACAGGCGGCGCTTGTGGGTCAGACCCGACAGCGGGTTGTTCTGGTCCATGAACTGGGACAGCTGGGACGTTCCGAAGAACTCCTTGATGGCTGCCACCACCGGGCGGATGTTGATCAGGGTCTGCGGCGTGATCGCCTCGACGTCCTGGGTGGTCATACGCTCGCGGACAACGCGCTCCATACGGGACAGGCCGGTGCGGACCTGGTTCTCGATGAGCTCGCCGACGGCGCGGATGCGGCGGTTGCCGAAGTGGTCGATGTCATCGATTTCGACGCGCAGCTCGTGGTCTTCGCCGTCGCGCTTGCCCATGAGGGTCTTCTCACCGGCGTGCAGCGCAACCAGGAACTTGATCATGGCGACGATGTCTTCAACGTGCAGAACCGAGGCTTCCTTGTCGCCAAGGGAGCGGTCGATGCCAAGCTTGCGGTTGATCTTGTAACGGCCGACCTTGGCCAGATCGTAGCGCTTGGAGTTGAAGTACAGGTTGTCCAGCAGGGACTGGGCAGCCTCGACGGTGGGCGGCTCGCCCGGACGCAGCTTGCGGTAGATGTCCAGCAGGGCGTCTTCGCGGGTTTCGGTGGCGTCCTTCTCCAGCGTGGCGCGCATGGAGTCGTACTGGCCGAACTCTTCGAGGATCTGGCCTTCGGTCCAGCCGAGGGCCTTCAGCAGCACGGTGACGGACTGCTTGCGCTTGCGGTCGAGGCGCACGCCGACCTGGTCGCGCTTGTCGATCTCAAGCTCAAACCATGCACCGCGGGACGGGATGATCTTTGCGGTGAAGATGTCCTTGTCGCTGGTCTTGTCGGCGGTGCGCTCGAAGTAGGCGCCCGGCGAACGGACCAGCTGGGAAACGACGACACGCTCGGTGCCGTTGACGACGAAGGTGCCCTTCTCGGTCATCAGCGGGAAGTCACCCATGAACACGGTCTGCTGCTTGATTTCGCCCGTGTTGTTGTTCATGAATTCGGCCTTGACGTACAGCGGTGCCGAGTACGTTGCGTCCCGGTCCTTGCATTCGGCCATGGTGTACTTCGGGTCAGCGAACTCCGGATCGGAGAAGCTCAGGGACATGGTGCCCTGGAAGTCCTCAATCGGGGAGATCTCTTCGAAGATGTCGGAAAGACCGGAGGTGGTGGCGACGCTGAGGTCGCCTTCTTCGACGGCCTTCGCTACGCGTGCCTGCCAGCGTTCGTTTCCAACCAGCCAGTCGAAGCTGTCTGTCTGGAGGGCAAGCAGATTCGGAACGTCAAGAGGTTCGTGAATCTTTGCGAATGAGAGCCGGCGAGTTGCACCATCGGTGCTTGCCGTGTTAGCGGTTTCGTTATTAGAGGTGCTCGAGGCGACCAAGAGGGATCCTTCCACAGACCTTCAGGCGTTTTCAGATCTCCCCCGCTATGTACCCTGCGAAAGTGACTCCGCAGTGCTACCAACCGGTTCCGCTATATGACCCGGACCTGGTCTGCCCATGCTGGTGACGTTGTACACGGCACATTGATGGAGCAGCTGCCAGGAGAAGCCCACCGCTATATGAAGGCTGAAGGTAAACAGGGAAGACGCAAATATCTACGATACGGCAAAACCCTACGCGTGTCTACCCCACTTCGGTTGGTATTGCAAGCACTGTTGCCGGAGGCACCTATTTGCCAACCGGAGACACCCATTTGTCGAGCCCGATCTGCCCGCCGGCCCGGCGCCCCGGAATTCCGCTGGCCGTACAACGTTTAAATGGATAGGTGACCATGTTCACGCTAACCTAGGCCTATATCGCCACAAATCAGGAGAGACTACCATGAGCAACTCCGCAGACAACAACGACGTTGTCGTCCTGTCCGGCGCACGGACACCGCAGGGCCGTCTCAACGGCCAACTGGCGAGCTTCACCGCCGTCGAACTCGGGACGCACGCCATCAAGGCGGCCGTCGCAGCCAGCGGTGTCCGCGCCGACCAGGTGGACGCGGTCATCATGGGGCAGGTGCTGCAGGCGGGCGCCGGGCAGAACCCGGCCCGGCAGAGCGCGATCGGTGCCGGAATCGGCTGGAACGTGCCCACGGTGACCATCAACAAGGTATGCCTCTCCGGGCTGACCGCCGTGATCGACGCGGCGAGGATGATCCGCAGTGGCGATGCCGCCGTCGTCGTTGCAGGAGGCCAGGAGTCCATGACCCGGGCGCCGCACGTCCTTCCCGGTTCGCGGCAGGGCTGGAATTATGGCGCCGTCCAGGCACTGGACGTTGCCGCGCACGACGGCCTGACTGACGCATTTGACGGGCAGTCGATGGGCCTCTCCACCGAAAGCAAGAACCTCGTGCTCGGCATCGACCGTGCCTCACAGGACAACGTCGCCGCCCAATCGCACCAGCGGGCGGCCCTCGCCGCGAAAAACGGGGTCTTCGACGACGAAATCGTGCCCGTCAGCGTCAAGCAGCGCAAGGGTGATCCGCTGGTTGTCACCGCCGACGAAGGCGTCCGCCCCAATACGTCGGTGGAATCCCTGGCAGGACTCCGCGCCGCGTTTGTCACGGACGGCACCATCACGGCAGGGAACTCCTCTCCCCTGTCCGACGGCGCCTCCGCACTGGTCCTGACGTCCCGCAGGTTTGCGGACGAGAACGGCCTGGAATACCTCGCCGTGGTGGGCAAGCCGGGCCAGGTGGCCGGCCCCGACAACTCCCTGCACTCGCAGCCCTCCAACGCGATCCGTAATGCACTGGACCGCGCCGGCTGGACTTTGACCGACCTGGACTTCATTGAGATCAATGAGGCGTTCGGTTCGGTCGCCGTGCAGTCCCTCAAGGACCTCGACTACCCGCTGGAACAGTGCAACATCCACGGCGGGGCCATCGCCCTGGGCCACCCCATAGGCGCCTCCGGTGCCCGGATTGCCCTCCATGCGGCGCACGAGCTGAAACGGCGCGGCCAGGGCAAGGCGGCGGTTTCCCTGTGCGGCGGAGGCGGCCAGGGCGAAGCCCTGCTGCTGTACCGCGACTGATGGAGGCCTTGTCGGCGGCCGGGGCTGACGGCTCCGGTGCGACCGGCGCCGGAAAGGAGCGCTTCCTCGCCGACGCCGCCGCCCGCGGCCTCGACGTCGAAATCGTGGAGCGGCTTGCCGCCCACAGCCTCGAGGAGGCCGCACAGATCCTCGGGATCACGCCTGCCGACATCGTGAAGTCCCTCGTGGTGAAACACAAGGACGGCAGCTTCCTGTTCGCCCTCATCCCCGGGGACCGCCAGATTTCCTGGCCCAAGCTCAGGAATCTCGTGGGCGTCAATAAATTGTCCATGCCCACGGCGGACGTTGCCCTGGAAGCCACGGGCTACGAGCGCGGAACCATCACCCCGCTGGGCAGCACGAGGGCTTGGCCCGTGTATGCAGACGAGACCATTGCGGGCCGCCGCATCTCGATGGGCGCCGGCCAGCACGGCTACAGCGCCTTCGTCGAAGCCGATGCCCTGGTGGCCGCGCTCGGCGCCGTGCTGGCGGACATCAGCGACCCCAACCAGACCGGTTAAACGCAGGAATCCGCTTAAATGCAGGAATCCCCGCCCACCGGAGTGGACGGGGATTCCTGCAAAGCAGTCGTTACTTGAGGGTAACGGTGGCACCGGCAGCCTCGAGCTGCTCCTTTGCCTTCTCGGCAGCTTCCTTGGTGGCGCCTTCGAGAACAGCCTTGGGAGCGCTGTCAACCAGGTCCTTGGCTTCCTTGAGGCCCAGGGAAGTGATGGCGCGAACTTCCTTGATCACTGCGATCTTCTTGTCGCCAGCAGCTTCGAGAACGACGTCGAAGTCGGTCTTCTCTTCAACCTCTTCTGCAGCGCCACCGGCAGCGGGGCCGGCAACAGCAACAGCAGCAGCGGTAACTTCGAAGGTCTCTTCGAAGAGCTTGACGAACTCGGAGAGCTCGATGATGGTCAGTTCCTTGAAAGCTTCAATGAGCTCTTCGTTGGTGAGCTTCGCCATGGTTGGCGTCCTTCCTATAGTGGTGATCGGCGGCGGCATGCCGTGCCTTTTCACCGGAGTCTGGTTTGAAAAGAGAAATTACTTCTCTTCTGCGGCGGCTTCAGCCGGAGCTTCGGCCTCTGCTGCTTCTGCGGCGGGTGCTTCTTCAGCGGCGGGAGCAGCGGCTTCAGCCGGAGCACCGTTCTCTTCTTCAAGCTTGAGGCGCAGGGCGTCGATGATGCGTGCAGCAGCGGCGGCAGGGGCCTTGAGGACGCCTGCAACCTTGGCGAGCTGCAGCTCGCGGGACTCGAGTGCTGCCAGGGCAGCAACTTCGCTGGCGTTCAGTGCCTTGCCCTCGAAGTAACCGGTCTTGATGACCAGCTGCTTGTTGGTCTTGGCAAAATCCGTCAGGCTCTTGGCAGCTGCAACTGCGTCACCCTTGATGAACGCGATTGCAGTGGGGCCGGCGAGCTGGCCGTCGAATGCTTCGACACCGGCTTCCTTGGCTGCAATGGCGGTCAGGGTGTTCTTGACGACCGCGAACTTGGTGTCCTGGCCGAGAGAAACACGCAGCTGCTTGAGCTGTGCAACGGTGAGCCCACGGTATTCGGTCAGGACAGCGGCGTTCGATTCCTTGAAATCGTTAGTGATCTCAGCTACTGCTGAAACCTTGGTAGGCGTTGCCATAACCCTCCTTCCGGGGATAGTGCCGGTATTCCGGGTCCCCGCTCAGGTGAGCTAAAACTAAAAACGCCCCGCGCAGATGCACGGGGCTGGGCTCAACGCGGTTCAGAACCGCGGAGCTTTGCTTCGTTCACCTGCGTTGGCCGCCCTATGTCAGGGTCCTTCGTCCGGAAACCCACTGGTTCTTCCGCGCGCAACTGCAGAGTTGAGCTGAGCTCGAAAGAGTGGATTTCCAACAACCGACGGTCTTTGGTAGTTCAAGCTTACGGGACACGGCGCCGGACCGCCAAATCGTTGGCCTAGCTGCTACTGGGCCCCGTGTCCGGAAGTTCCTTCTGCCAGATCCCGGTGACACCCGCCGTCGTGAACCCCAGCTGACGGTTAACAGTCAGGAGATACCGGTTCTCGGGGGCATTCCAGGTGTAGATTACGCGCGCATCGGGAAACTGCTCCGTGAGCCGCTCCATGTTGGCCACCTTGATCAGCAGGCCCAGCTTGTTCCCGCGGTGTTCCTGCAGCACCACGGTGTCATCCTGGAAGACAACGTCCTGCCGCTGCGCCAGGACGCTGATGGTAGTCAGCCCCACGAGCGTTCCCGAGGCAATATGCTCGACGGCGGTCACCACCGTGCGCCGTCCCTGGGCGATGGTCACGTCCTCCGCTTCCCGCAGGATGCGGGCATCGAACACCATCCCGTCGCCCTCGGCATCCGGGGCAGGCAAAGCATCCCCGCCGGCCTGGTTCTCCAGGACCGCGACGGCTTCCAGCCAGCGTTCCGGGCACCGGTCGGTCCAATGGTGCAGGCGGTACCGGCCGTTGTTGGTTTCCTGCGCCTCAGCCTCGAGTTCCGCCACGAGCTTGGTGTCGAGCGGCAGGGCGCAGGAACTGAACTGCTCGATGTGCTGGAGGGTGTAGCCGGTACGTCGGGCGAAATCGACCTCCCTGCTCCCGAGCGGCACGAAGCCCTGCCCGGAGCCCGGCACCAGCTGCTCCTCTGCAAATTCATGCAGCGACGCCCCGGGGTGGTTCGTGTCGATCAGGATCATGGACCTGCCCTCATCGCGGGCAAATCCTTCCGCGGCCTCAAGCAGCTGCCGGCCCACCCCTTGGCCTTGGTATTCGGGCAGGATGTCCAGCGTGAACTCGGCCAGGTCAAGGTTGTCTGTCAGGGGAAGGGCGATATCCACGGTGCCCACGATCTCGCCGTCAATCTTGGCAACGAGGATGACCTGCCGCTCGTAGGGATCGTCCAGTTCCAGGAGCTTCTCCAGTGGGGCGTACGCGAGGTCGTCGCTCCCCCACGTCTGCATCCTGACCTTGCGGCCCACTTCCACTGCGGCCAAAAAGTCCGCAGCGTCGGGCGCATCGATGGAATTTGGGATGAACAACTGCTCTATCCGCACTTCACTTGCCATGGGGCATCTTCCCAGCCGTTTCTGCCTCTTGCCGTCCCAGGGACGGGTTTAAGTCCACGCGGAGTATCCATCGCCAGCATATGCCGGTTAGCGGCGGCGCTGCCACTCACCGTCGTACCCGGCGGGGCGAAAGCCGAGCGCCACATTAATTGCGAGCATATGGTCGTTCTCGGCGGCGTTGAACGTGAGGACCCGCTTCACCGATGGATGTTCCGCTGCCATGCGCCGCAGGTTGAGGATCTTGACCAGCATACCCAGTCGGTTGCCCCGGTGCTTCCCGGCCACGAGGGTGTCCTCCTGCTCGGCGATCCAGGGTTTCGAGGCGGAGTACTGCAGGACCGAATAGGCAGCAAGCTCACCGCTTGCGGTGTGCCGTGCCACGGCAACGAGGGACTCCTGTCCGGTTGCCTTCCACTCATCCTCGACGTGCCGGACCCGTTTGGCATCCCACGTTTCCGGATCGTAGTGGAGCGCCCCGGCCGGGCTGTCGATGCTCATCCGCGACATGAGCACGGCCATCTGGTCCACATATTCGTCCGGGCAGCGGTCCGTCCAGCTGAGGAGTTCATAGCGGTCGCCGGCGACGGCGGACGCCTCGCGTTCCAGCGCGTCCAGGATCCCGCCCGACGGCGGCATGTCCAAGGCACTGAACCGCGTCACCTGCTCCAGTGTGTACCCGGCTGCCAGGGCGAACCTGACCGCGCGGGACTCCGCGGGAACTCCGCCGGTGCCTGTTCCCGGCTTCAGGATGCCGGATCCGTCCGGGTCGAAGCCGGGAGGGTGCTCGGTGAAGCTCTGCAGGGTGGTCCGGCCGCTGTTCGCGGCAATATCCTCGGCGTGCTTCAGCAGCGCCCGCCCGATGCCCCTGCCGGTGAACTCGTTCAGCACGTCAACCCGGACCATGGCGTCCTGCAGGTTCTCTTCCAGCGGCAGTCTGATCCACGCTCTGGCGGCCATGCGCCCGTCAATGCGCACGAAGAACAGTCGCATCTGCTGGTAATCGTCGTCCCGCCAGGCCTCCAGGCGGGCTTCACCGGGCATGGCGCGGTCAAGGTTCCCCCACGTTTCCAGCACCAGGGCATCGCTGAGCTCGCTGTACTCCAGGAACTCAGCAGCATCCGGCGCTTTAAGGGAGGCGGGAAGTACCAGAGGTTCTATGCGGTAAGACATTGTCGTCACCGGTTCAGCCTAGCTTCGCGGCCCTGCCTCCTCCAGAGGACCGCTATGGCTGCAGCGGCAACGAAAGAACCGCCCGGCACAGTGCCGGGCGGTTCTTTTCGTGTCTGCCGGAAAACCGGCGGGCGTTCGCGAGGGTTAGGCCTCGATCAGCACCTTGGTGACGTTGGGGTCAACAGTGATGCCTGGACCGAACGTGGTGGCAACCGTTGCCTTCTGGATGTAGCGGCCCTTGGAAGCGGACGGCTTCAGGCGAAGCACCTCTTCGAGAGCGGCTGCGTAGTTCTCAGCCAGCTTGACGGCGTCGAACGAAACCTTGCCGATGATGAAGTGCAGGTTGGAGTGCTTGTCGACACGGAAGTCGATCTTTCCACCCTTGATGTCGTTGACGGCCTTGGCGACGTCAGCGGTCACGGTGCCGGTCTTCGGGTTCGGCATCAGGTTACGCGGGCCGAGGACCTTACCGAGGCGGCCAACCTTGCCCATGAGGTCAGGGGTGGCAACGGCTGCGTCGAAGTCGGTCCAGCCGCCGGAGATCTTTTCGATCAGGTCGTCGGAACCAACGAAGTCGGCGCCGGCAGCGATTGCTGCTTCAGCCTTGTCGCCGGTTGCGAAAACGAGAACGCGGGCGGTCTTACCGGTGCCGTGCGGCAGGTTGACGGTGCCACGGACCATCTGGTCAGCCTTACGCGGGTCAACGCCCAGGCGGAAAGCGACCTCAACGGTCGCGTCGAACTTCGAAGGGTTGATTTCCTTCGCCAGGCTGATGGCCTCGAACGGGGCGTAAACCTTGTCTGCCTCGATCTTGGCTACGGCTGCCTCATATGCTTTGCTGCGCTTTGCCATGCTGCTTATTTCTCCTTGTGCAGTTGTGGTCTGCGGACCGCGCTGGGCCCTGCCACAGTCGGAAGTCCGGCTGGTTTTATCCGGAGCGGATTTCCGACATTACGGTTTGTGCCGGTTGTCCGGCATTG
This sequence comes from Arthrobacter sp. NPDC093139, assembly GCF_044754165.1. Classification (NCBI taxonomy): domain Bacteria; kingdom Bacillati; phylum Actinomycetota; class Actinomycetes; order Micrococcales; family Micrococcaceae; genus Arthrobacter; species Arthrobacter sp. NPDC093139. The sequence continues at coordinate 88,909 of NZ_JBIVOO010000010.1, forward strand.
GTGCCGGTTTCCCGGCGGTGCTGCCCGTCGTCGTCGGTTTACCGAACGCAACATCAGGCAGCGGGGGAATTAACCCTCGACGGTGATGCCCATGGAGCGGGCGGTGCCGGCGATGATCTTCGCTGCGCCTTCAAGGCTCGTGGCGTTGAGGTCTTCCATCTTGGTGGAGGCGATCTCATTGACCTGGGCCTGGGTCAGCTTGGCAACCTTGACGGTGTGCGGGGTAGCCGAACCCTTGGCGACGCCTGCGGCCTTCTTGATGAGCTCTGCAGCCGGCGGGGTCTTGGTGATGAATGTGAAAGAACGGTCCTCGTAGACCGTGATTTCAACGGGAATAACGTTTCCGCGCTGGGCTTCCGTTGCAGCGTTGTACGCCTTGCAGAATTCCATGATGTTGACACCGTGCTGGCCAAGCGCAGGACCGATCGGCGGGGCCGGGTTGGCGGCACCTGCCTGGATCTGCAGCTTGATGAGGCCGGTGACCTTCTTCTTGGGAGCCAATGTAGGGTCCTTCTCTCAAATACGTCCTGGGACACAGGAGCGTGCCTCAGGTGGTTGACCGCCATGGCGAGGCGGCCTGCCGTCCCGGAACTGATAAAGCGGGCAGTTCCGGGACGAAATCTACGGGTGTTGCTAGATCTTGGAGACCTGGTTGAACGCCAGGGTAACCGGGGTTTCGCGTTCGAAGATGGAAACCAGCACCACCAGGGTCTGGGACTCCACCTTGATCTCGGAGATCGTGGCAGGCAGAGTCTCGAACGGACCTTCCTTGACGATGACCGATTCGCCGACTTCGAAGTCGACGTCGACCGGGGCAGCAGCGTGCTTAACCGGCTTGCCCTTCTCGGCCTGCTCTTCTTCGAAGACCGGGGCGAGCATGGAGAAGACCTCGTCCAGGCGCAGCGGCACGGGGTTGTGGGCGTTGCCCACGAAGCCGGTGACACCGGGCGTGTGGCGGACGGCGCCCCAGGAGGCGTCGGTCAGGTCCATGCGGACCAGGACGTAGCCGGGGATGCGGACGCGGTTGATGACCTTGCGCTGGGCATTCTTGATCTCAACGACTTCTTCCATCGGCACCTGGATTTCGAAGATGTAATCTTCCATGTCCAGGGTCTGGATGCGGGTCTCAAGGTTGGCCTTGACGCGGTTCTCATAGCCGGCGTACGAGTGGATGACGTACCAGTCACCCTCCTGGCGGCGCAGTTTCGCCTTGAACTCTTCGGCGGGATCCGTGGCCTTGGCGGCGGCCGCTGCCAGGGCGTCCGACTCGGCGGCCGGCTCCTCGTCGCCTTCGGCGGCGTCGTCGGAGTCAGTTTCGTCAGCTTCATCGGCGGCGTCAGCAGCGCCGTCCTCAGCCTCTGAGGCGGAGTCGGCGTCAGCAGCGCCGTCGAAATCGGGTGCAGCAGACTCAACCTCAGACCCTTCGGCGGACTCCGCCGCCGGATTCTGGGTTTCATCCAGCTCAGTCTCAGTTACCTCGAGCTTGTGCTCAGACACTTGGTCTCCTGCTTCCTCATTGCCTAACTTGCCTATTTAAATGGCTCAATTCCGCACACTCCGCAGCTCCTCCGAAAATTCGGAAGAGTCCACGCAGTCTGCGGACCGATCGCCCTTAGCGGTCCGAGGGGGCCGTACCGCCGAAGACCCAGCTCACCGCGGTGCCGAAGCCCAGGTCCAGCAAGGTGACGATGACCATCATGATGACCACGAATACCAGCACCACGAGTGTGTAGTTGATCAGTTCCTTGCGGGTCGGTGCAACGACCTTCTTCAATTCGCCGATGACCTGGCGGACGAAGAGTGCGATTCGAGCGAAGAAGCCGCCCTTGGCGGCGTTCTTTGCGGGGCGGCCCTTGGAGCTGCTTGCAGCTGTTTCGGTCACCTGGTCCTCACTCATCCTCGCAATGTCGGATTACCCGGCTCTGAACTGAACCATGGTTGCTGCGCTTGCTCCGGCTTCCGCCGGAACAGCTTGCGCAGGGCAGACAGGACTCGAACCTGCAACCTGCGGTTTTGGAGACCGCTGCGCTACCAATTGCGCCACTACCCTATGGACCAACACTGATCCCTGTGGGTCGAAAACTGATTCAGGCCGCACTCGATCCCAGAACTCTCCTGAGGCGCACGTCATCATCGTGTTTTCAACACCGGAGAACTAGTCTACGCAACAACTTCGCTCACGTCGAACCAGCCTCGTTTCGGTCCGTTCTTCGGCGGCGGCATCCCACTGCCAAGCAGTCACAAACCCGTGCCCCACCTCGAACGATCCGGTGAACAGCATAGAGTAGATTCCGTCGAATTCCACCATTCAGCTATCGAGCTGCAATCGAAGAACGGACCCGCCATGTCTGCCGCCCGCGTTTCCCAGCGCATTTCCGCCATTGCCGAATCCGCCACCTTGGCTGTCGATGCCAAGGCCAAGGCGCTAAAGGCGGCCGGCCGGCCCGTGATTGGCTTCGGCGCAGGCGAGCCCGACTTCCCCACCCCGGACTACATCGTCAAGGCTGCCATCGAAGCCGCAGGCCAGCCGAAGTACCACCGTTACTCTCCTGCCGCCGGCCTGCCGGAGCTGAAGAAAGCCATTGCGGAGAAGACCTTCCGGGACTCCGGCTACAAGGCCGATCCATCCCAGGTGCTGGTCACCAACGGCGGCAAGCAGGCCGTCTACAACACCTTCGCCACACTGGTTGACCCGGGCGACGAAGTGATTGTCCCCACACCTTTTTGGACCACCTACCCGGAAGCCATCCGGCTGGCCGGCGGTGTGCCCGTGGAGGTCTTCGCCGGACCCGAGCAGGACTACCTCGTCACCGTGGAGCAGCTGGAGGCGGCCGTGACGGACCGCACCAAGATCCTGCTCTTCGTCTCCCCTTCCAACCCCACCGGTTCCGTTTACTCCCCCGAACAGGTCGCCGAAATCGGCAAGTGGGCTGCTGCCAAGGGCCTCTGGGTGGTCACCGACGAGATCTACGAGCACCTTACCTACGACGGCGTCCCGTTCACCTCGATCGCGACCGCGGCCCCCGAACTCGGCGACAAGGTCGTCATCCTCAACGGTGTGGCCAAGACCTACGCCATGACCGGCTGGCGCGTGGGCTGGATGATCGGCCCGGCCGACGTCATCAAGGCAGCCACCAACCTCCAGTCCCATGCCACGTCCAACGTGTCCAACATCCCGCAGATCGCTGCCCTCGCCGCCGTGTCGGGTCCGCTGACCGCCGTCGATGAGATGAAGGTGGCCTTCGACCGCCGCCGCAAGGCTATCGTGGCCGGCCTCAACGCCATTGAGGGCATCGAATGCCCGACGCCGAAGGGCGCCTTCTATGTCTACGCGGACGTTCGCGCCCTGCTCGGCAAGGAGTTCCCGACGGCGAATGGTCCCGTCCGCCCTGCAGCGTCGGCCGAACTCGCGGCACTGATCCTGGACGAGGTTGAGGTGGCCGTGGTTCCCGGCGAGGCCTTCGGCCCCTCCGGCTACCTTCGCCTGTCCTACGCCCTCGGCGACGACGACCTTGCCACCGGTGTTGCCCGTCTGCAGGACTTCCTGGGCAAGGCTCAGTAGCAGACGCTCCCGCACTTTCCGCAAGAATTACACAGACGCTCTCTCACCCCCGGTGAGAGAGCGTCTGTGGTTAACCGGCAGGAAGTGCGGGAGCGTCGGGGTTGGTTAGAGCAGCCGGCGCTCCGCGGCCCACTTTGTCAGTTCGTGCCGGCTGGAGAGCTGCAGCTTCCGCAGCACCGCCGATACGTGCGTTTCCACGGTCTTGATGGAGATGAACAGCTCCTTCGCCACCTCCTTGTAGCTGTAGCCGCGCGCGATGAGCCTCATGACCTCGAGTTCCCGGGCTGAGAGCTTGTCCAGTTCGTCGTCGGCAATGTCGGCGGGGGCAGTACCGAACGCATCCAGGACGAAGCCGGCGAGCCGTGGCGAAAACACGGCGTCGCCGCCGGCCACCCGGAAGACGGCGTCTGTGATCTCCGCCCCGGAAATCGTCTTGGTCACATAGCCGCGGGCTCCGGCACGAATCACGGCGACCACGTCCTCGGCGGCGTCCGACACGCTGAGCGCCAGGAACTTCGTGGTGCCCAGCAGCGCAGCTGAGCCGGCGATGACCTCCCGTCCGCCCCCGCCCAGGCCGCCGGGGAGGTGCACGTCGAGCAGCACCACCTCGGGCCGGGTGCGGGCGATGACCTCGATGGCCTGCTCCACGGTTCCCGCCTCCCCCACGACGATCACCCGCGAATCGAGGTCGGCCTTCAGGCCAGAGCGGAAGATTGCGTGGTCGTCCACGATCACCACCCTCACGGTTCCGTCGTGGCCTCCTGCCTGTGGCCCGTTCGCTGCCGGCGTGCTCATGGCTTTCCTTCCCCGTCTCCAGCCACGGCGGAAGGAAGCTTCAGGCGAACCTCCGTGCCGTCCGGGCTGCTGTTGATGTCGGCGGTGCCGCCGTGCCGTTTCATCCGGCCAATGATTGATTCGCGGACGCCCAGCCTGTCTTCCGGGACGGCCTGCAGTTCGAATCCTGCGCCGCGGTCCTTCACGAAGACTTCAACGCCGCCGTCGGACACCTCAAGGTACACGGAGACGGGACCGCCACCGTGGCGGGAGGCGTTGAGCATGGCCTCGCGGCTGGCCTGGACCAGGGCCTCGTGCCGGTCGGTCATCGCCGTGTCGCCCACGCTCACCACGTCCACCGCGTTGCCGAGGCCGTCCTCGACCTCGGCAGCGGCAGCCTTAATCCGGTCAGAGAGCTGGCCGGGCTCCTTGGCCGGGTCCTTGAAGAGCCAGCCGCGGAGTTCCCGCTCCTGTGCCCGGGCCAGCCGCACGACGTCGTGCTCGTTGCCGGCGCGGCGCTGGATCAGGGCGAGGGTCTGCAGCACGGAGTCGTGCAGGTGGGCGGCGATTTCCGCGCGCTCGCTCTCGCGCACCCTGCCGGCGCGTTCGGTCTCGAGGTCGCGCCAGAACTTCAGGCCCCACGGCAGCAGCACCAGCGCCACACCGCCGAGCACCGCCACGGACGCCAGCAGCGCCAGCCAGGTCTGTTCCCAGGAGCCGGAGCCGGACACCATCACGAGCACGCCTGCCACTACGAGCGCCAGCCCGGCGGCCAGCCGCGCCCAGCCGCCCGCCTGGTCCGCCTTGGTCTTGTCCACCAGACCGGCGCGGCGTGTCTCGTCGAGCTGCATCCAGGCGATGGCGGCACCGCCGAGGATGGCCGCGGCGGGGATGAGCGTCCCCAGCGGGACGTCCGCACCGAGCAGCCTGGCAATCAGGATCCCTGCCACCAGCAGCAGGCCCGAACCAAGCAGTATTTCCTTGCCATAGCGCATGCTGCGCACCCGGAACCAGGCCCCCGTGCCTCCGGCGGCGATGCCCTCGACAGCCGGGCCGGTGGCCCCGGGCCCCGGGCCGGCCGGCGTCGGCTGGAAGGAGGTTCCGGCGTCGTACGCTGCGGACGGGAAGGCGGCCGCGGAAGGTTGGGGGACGACGGCGGACTGGACTGCGGGATCGCCCGCCATGGGGCTGGTCACCGCGGGCCCGCTCACTGCGGGGCCGCTCACTGCCGGTGCAATGGGCGACGCCGGGCGCTTTGCGTTCCGCCGGGCGGCTTCGTCTGCGGTAGGAACCATGATCCAGAGCCACGCATAGAAAACGAGCCCCGCGCCGCCGGCGAGCGCGGCCACGGCCATCCCGAGGCGCACCATCCGGACCGGCCAGCCGAGGTGCGCTGACAGGCCGGAGCAGACTCCGGCGATCACGCGGTCGCTGCTGCGGACGAGCGGCGGGCGGACGGGAACGGTGGTCATGCATCAATCCAAACACGGATCAGGGTTTCGGGGACCGCATTCCGGCCCGGACCAGGGGCCAGTCAGGGGCGGCTCAGGGTACTCCCCAATAGAGGCGGAGACCCTGGAACGGCAGTATCGAAGTATGAACTCGCAAAACCCAAATCCCTCTGATGGGCAACAGCCCTCTGACATGTCGGACGACCAGACTCGTCCCCTTGAGGCATCCAAGCCATCCCCGCCGGAGCCGTCCGCTGACAGTCCTGCCGACGGTCCCGCCGAACCCCGGCACGAGGCCACGACCGGCCCGCAGACAGAGCCCCTGCTCCCTCCGCACGACACCCACGGCCTTCCCGGCGGCCGCGGCGGATCCGGTGGTCCTGCCGCCGGCGGTCCTGCCTTCGGCACGGGCTATGGCCAGGCGCCCCGGCAACTGGACTTCTTCGACTGGATCCGCAGCCACGGCGTATACCGCGGACCTGACCGCTGGATCGGCGGCGTCTCGAGCGGCATCGCCGAGCGGATGGGCATCGATCCACTGATCGTGCGGGGCATCTTCATCGTGCTGACCCTGTTTGCCGGCATCGGTGTCGTGCTTTACGGCATCGGCTGGGCGCTCCTCCCGGAGCCGGACGGCCGGATCCACACGCAGGAAGCAGGGGCCGGCCGCTGGACCAGCGGCATGACGGGCGCCCTGGTCACCACGGTTATCGGCTTCACGGGCATGGGCGGCGGTTACTGGGGCTGGGGCCGCGATGGCTTCGGCTTCTTCTGGGCGCTGTTCTGGATCGGCGGCCTCGTTTACCTCATCTACTTCCTCACCCAGCGCAACAGAAAGCGCACTGGAGCAGCCATGAACCACACACCGGCGGACAGCAGCTCCGCATATGGATACACAGCCACCGGCGGCTCCCCCGCCGACGGCTCTGCAGCCGCGTTCGCTGCGGGGACGCCAGCCGCGTCGACGACGTACGGTGCGGGGCCGGCGTCGGAACCCCACCCGCCGTACGCGCCCAACAGCCCGTACGCCCCCAACACCCCGTACGGCACCCAAACACCGTACGGCGGCGCCGGCCAGGGGCATGTCCCGCCGTACGGCGGCGGCTTCGGCAGCGTACCGCCGCGCGGACCGGCACCGGTGCCGACACCCGTTCCCGCACCGAAGTCAAAGCCGGCAGGCCCTGGCGCCCCCGCCGTCGCCATCACCGCAGGCCTCGCGTTGCTGGTCGGCGGCTCGCTCAAAGCGCTCGACGCCGGAAACGTGATTGATCTGGGCGATTCCGCGAACGCTGTAGTTTGGGCCAGCGGCGCTGCCGTCCTCGGCCTCGGAATCCTGCTGGCCGGCCTCCGAGGCAGGACCTCCGGGATCCTCGGCTTCTTGGCCGTGGTCGCCCTGGTCGTCGGCGGCATCTTCAACTCGGTTGCGAACGGTGACCGCTTCCGCTTCCAGAACGCAGACTGGAACCCCGCGAGCATCGAGCAGGCCCGCGACGGGTTCCAGATCACCGGAGGACGGGGAACCGTTGACCTCACCGGACTGAACCCGGCCGCGCCGCTGCCCGCCGACGTCGTCGTCCCCATGGACGTGACCGCCAGCAACGTCACGGTCATCCTGCCGAGGACAGTGCCGGTGGACGTCCGGGCCGACATGACGCTCGGGAACCTGCATGAAGGCACGAACCACCGCGGCGGCATCACCTCCAGGCAGAGCAGCTACAACACGGACAGGCCCGGCGCCCGGCTGATCCTGCAGATCGACGGCACGGTCAGCACCATCACCATCCAGGAAGGAAACTGACATGAGCAGCTTCGACCCCAAACCGGACCCCTCCTCCACGCCCGGCACCTCCAAGGCCCCGGATCCGCTGACGGCCGAGCAGGGTGAGCCAGCCCCCGATTCGGCACGCGTCGGGACCATCGTCTGGGGGCTCGTGGTTCTCGCGCTGGCCGTCCTGATCATCGTCTCCCAGCTGGGGATCGTGGTCCTGAACGGAACGTACGTCCTGATCGGGCTCATGATCGGCGCCGGCGCCGCCCTGGTCATCGGCGGGCTGCTTTCAGCCCGCCGACGTGACAATGGCCCCACAACCGGGAAGGCTTGAGGCATGGAAAAGTTCTACAGCATCGTCAGGGGCCTCGGCCTGAAACGCGGTCCGCAGCGTTGGCTCGGCGGAGTCTGCGGCGGGATCGCCGACAAGTTCAATGTGGACGTCGCCTACGTCCGGATCGGTTTCCTCATCTTTTGCCTCCTGCCCGGTCCGGCTGTGGTGTTCTATCTGGCGGCATGGCTGGTCCTGCCGAACCAGAGCAACGTCATCGCCCTCGAATCCTTCCTCGAGAAGCGCGGCAAGCGCTCCTGACGGACGACGGCGGCCGACCGGTTCAGTGCCCCTGCTCCACGGAGCAGGGGCACCTCTGCTTAAGCCGAACGCCCCCGGCGGGCACTGCATGTCATCGTTTGTGTCCTCGACCACACTGCCCACTAGAATCTAGGTGAGCTCAGCGTGGCGCTCTGCCCGTATACCTTCGAACCAGGATTTGAGCCGAAATAATGAAAATTGGAATCCTCACCAGCGGCGGCGACTGCCCCGGACTGAATGCCGTGATCCGCGGTGCGGTCCTTAAGGGCATCGCCATCCACGGCCACGAATTCGTGGGGTTCCTCGACGGATGGCGCGGCGTGGTCGAGGGGGACATCATCCCGATCCCCCGCACGCTCGTCCGGGGCATTGCCAAGCAGGGCGGCACCATCCTTGGTACCTCCCGCACCAACCCGTTCGAGAACGGCGGCGGACCGGAAGTCATCAAGGCCCACATGGACCGGCTCGGCATTGACGCCATCATCGCCATCGGCGGCGAAGGCACCCTCGCGGCCGCCAAGCGCCTCACAGACGCCGGCCTGAAAATCGTGGGCGTTCCCAAGACCGTGGACAACGACCTCGACGCCACGGACTACACGTTCGGTTTCGACACCGCCGTCCAGATCGCCACCGAAGCCATCGACCGTCTGCGCACCACCGGAGAATCACACCACCGCTGCATGATCGCCGAGGTCATGGGCCGCCACGTCGGATGGATCGCATTGCATGCCGGCATGGCCTCGGGCGCCCACGCCATTTTGATTCCGGAGCAGAAGGTCAGCATCGAGCAGATCACCAAATGGGTGACCGAAGCCCATGACCGTGGCCGTGCGCCGCTTGTGGTGGTAGCCGAGGGCTTCGTGCCGGAACACATGGAGTCCCCGCACTCCGAACGCGGCCTGGACACGTTTGGCCGGCCGCGGCTGGGCGGCATCGCCGACCAGCTCGCCCCGGAAATCGAAGCCAGGACCGGCATTGAAACCCGCGCCACCATCCTGGGCCACATCCAGCGCGGCGGCGTTCCGTCCGCCTTCGACCGGGTGTTGGCCACCCGCCTTGGCATGGCCGCCATCGACTCAGTGGTCGAAGGCCGCTGGGGCACGATGGTGTCCCTGAACGGCACCGACATCGACCACGTCGGCTTCGAAGCGGCCCTCGGAAAGCTCAAGACCGTCCCGCAGCACCGTTACGACGAAGCCGCGGTCCTCTTCGGCTAACCCGCCGCTCCTGCCCGCCGCTTCCCGCGGCGCGAACCGGCAGATAATGCCCTCTTCCCTGACTTTTGAGGGCATTATCTGCCCGTTCGCGCGTCCCCGGAAGGGCTTAGGTGTCCATTCGCACTTCGTGGGCGGCGCGTGTCGGTAGGCTGGAGTCATGAGCCTTGAGTCCCACTCCGCCGCCATCATTCAGCTGGCCTGGGCACGCCGGCTGGGGCTCGACGACGGCGCTTTCGCCAGCGCACTGGAAACCGGCGAGCGTATCACCCGGGCGGACGATTCGGCCCGCTCCGTGGAGTTCGTCCGCCTGTTCGGCAGTTCCGCGCTTGTGGGGCCGCAGTGGGCCCTGGACGCCGCCGCCGGAATCGCCGATGAGGAAATGGCCCAGCACGTGACGCTGCTGACCATCACACGGCAGCACGGCGGCCACGGCCAGGGCTCTGCCGCGCTGTTCTTCGCTGACGACCTGCCGCTGCTGGAGCTCTCGGGGGAACTGACCGTCTCCCACGGGAATCCGGAGGCCATCGAACTGGAGGGGCTGTGCCCGCCTGACGACGTCAACGAAGTGGGGCTCTCAGACCTCGAAAACCGCTATACGATCCTGCACCGTGAGGATGGCCGCACCGTGCCTGTGGCCTGCGGCGCGTACTCGGAGTGGGAAGGGATTCTGGCCCACATGGGCGTGCTCGTGGCACCGCGGTGGCGCCGCCGCGGCGTGGGGTCGCTGGCAGCGTCGATCGCAGCCCACGAGGCGCTCGCATCGGGGCTGACGCTGCAGTGGCGCACCGACGTCAGCAACAAGGGCTCACTGGCCATTGCGCGGAGCCTGGGTTTCGCTACGGGCGGCATCGAGACCAGCGTGCTGCTGGGCTGAGGCAACGCGGCTAGGGCGACTTGGCCGCTGCCGTTTCCGCAGCCGCCGGCTGCTGCCCGCCCCAGCCGTGGACCGGATTCGGCCGGGCGAAGAAAAGGGCCACCGCGGCGCCCAGCACGATCACGGCCGCAGGCAGCATGATCGACTGGCCCATCGCTGTCGAGAATCCCTCGTGGAGCGCCTCGGGCAGCCGGCCGCCGAAGCTCATTGCCTCGCCGCCCGGCCCGCCCGCGCCGGCCTCCCCTGGCGCGCCGGCGGCCGGAAGCTCGGCCGCGAGCCGGGCCTGCATGAGGACAGCAATGGCCGCACTGCCGAGGACGGCGCCGATCTGCCTGGTGGTGTTGTACACGCCGGCCCCGGCACCGGCCTGCCGCGGCGGCAGGTTGCGGGTGGCCGTGGAACTCAGCGGAGCCCAGATGCCCGCATTCGCGAAACCAAGCAGGGCACTCGGCAGCAGGAACAGCCACACGGGGGTGTCCGGGTGCATGAGGGCAGAGTTCCAGAACAGCGCCACTGCCATGAGCAGCAGCCCGGCGGAGGTGAGGTATTTCGGGTTCACCCGGTCAATGATCCTGCCGACCACCGGGGCCAGGCCGCCGGAAATCAGCGCCATCGGCACCATCATCAGCGCCGACTGCGTGGGCGTCATGCCACGCACCATCTGGTAGTAGAAGACCAGCGGCAGCCCGAAGGCCGTAACGGTGAACCCCACCGTGGTGATCCCGATGTTGGCGAGCGAGAAATTGCGGTCCTTGAAGAGGCCCAGCGGCAAGAGCGGTTCGCCTTTGTTCACGGCCTGCCAGCCGACGAAAAGCGCCAGCACCACGATTCCGCTGATGATCAGCCCCCAGACCGTCACGGGCCCGGCAATGGTGCCCCAGCTGTAGGTCTCGCCCTCCTGGAGGCCAAACACCAGCAGTAAAAGCCCGACGGCGCTGAGCACCACGCCGGGAACGTCGAACCTGTGCGGATGGGTCGTCAGGGACGGCACGAAACGCCAGGCGAGGATGAATCCCACGATCCCGATCGGGACATTGATGAAGAAGATCCACTCCCAGCCCAGCCCGTCCACCAGCACGCCTCCGAGGATCGGACCCACCAGCGTGGCCATGCCTGCGGTGGCACCCCACAGCCCCATGGCGGCTCCACGCCGGTCCGGCGGAAAGATCCGGGTTATCACGGCCATGGTCTGTGGCGTCATGAGTGCAGCACCGAGACCTTGAAGGACACGGGCAGCGACCAGCATCTGGACACTGCCGGACAACCCGCACCACAGCGAGGCAACGGTGAAAACGACGAGTCCGGACAGGTAAAGGCGCTTGGGCCCGAAGCGGTCCCCCAGCCGCCCGGTGATGAGCAGCGGCACGGCATACGCCAGCAGGTAGGCGCTCGTGACCCAGATGACGGCGGTGATGTCCGTCCGCAGTCCCTCCATGATCCGCGGATTGGCCACGGAAACGATGGTGGTGTCGATCAGGATCATGAAGAATCCGATGACCAGAGACCAGAGGGCAGGCCACGGCCTGCTGACGTTTTCCAAAAAGAATTCCTTTAGGTGCAGGCGGCTGCTGGGTGCTGGGCCGGCGGTGAGTGCCTAAGCCAGCAGGTCCTGGATGTCCTTGCGGGCGAACATGTCCGCCGCAGCGCGCGCCGAGGGGGTTCCGGCGTCGGGATTGGCGCCGGCGTCGAGCAGTACCCGGGCCACGTCCGTGTAGCCCTTGAAGACCGCGCCCGCCAGGGGCGTCTGTCCGCGCCCGTTGGCCTGGTTCGCGTCCCCGCCGTGGTACAGGATCAGCTGCACAGTCTCGGCATGCCCGTGATAGGCCGCGAGCATGAGCAGCGAGTCCCCGGCGGCGTTGGTGAGCGTGGCGGGGGCACCGGCGTTGAGGTAACTGCGGAGCATCTCGGTTTCGCCGTTGCGTGCGGCGTCGAAGAGCCGGTGCGCGAGTTCGAGCGTCTCCTCGTCCATCCCGGCGGCGGTGCCGCCCGGGGAGTGCGGGTCCGTCTGGTCTGTCATTTGTGGGTCCCCCTCAGGAATCCGGTCTGCCGGCCAACCACTTGCCCGGCGTCGGGAGCCACGATTACTTCCTGCGCGGCTGTGTACGGCTCTTCACCGTCCATGACAGTCAGTATTTCATCCGGCCCGACGGAACGCTTTATGACCGCCAGTGCAATGGGACCCATCTCGTAGTGCTGGGCCACGGACGTGACAGTTCCCACCTTGCGCTCGCCCACGAACACGGGGCTCCCGGCCTCCGGAATGGTGTGCTGGGAGCCATCGAGCTGCAGGAACACGAGCCTGCGCGGCGGGTGGCCCAGGTTGTGCACACGGGCAATGGTCTCCTGGCCCTTGTAGCAGCCTTTGGCCAGGTGGACGGCGGTCCGGAGCAGGTCCAGCTCGTGCGGGATGGTCTTGTCGTCCGTTTCGGCCCCGAGCCGGGGCCGCCAGGCCGCGATGCGCAGGGCTTCGGATGCCGAGACTCCGGCCAGCGGCCGGTGGGCCACCGTTGCTTCCAGCTCCGCGGCAGGGACCAGGTATTCAAACCAGGGACGCTCTGCGCCGGGATGGGTGTCCTCGCCCACTACCGAATAGGCGTACCCACCGGCGCCGACGTGCGGCCAGGGGTCCTGCCAGACCTTCAGGGCGGACCATTCCGGCACGGCCCGGGTGGATCCCAGCACGGCCCAGTCATCCGAGACGTCCGCGATTTCCACACGCAGCATGAACTTCATCTTGTTCAGCCACTCTGCGAGCGGGGCAGCCTCGGCGGCTTCCACAATGAGCCAGGTGGTCCCGCCGTCGTCCACTACCCGGGCGTCAAATTCGATGCGGCCCTGCACACTCAGCAGCAGCAGCTCGCTGGACTCACCGGGCTGCAGGTTGGTGACCTGCTGGGAGGAGAGCGTATTGAGCCAGCTCAGGCGGTCGGGTCCGCTGACGGTCACCACGCCGCGGTGGGAAAGGTCGACGACGGCGGTCCCGGCAGCGAGGGCGCGCTGTTCGCGCAGCGGCTCACCATAGTGGGATGCGACGCCGGAATCGGCGCCGCCCGCTTCGACGGCTCCAGGGCGCGACAACAGAGGGCTCTTGATAGTCATATGAAGGGAACGTCCTTGGCTAGGTGGGTATTCCGGAGCAGCGAATCGGTGCACCCCGGCTCGGTGGGGTCCGGCGTCCCGGCCCGCTCAGCGGTATTCCGGGTTTTCGAAACCGAACTTCGATCCGGCCTTCCATTCTTCCGGAAGGTTGCCGTACGCGGGAATCCCGCCGGCGTCCTTGAGAGTCCGGGCCAGATGCAGGAGATTCCACGTCATGAACGTGGTGTTTCTGTTGGTAAAGTCACTCTCCGGCCCGCCGGACCCCTCGTCGAGGTAGCTGGGCCCGGGACCAACCGGGCCGATCCAGCCGGCATCAGCCTGGGGCGGAATGGTGAACCCTATGTGCTGCAGGCTGTAGAGGACATTCATCGAGCAGTGCTTGATGCCGTCCTCGTTCCCGGTGATCAGACAGCCGCCCACTTTCGGATAGAACGCCCACTGGCCCTTCTCATTGAGCTGCCCGGAGTGTGCGTAGAGGCGCTCGATAAGCTTCTTGGTCTGGGATGAGTTGTCACCGAGCCAGATCGGCCCGGCGACCACCACGATGTCGGCCTCCTGCACCGCCGGGTACAGCTCGGGCCATTCGTCGGTCTCCCAGCCGTACTCCCGCATGTCGGGGTAGACGCCGCTGGCGATGTCATGGTCCACGGTCCGGATCAAGCGGGTGGCCACCCCCCGCTTTTCCATAATGCGGCGGCTGAGCCGGATCAGCCCTTCGGTGTTGCTCTTTAGCGGGGAGCGTTTGAGGGTGCCGTTGAAGAACAGCGCCTTGAGGTCGCTGTAGTCCGCCGGGGCTTGGGCTTCATCCATGACGTGCTCCCTGGGTTGCATCGGGCAGAGGGTCAGAGACCTCAGGCCAACGTAACTGACGGAAGGCGCTTCGAACAGCAGCGAATATCGGCCCCGACAACCGGCCGGAGCCGGGACGTCAGTGCTCTAAGGGGACGTCAGCTCGAGGATCAGGAGACACGTTTCAGGAACGCCGAGGCGTGTGCTTCCAGACCGTTGCCCGGCTCCGACGACGTGGCCGAGGAGGCGCCGCCGGTGGCAACATCCCACCGCCACAGCAGGTTCCCGTCCACCAAACCGAAGATCCGGGTGGCCGCGCTGTAGTCCTTCGAGTGGCTCCCCCGCATCACCATGTCGGTGCTCAGCTGGATCTGCGGCCCCTTGATCTGGCCGTAGTACAGCTCCGAAATCCCGCCCGGATGGGAGATGGACACGGAGATGTCGAATCCGCCGTCCTTGTTCCGCAGCGCCTCCACCTCGTCAGCGCTCTTCAACGCCGGCACGATATCCGCGGGAATAAGCCCGGGACCGCCGTCGGCATCCAGCTGTTTGCGCTCAAGCGCCCAAAATCCGGTCTCGACCGTGAGGGGCCGGAGTTTGGTGCCGTCCTCGTCGGTCAGCCAGCTTTCTGCACGGTACTGCAGGTACGGCAACCCGTTATGGGTGAACGAAACGTGCTGAAGAAAATGCTCAGACCCTTCGTCGCCTGATCCGAGCCGTCCGAGGCCCTCCCACTCACCAATGAGCCAGGACAACGGGACCAGTTCGGGAGTCAGGTCTGTGGGTATCTCGATAGGCACAGCTGTTACCTCTTGAAGCAGCTAACAGGGAAGTGGTTCTACTTCTGTCCCTTGAACAGGCGGTAGACCACATAGCCGGCAAACCAAGCCATGGCAAGGCTCGCGATGCCGAGCAGGACAAGGAAGAAAATTTCATATGCAAGTACGGACATGGTGCCATCCTAACGCGTTAGTAGATGAGTAGTTTGTCTATGAAGTAGGCAAGTGATCCAACTGCCGAAACGGGCGCCAGTCCCATCCCCAGGGCAGCCGGAAAGTTCAGGGGGACACTCCGCAACGTCACGAGCCGCCGGAAGCTGACGAGCACCGACCCCACCACCACACCGAAAACTGCGGCGGGCAGCACGGCGACGTCGGAGAGAACGAGCCCGGCCAGCGGCCCGGCAAGTCCTGCCAGAATGATCCCCAGCGGAGCGACGATGCTGTCAGGCCAGCGGATCAGGCCCGTCAGCAGGGCAACCGCAGCGCTCACACCGGCCACAAGCATCATTTCCTTGACCCCGTTGAACCGGGCCCCGGCGATCCACCCTGCACCCAGGCAGGACAGGAGAACGCCCACACAGCAGCCCAGCGTTGATTCCAGCCGTTGCGCCTGGCCCGTTCCGCGCACGATTTGGACGAGGAATACGGACATGACCCCCAAGGCGATGAATCCGGGCGTCCAGTCAAGGTAGCCGGGCGCGGGAACGGTGGCCGCCGCCACGGCCGAACCGGCGCCCGAGAGCCCGATCACCGCCGCGAGTGTCTTCTTGGCCGGGATGCCGAGGTAATGCGGCCAGCCCAGGCCAACGGCCAGGGCAACCACCACGGCCACAGCAAGCAGGACATCCGGCGTCCGGTAAATGCTGGCGATGATGACGGCCAGTCCGGCGAGGCCGATGACCCCGATGCTCCAGGACCCCACGGCGGCCCCGGAAGGCGCGGCAGCGCTCATCTCAGGCGCGGCCATCGCGTCCTCCTCTTGACTCTGCACTCAACTTCGCTGCGTCCTCATCTGCCTGTGCCTTGACGGGCTGGCCGTCGGGCGGGCGGTGCCGTCGGCGGGTTGGGCCGTTGACGGGCTGGGCTGGAGCCCTGACGGTTCAATCCTGCCCTATGTGACTGCCATATGTCGCAAATGAGGCGCGTTGCAGGCGTGAATCAGTGTCGGCCAGAGAGCCGTTGGGTATACTCAAAGCTCAGCTACGCTTCCCGCAGGGAAAATGGAGACACTGGCCCGCCAGCGTGTCCGCGCCTCCTGCGGCCAGCACAGTACCGGCCGGTGAAAGCCCGGTTCAGTCGCCCAATGATGCGCGGACGGCCCCTTGGAGGAACAATGTCGCACATCCTGTTACTGACCAACAGCACCGGATCCTCGGTGGACATCCTGCCTGCCTTGGAGCTCCTGAACCACCGGGTTCACATCCTCCCGGCCGAGCCCACCGCCCTGCTGGAAACGGACCCCTGCGACATCGTCCTCCTGGACGCGCGCAAAGACCTCGTGGGGGCCCGGTCCCTCACCCAGCTCCTGAAAGCAACAGGCCTCAGCGCCCCGCTGGTGCTGATCCTCACCGAAGGCGGCATGGCCGCCGTGTCTTCCGCCTGGGCGGTCGATGACATCGTCCTGGATTCCGCCGGCCCCGCCGAGGTGGAAGCCAGGATCCGACTCTCCGTGGCACGGGCCGTCCCCGAAGAGGAGGACACCCCGTCCGAGATCCGGGCTGCCGGCGTCGTCATCGACGAGGCGAGCTACACGGCGCGGGTCAACGGCGCGGCGCTCAACCTGACGTTCAAGGAATTCGAGCTCCTCAAGTACCTCGCGCAGCACCCCGGCCGCGTATTCACGCGCCAGCAGCTGCTGACCGAGGTGTGGGGCTATGACTACTACGGGGGCACGCGCACCGTCGATGTGCACGTGCGTCGACTGCGTGCCAAGCTGGGCGCGGACCACGAGAACCTGATCAGCACTGTCCGCAACGTCGGGTACCGGCTCACGCTGGTGCGCCAGCAGGAGGACGAGGAACTTGCCGAGGCCTGACCGGTCCCGCCGCTAGCCTCAACCAAGGCAATCTCTAAGCAACGCAAAAGGCCCGGGCTCTTTTGAGTCCGGGCCTTTTGCGGTTCTTGAGTGGAGGACATACGGGTCGAACGTATCGAGGCCACCCCACTGGTGGATCCCCCTCACATTCAGCTTCAGAAGCCGAACGAGATATCGACTATAGCGGCATCTCCCGGCGGCTCCAAATCGGGCATCTCTGCGGTCACTGCGTATAGCCTTGAGACCATGAGCCCTGCGCACCCGGAGAATTGGCCAGTCACCGTCGTCAAGGGCGGTGTTGACGAACAGCTGCTGCGGGACATCAGGACCCTGCTGGAAGCGGCCGAGGAGTCGGACGGCAACCCTTCCATCTCGGAACAGACCTTGGTGACGCTGCGCGCCGCGGACGCCGGCCCCCACTCCCTGCTGACCCTGGCCCTCTACGCGCCGGACGAGGATTCCGATCCCGCCACAGCCCAGGATCTGGCAGGCTTCGCCGTCGTCGTTGAGGAGGAGGACGCCACGGGCGTCCTTGAGATCGCCGTGCACCCGAGCTACCGAAACCAGGGTGTGGCGGACAGGCTCGTGGGCTCCCTGAAGTCCGTCCGGGGATTCGACGGGCTCAAGGCCTGGTCCCACGGCAACCACGAGGCCGCCGCGGAACTGGCCGCCCGCTACGGATACGGCCCCGTCCGGGAACTGTGGAAGATGCGGCTGGCCACAGCGGCGGCTGAACTGCCCGACGTCGCGCTTCCGGACGGCGTGGTGCTGCGCGCCTTTCAGCCGGGCAAGGACGAGGACGCCTGGCTGGCGGCCAACCGCGAGGCGTTCGCCCACCACCCGGAACAGGGGTCCATGACCAGGGCAGACCTTGAGGCGCGGATGGCGGAGCCGTGGTTCGATCCCGCAGGCTTCCTCCTCGCCGAGGACAGGGACGGCCGGCTGCTCGGCTTCCACTGGACCAAGGTCCACCCGCAGCACGGCGCCCATCCCGCGATCGGCGAGGTTTACGTCGTCGGGGTCACGCCCGCAGCTCAGGGCATGGGCCTGGGCAAAGCACTGACGGTCGCCGGCATCCGGTACCTGCAGCAGCAGGGCCTTCACGCCGTCATGCTCTACACGGATGCGGACAACACTCCGGCCGTGTCGCTGTACCGCCGGTTGGGCTTCACCCGGTGGGACGTCGATGTCATGTATGGGCCGCTGGACGGGCGATAGCCCAGTCATTCGACGCTGAGCGCGGTCCCCGCTAAATCTGCGGGTCCCGCCGGGGCGGATGATTGTAAGGTTGAAGCTAAATCCCCCAGCATCAAGGAGAGAGCATGCAACCGGAATCCGCCGGATCAGCAACGACCGAAATCAAGGCGGCCCCCGTGCGTGCCCGTTTCGGCTCCTCCGAGGTGCCCGCGTCCCGTGCCACGCAGGACCGGATCGACATCCCTGAATTCGCCGCCATCCTTGAGCCGGAGGGCGAAATCAGCCGTGACCGGTTCCTGGACCGGGAACTGAGCTGGCTTGCCTTCAACGCCCGGGTCCTTGAACTGGCCGAAGACCCCAACCTCTACCTGCTCGAGCGGGTCAGCTTCCTGTCGATCTTCGCCTCCAACCTCGACGAGTTCTTCATGGTCCGGGTAGCCGGCCTGAAGCGGCGGATCGCCACCGGACTCGCGGTGCCCTCCCCCGCCGGCCTCAGCCCCGTCCAGGTCCTCGAGCAGATCGGCGAGGCGGCGCACAAGCTGCAGGAACGCCACGCCAAGGTCTACGCCGAGCAGATCCGGCCCGCCCTCGCGTACGAGCACATCCACCTCATGCACTGGGACGAGCTCGACGAGGATGCCAAGCACCGCCTCAGCGTCATGTTCGCGGAAAAGGTCTTCCCCATCCTTACCCCGCTCGCGGTGGACCCTGCACACCCCTTCCCCTACATTTCGGGGCTGTCCCTGAATCTGGCTGTGGTGGTCCGGAACCCTGTGAGCGACAAGGAGCTGTTCGCACGTGTCAAGGTGCCGGACCAACTGCCGCGCCTGATCTCCATCGACGGTCCGCGCGCGGGCTCCGTGCCAGGGCGCGTTGCCCGGTTCATCGCCCTTGAGGAAGTCATTGCCGTCCACTTGGACCAACTCTTCGCCGGCATGGAGGTCCTCGAGCACCACACGTTCCGCGTCACACGCAACGAGGACGTGGAGGTGGAGGAAGATGACGCCGAGAACCTCCTGCAGGCCCTGGAGAAGGAACTCCTGCGCCGCCGGTTCGGCCCTCCCGTCCGCCTCGAAGTCACCCACGACATCAACCCCAACATCCGGGCCCTGCTGATCCGGGAACTGGGAGTGGAGGAATCCGAGGTCTACTCGGTACCTGCGCCGCTGGACCTCCGCGGACTGTCCGTCATTGCGGGGATTGACCGGGCAGACCTGCACTACCCGAAGCACGTGCCGCACACCTCCCGGTACCTGAACGAATCCGAAACGTCCAAGGCGGCGAACGTCTTCGCCGCCATGCGCCGTCGCGACATCCTGCTGCATCACCCCTATGACTCCTTCTCCACCTCTGTGCAGGCGTTCCTGGAGCAGGCGGCCGCCGACCCCAAGGTCCAGGCCATCAAGCAGACCCTGTACCGCACGTCCGGCGACTCGCCGATTGTGGATGCCCTGATCGACGCGGCGGAGGCGGGCAAGCAGGTCCTGGCCCTGGTGGAGATCAAGGCCCGTTTTGATGAACAGGCCAACATCTCCTGGGCGCGCAAGCTTGAACAGGCCGGCGTGCATGTTGTGTACGGCATCGTGGGCCTGAAGACGCACTGCAAGCTGTCGCTGGTAGTGCGCCAGGAGGTTGACGGGCTGCGCCGCTACTGCCACATCGGAACGGGCAACTACCACCCCCGCACGGCGCGCTACTACGAGGACCTTGGCCTCCTGACCGCCAACGAGCAGGTGGGCGAAGACCTGTCCAAGCTCTTCAACCAGCTCTCCGGCTACGCCCCGAAGTCCACCTTCAAGCGGCTCTTGGTGGCACCGCGCTCGGTGCGCTCCGGACTGATCGACAGGATCGAGACCGAGATCCGCAACGCCCGCGCCGGAATTGCGGCCCGCGTGCAGATCAAGGTCAACTCCATGGTGGACGAGGCCATCATCGACTCCCTTTACAGGGCATCGCAGGCCGGCGTGAAGGTGGACGTCATTGTGCGCGGAATCTGCTCGCTCCGGCCGGGCATCCCCGGGCTGAGCGAGAACATCACGGTGCGCTCCGTCCTTGGCCGTTTCCTCGAGCATTCCCGCGTCTTTGCCTTCGCAAATGCGGGCAATCCCGTGGTCTACATCGGCTCCGCCGACATGATGCACCGCAACCTGGACCGCCGGGTTGAGGCGCTGGTACAGCTCTCCGGCGGCGAGGACACCACGTATGTCCTGGACATGCTGCGCCGCTACATGGACCCCGAAACCGCAAGCTGGCACCTGGACAGCAATGGGGACTGGACCCGGCACCACCTTGACGAGGACGGCAGGGAACTCGACGACGTCCAGTCCTGGCTCCTGGCCTCCCGTTCCCGCCAGCGCGCAACAGCCCGGCGGTAGGACCAGAGTTTGAAGAGCGATTCACCGGTAGCAGACCAGACCGACCACCCCGGCGAGCCCGTTGCCGTTACCGCGGCCGGCGCCATACCTTGGCGCGTCAAGAACGATCAGCTGGAAGTCCTGCTGATCCACCGGCCCAGGTATGACGACTGGTCGTGGCCGAAAGGCAAGCTCGACGCCGGCGAGACAGTGCCTGAGTGCGCCGTCCGGGAAGTGATGGAAGAGATCGGGCTGCAGGCTCCCCTGGGCATCCCGCTCCCGCCGATCCACTACCACGTCCCTGCGGGACTGAAGGTGGTCCATTACTGGGCGGTGGAAGTCGTCAACGGAGCTCAGCTGCGCCCTGACGGCAAGGAAGTGGACAGCGTCATGTGGTGCACTCCCGAGAGGGCGGCCACCATGCTGTCCAATCCATCGGACATTGCGCCGCTTGAGTTCCTGGCGGAGGCGCACGCCCGGGGAGAGCTTCACACCTGGCCGCTGGTCATCGTGCGCCATGCAAAGGCCAAGCCGCGGTCCTCCTGGACAAAAGCCGAAGGCGAACGTCCCCTCGCGGCCACGGGTGTCCGGCAGGCCCAGGCCGTCAGCAGGCTTCTCCGGGTGTGGAAGCCGATGCGCGTGGTCACCAGTCCGTGGCGGCGGTGTGTCTCCACCATCGCGCCTTATGCCAAGGCCTCGGACGCCAAGGTGAAGCTCGTGGACGCCCTGACGGAGCACCGGCACGCGCGGAACCCGAAGAAGACGGCGGCTGCTGTTGACGCGCTGTTCGACAAGCAGCGGGCCGTGGTGCTGTGCACGCATCGCCCGGCACTGCCCACCGTCCTGAAGCAGCTCAGTAACTCCATGAGCCCCAGGCTCCAGGGCGTGCTTCCCGTGGCGGACCCCTATCTGGCACCCGGAGAGATGATCATCTGCCACGTTGCCCACGGCAGCAAGAGCAGGATCGTCGCAGTGGAACAGTTCAAGCCCTTCGACGACTGAGCCGCCAGCCCTCCCGGGTGGCGGGCTGCACTCCACTAGACTGGACGCGTGAGCATCCCAACGCCCTATGAAGACCTCCTGCGCGATGTCATGGCCCATGGCACGCACAAATCCGACCGCACCGGAACTGGCACCAGCAGCGTGTTCGGGCGCCAGATGCGCTTTGACCTCGGCAAGAGTTTCCCGCTCATCACCACCAAGCGTGTGCATTTCAAGTCGGTGGCCGTCGAGCTGCTGTGGTTTCTGCGCGGCGAAACCAACGTCAAGTGGATGCAGGACCAGGGTGTCACCATCTGGAATGAGTGGGCAGACGCCGACGGCGAGCTCGGCCCGGTCTACGGCGTTCAGTGGCGCAGCTGGCCCACACCCGATGGCGGTCACATCGACCAGATCGCCGAGCTGGTCGCGAACCTGAAGGACAACCCCGACTCCCGACGCCACATCGTGTCAGCCTGGAACGTGGCCGAACTCAAGGACATGGCGCTCCCGCCGTGTCACGCGTTCTTCCAGTTCTACGTGGCCGACGGCAAGCTGTCATGCCAGCTGTACCAGCGTTCTGCGGACATGTTCCTGGGGGTGCCGTTCAACATCGCCTCCTACGCACTGTTGACGTGCATGCTTGCCCAGCAAACCGGGCTGGAACCGGGTGAGTTCGTCTGGACCGGCGGCGATGTCCACATTTACGACAATCACATGGACCAGGTCCTGAAGCAGCTGGACCGTGAGCCGTATGAGTATCCGCAGCTGAAGATCACCCGCAAGCCGGCCTCCATTTTCGACTACACCCTGGATGACTTCGAAGTGGTCGGCTACCGGCACCACCCCACGATTAAGGCACCGATCGCCGTATGAGCACCGAGGAGACCGTGGATCCGCAGGCCTTCAGCGACGGGATCGCTGCGAACATGACCGGGATTGGGCTGGTCTGGGCGCAAACCACGTCAGGCGTCATCGGCAGGGACGGCGACATGCCCTGGCATCTTCCGGAAGACCTGAAGCACTTCAACAGGGTCACGAGCGGCCATCCGGTCATCATGGGCCGCAAGACGTGGCTGTCCTTCCCGGACCAATACCGCCCGCTGCCCAACCGGACCAACATTGTCATCACCCGGCAGGAAAACTGGGGCGGGACGCCCGAGGCGGAGGGCGCCGTCGTCGTCAAATCCCTTGACGACGCGCTCCTGGAGTCGCAGTTCGCGCCCGGCTGTGAGGCGATCTGGATCCTGGGCGGCGGCGAAATTTTCAGGCAGTCCGTGGACCTCGCCAACATCGCCGTGGTCACCACGATCGACATCGACGCCGACGGCGACACGCACGCGCCACAGCTGGGCACAGCCTGGGAGGCCGAGGATTCAGTACCCCGTGAAGGCTGGCTGACGGCAGCCAACGGCACCCGTTACCGGTTCACCAAATGGAACCGCAGAGAAGGTTAGACACCAAATGCTTAAGAAACCCGAAACACTCTTCGTGCTCGGCTATATGCTGCTGCCGCTGCTGGCCCTGTTGTCAGCCATCGTCGGCCTGACCATGATCCTCGGCGGAAACAAGATCGCGGGCATCATCGTGCTGGTCGTGGTCACCCAGGCGTTCGCCTTCGGGGCCTTCTTCGCCCTGCGCGCCCGCAAGAACGCCGTGCTGGAAGAGACCGACCGGCAGTAGGGACCACGCGATGGGGAGGACTGCCCATCGCGGCGGCGCAGCGCTGACACTACAGTGTTGCAGGACTCAGCAGCCGTTCAGACACAGAACGTTCAAAACTTCGGGGGATGATGCCACAGTGGCAGGCAATTTGTGGGGCGCGGATGTGGCTCAGCTCCGCACACTCGCACAGCAGTTCGGAAAGGTGTCCGAGAACCTGCTGCAAACGTCATCCCATCTGACCAACCAGATCAACAGCACCCCGTCGTGGAAGGGCAACGACGCCAGCCAGTTCCGCTCGGCCTGGAATGCCGACCACAGGGCACTCATCCAGCAGACTGCACGCGCCCTCAAGAACGAGTCAAGAAGGCTGCTGGACAACGCCAATGAGCAGGAGAAGGCCAGCGATGCGGCCCCCGGCTCCGGCGGCGGACCGGGCACTCTCAGCGATCCGGGCGGGACGCTGCCAGGTGTGGTTGGCGGCGTCCTGCTCGGCGGGCTCGGCGGACTCAGGTCCTTCCTGACGTTCCAGAAGTACATCAAAGCTCCGCTCACACTGGCCAAGCACGTCGGGCAGTACGGCTGGGTGCTGAAGAACCATCGGGCGGAGTTGGCCCAGGCGTTGCTGACCAAGGGCCGGCACCGGCTTGGCGGGCCCGTTTTTGACAGCCGCCATCTGCTGCAGACCACCAAAGGGACCGCCGCCCTCGAAGGCCTTCTGAGTAACTCTTCGAAGGCAAGCCGCGGTCTCGGCATCATTGACAAGGCGTCGGACATTGCCTCGCTGAAGAACCTGCATAATTACCCAGGACTCGCCAGGCTCGCCCCGTTGCTGGAAGAAAAGCCGTGGATTGGTGCGGGAAGCAAGCTTGAGTGGCTAGGCAAGTCGGGCCTCGGCCGGACGCTCGGCTGGGCCGGCGTCGGCTTCAGCGCCTACGACACCTACCAAAGCTTCTCCAAGGGGGATCTGACGGGCGGCGCCGTCAACCTGGGAAAGACAATGCTGGGCGTCGGCTGCTTCCTGCCGCCTCCGGCCGGGACCGTCTGCCAGGTCGCCAGCGTCGGTATTGCTATTTACGAGAACTGGGACACCATCAGCAGCGTAGGCAAGAACGTCGGCGACGGGATCGTTAACGCGGTGAAGGACCCCGGTAAGTTCGTCAGCGATACGAAAGATACGCTGGTGGATGCGGGCAAGTCCGTGGGCAAGTTCCTCGGGTTCGGCGATTAGGAGAGAAGAATGATTGTTCAGGACCAGACGCAGCAGGAGCCGCGCCTCGGCATCGACGTCATCGGCTTCGGTGTAGGCGAGTTTGCGTATCTTCTGAACGTCTTCGAAGGTCCCGCGCGGGACCGATCCGTCGCTGTCTTCCGTGCCGAGGAAATGGTGGATGACGTCAGCCTGTCCACAGCCGGCGCGTCGTCGCTCCTGGCGCGGGAGCTGGCCACCGTTGACCACGACGGCAATCTCGGGGTTAGGGGTGTGGCCGCTGCCGTGGCCACGGCGCTGGGGCAGGCCACCCGCTGGACTGAGATTTCCCTCCTGACCGCCGAAACCATGGATAATGTCGCCTTTGTTGAAGCGCCCGACGTAGCCATCATGCTGCAGCCCCGGCTGCTGGGAACCTGGTTTGTGTTCGCGAAGGACCCCTCCCTGTCTTCGGCAGAGGCCACCCTGCGCATCGTTCAGCAGCATGTTGCCGAGAATCCCGCAGGCTCTGCGTACTTCGTCTTCAAGACATTGGACTCCGAGCGGCACCTTCTGGTTCGGCGTGAAGACGGAACCTGGATCACCGGCGTCCCGGACTTCGATACGGACGACGTCGCTGAAACGGCAGGCCTGGACGATGCCGCGCTGTTGGCTGCGATCGAGGATGCCCGTGGCGCGGCGTAGCCAGGGCGTCCCGCAGGATCCCAGCTACGTGCCGTCCGACCGTTCAGACGACCAGCTGATCTATCGCAGGGCGGAGAACGACGAGATGGTGGGCTACACTCCTGCCGAATACGGTGTGCGCAAGGACGATGGCGGCGGCCTGATCAAGCCCGTCAACAGTTCCGGCGGTATCCTTTTTCTCGCACTCCTCCTAACCGTAGGCATGGGCGTCCTGGTCTACTTCGTGGTCCAGGTCGCGATCCAGGGTGCGTGGCACATGCTTGGCGAAGTGTGGTGGGTCTTTCCCGCATGCATCTATCCCTTCACTTTCGCGTGGATGAGCTATCTCAAGGAGCGTCGGGCCGAGCGGCTGCGCAAAGCCCGGAATCTTTCGCGGCCCATCGAGTGACGTAACCGACTGCGCCCCGGCGCTGCAAAGTCTAAACTGGCAAAATGACTACAGCAGCTACTCCGTCCGTTGGACTGGTCGGTTGGCGTGGCATGGTCGGCTCTGTCCTGATGCAGCGCATGCAGGATGAGGGCGACTTCGCCAACATCAACCCGGTATTTTTCTCCACCTCAAACGCAGGCGGCGCCGCCCCGACTCTTGCTGGTGCGGCCGCCGGTGCGGCCGGCAAGCTCGAGGACGCGTTCGACGTCGACACGCTGGCGAAGCTGCCGATTATCGTCACTGCCCAGGGCGGCGACTACACCAAGCAGGTCCACGGCGAGCTGCGCAGCCGCGGCTGGGACGGCCTCTGGATCGACGCCGCGTCCACGCTGCGGATGAACGATGACTCCATCATCGTGCTGGACCCGATCAACCGCGACGTCATCGACAAGGGCCTGGCCAACGGCACCAAGGACTTCATCGGAGGCAACTGCACCGTCTCCTGCATGCTGATGGGCCTCGGCGGGCTCTTCAAGAACCGCCTCGTCGAGTGGGGCACGTCCATGACCTACCAGGCCGCCTCCGGCGGCGGTGCACGGCACATGCGTGAGCTCCTCAGCCAGTTCGGCACGCTCAACGCCGAGGTCAGCACCGAACTGGACGACCCGGCGTCGGCCATTTTGGACATCGACCGCAAGGTCCTGGCCCACCAGCGCACCGACATCGACGCCACCCAGTTCGGCGTGCCGCTCGCCGGTTCCCTGATCCCCTGGATCGACGCGGACCTCGGCAACGGCCAGTCCAAGGAAGAGTGGAAGGCAGGGGTGGAGACCAACAAGATCCTCGGCAACTCCGCCGACAACCGGGTTGTCGTGGACGGCCTGTGCGTCCGGATCGGTGCCATGCGCTCCCACTCCCAGGCGCTCACCCTCAAGCTGCGCGAGGACCTGTCCGTCACCGAAATCGAAGACATCCTGGCCAAGGACAACGAGTGGGTCAAGGTGGTGCCCAACACCAAGGAAGCCTCAATGGCCGACCTCACCCCGGTTGCAGCCTCAGGCACCCTGGACATCCCGGTGGGACGCATCCGCAAGCTGGAAATGGGCCCGGAGTACATCAGCGCCTTCACGGTGGGCGACCAGCTCCTGTGGGGAGCAGCCGAACCGCTACGCCGCATGCTGAACATCGCGACCGGAACGCTTTAGCCTGACCGCATCCCCGTACGAGCGGCCCTGCCCCGCATAACCGGCCTTGCCCAAGGCCGGTTATGCGGGGCAGGGCCGCTTTTGCATCTCCGACCGGGCGAGCGTGGCCTGCAGCGACACCGCCGCCCTGGCGCGGTCCGCCGATGAGATCGTCAGGGACAGCGTGACGCTGCAACTGGCATTGGAGGAGTTCCTCCAGCACGCCGAAGATTGACTGGCCCCACGCTTCCGTTTCTGGTCAGCCGACGCCGGGCCTGAAGACTATCGGCCCGGCGGCAGCGGTAGCGAGGTAGATTTCGGCGGTGCTGCCCACGGCAGCGATCCGTAGCGCAGAAACCTTGTATTGCCCGTCAGCCGCACTGCCGGCAGCGCCAGCGCCGACGGGCGCCCCCGGCTGGTCCGGCTGAACATTAACGGTCAGGGACAGTGTGTCTGCCAGCGGCGTCAATGCCGACTCAGCGGCCGCTGTGACCGGCAGAGCGGCGGACTGGATTGCGCCGGCAGCCGCAGGAACCAATGCCCCCGAACCAAACAGCGCATCCTCGAGGGCGCCGGCCACCACAGCCCCCGTTCCTGAGGCCAAAGCCGCGGTCACAGAGCCGAGAAGCTCCAGCCCCGGGAGCCCGAGGCCCAGGATGGTTGTGGACACCGCCGGCGCGGGCAGGGGTACCGGCGGCGTCCGGGGCAGAAAGGCTCCCACGGTGGTGTCATAGCGCAGCGTTACCTCAGCGACGTCAATTGTTCCGAGCAAGCCGTTCTTAGCCCGCAGCAGCAGGGTGGTTTCCATCGTGAACGCAGTAGCCGCGAGCGCCTTCTCCACCTCGGCCGTTACGGCCTCATCCCAGGCCTCCAGCAGGGCGGAAGTCCGCTGCGTCAGGATCTGCGCGTTGGTTGCATCAAAGGCCACCGGGGTGTTGGGATCCAGCCCGTTCAGTCCCGCCGGTCCATGGGCAAGTTTGGCAAGGTCGAAGTAGATCCGGGCATTGACCAGGTCGATGGTCACCACACCGTCTGTCAGCGGCGTGGCGAGAAGTTGGCGGGCCACGGTCAAGTCAGGAGCGCCGAAGGTGATCTCGGTGGTGGCAGACCCGACGGTTAGGCCGCTGTCCGGCAGGACCAGTCCTGTCACGCCGGCCTTCACCGCTGCGGTGAGCGAACGGGTCGGGGCGGCAGCAGCAGCAAGCTCCTGTCCGAGGCCATCCACCGTCTCGGCGACGCTGGCCGTCATGGTTTGGATCGATCCCGCGGACAGGTTCAGTCGCAGCCCGGCGATGCCGTAGCTGCGGTCCACCGTCGGGCTGGGATCAAGCGTGGGCCAGCCGTTGGTCAGGGTGCATGCATCCACGGCGGCTGAGCTGGCAACAGCGCCCACGTCCAAAGTCATGGCCGCCGCTGACGACGGGACGAATGATGCCAGGTTGACGCTGGCCACGGTGGGGGCGGTAGTGGAGCCGGCGGCGCTTCCGGTCCCGTCAATGGCGCCCGACTGGTCGCTGACGAGGCCTGCGGCTCCGGCGGCCTGCCCGCTTGCCTTTGCCTGCGCCCATTGGGTGTAGGCGCCGGCGTTTCCGGCTGATTGGTTCAGTCCCACCGCCGCCGAGAGCAACGGCGTACCGAGGGCACCGGCCTCCAGGGCCGACGTGTACGTCACGGGGTCCACCTGGGTGGCTGTTGCCGGCGTCACGGTCACGGTGCCGTTGTCGTTTCCTACCTTGACACCCTGGACGGCTGCCAAAGTGTCCAAGTCCGCTCCGCCCAGGGATCCGGACAGCTGACGCCCTGCTGATTCTGTCTGGAAAAGCGTGGTCGTCGTGCAGTCGCCTGCCACCATGACGCCGGCTCCTGTACTGACGTACTCGTCATCAGTCCAGGCGGCAAGGGTCCCTGAGGTCGCGGTCAGCAGCGCCATGGACGCGACAGTAAGCGCCGCCAGCGGCACCAGCGTGCGGAACCTTTCCGCGGGGGTTCTCATGACAACCTCCGACGGCGAGCCAGCAGTAGACCTGCGCCCGCGGCAACGAGTGCAATGCCTGCCCCCATGTAGCCGAGGACCTCGGCTCCGGTCCGGGCAAGAGGATGACGGGACGACTCGTCGCCACCGGCCACAACACCGATGCCGAACTTCAGGGTCCCGGCCGAGAGGCCGGCGGAACGCGGGCCTTCCAGAGTGAACAAGACCCAGGGTTCGTCCGCGGCGGTGAAACTGCCGAGGGGATAGCTGAGGGTGCCGGCGGCAGAGAAGCTTTCGGCGGCGAGGATCCGGCGTTCTTCGGCCGGACAGCTCATGGCGGCATCCTTGCCGCTTGTGCCCTGCCATTGAACGGGGCAGGAGCGGGCGGTTATCCGGTAGGCATCCGGCCCGGCAGCTAGGGAGCCCGTCGCTTGGACCTCGACGGTTGCCGAAGCGTCTTCCGGGCCGTCCAGGACCACGCCGACCTGCCAGCTGAAGGACTGCCCGGCGGTGAGGTGCGGTATGTCCAGCGGATAGACCGAAGACGTCAGCCGCAGCATGGCCTCCCCTCCGGTTTCGGGCACGGGCAGCACCGGATCAGCTGCTGCGGCGGTGCCGGCGCCTGACAAGAGCAGGAGCAGAACAGCGGCCGCGAGCGCGGGGCTACGGAAGTGTACTCGTCCCACAGGGCGCCTCCCCTGCCCGCGCCGCTTGATCCTCGGCCGGCCGGGCGGCGTCGGGCGCTACCTGCGGCCGGCGGGGCCAAAAGACCCAGCCCACCAGTCCTGCCAACAGTAGGGTGCTGGCGCCCAGCACTGTGGGTGAGCGCAGCCCCATGACCACCGACCCGGCGCCGGGGACGGCGACGAGCATCTTCCGCGCTGACTGGACCCGGTATTCAACCGGATCTTCGGACTTGTTCGCATCGCCCTTCAGGATCAGGACGGCGCCGCCCGCCGACGCGGCATCGGGGGTCACGGAGACCACGCGGTGCGTGACCGGGACGGAAGCGGCGGTCCGCTGTACTGTCGCGACGTCCCCCGGCCTTAAGGACGACGCCGGGACGTCCCTGACTGCTGCCAGCGCACCAACCGGATAGGCGGGTTCCATGGAGCCGGTGCGGAAAACGACGAAGCTGACGCTGAACAGGGCCGAGGCAATGACGCTGGCAACGCAGCCGGCACCCAGCACGGACAGCAGCGTCAGGCCCCACGAACCGGCCCGTCCGACGGCGCGCTTCAGGGGCGAGCCGGCGAACCGCTGGCTGGGCTGGGGAGGGGTTGGCATGGGGGTTTGCGACGGACGGACTATTGCCCGGTCACACTGGTGAAGCGCCACAGCGGCACCACGTTCTTGCCCTGGAGCGAGGTGTCGGTTGTTCCGGCGGGCAGGGTCATGGCGAAGCAGAGGTTCTCCGGTTCCCCGGCTGCGCCGGACGCGCCCGCGGCCAGCGGGAAGGAAACCGAACCCAGGGTATCCAGCCGGGAATTCGCGGCGACGAGGGCGGTCCCGCCGCTCTTATCACCGGCAGCGCTGCAGTCCGCGGCGTCCAGGCCAATCCAGGCCTGATAGCGCAGGGCGTTGTACAGCGCGGTGCTGTTGGTGGGTCCGGCGGCGGGATTGGTGGCCTGCCGGGCCTCGGCGAGCGAAACCGTCAGGGCTTCCGAGCCTGCCACTGCACGGAGCTGGAAGGGTGCGTACACGGTGTCTCCCGGCAACAGGTCAGTGGCGTTGACGGTGAAATCGAGGCGGCCGCCATTCGGCGTCGGCCGGTCAACCCAGGACGCCTCAGCGAACGGCGCCAGCGTGTTCTGCTGCATGGCGTAGATCTTGGTCCCCGGTGTGTCGGTGCCGGGACCGGCCCCGCCGAACACCCATTCGTCGTCCGTCCATGCCGCGAGCGTGAAGGCGGCCCCCACACCCAGGACCAGCCCGGAGGCCAGGAGTGCACGGATTTTCCCGCGCCGCCCAGCGGATTTTGACACTTCTATGGCGCTAGCATCTGCAAGCATGACGAGACCCCTTTTTGGTAAGACCGAATAGACCGCGATCAGCACAAACCAACCAAGACCTGCCCCCTGCACTGAACGCAACAGAAATGTTCCGCTGCGCCGTGACCCTGGAAACAGGGCTTGGGTAAAACTTGGAAAGTCCCGGCCTGATTAGCAGAGACAGCTCCGAATTTTGCAATGGCAAGCCTGATCTTTTCTGTCCTCATACTCTCCGGCTTGAGAATCAAGAAAATCCCCCGGTTTCACTCAAGACTGAGTCAAGATAGCCATGACGTTCGGATGGAGACGCTGACCGGTGCGGCAGCCTACGTCCATGACGGCCACCGCCACGCCGGCCCGCGGTTCAGCCGTTCATGCGGGGCAGGGCCGGTCAAACGGCGGGCCGGTCAATCGGGACAGGGCCGGTCAATCAGGACAGGCCGGTCAAGACGCGAGGAACCTTTCGTACCGCTCAACAGCCCTGATGAACGCTGCCAGGGCCGAGGGGCCGAGGGGCCCGGTGTCGTCGAAGGGCTCGGGAACGAACTTGGCAGATCGCCCTGTCCCCTGCCGCGCCCATGTCCCAACCACTTCGCCGCCCGCGACGATCGCCTTCTTGAACACCCCGTTGCCGCCCGGGACGATCTTCTGGGCGTGCTCCGGCGGCAGCACCAGGCTGCGGTCCGTGTATCCGAGCACGAACTCGTCGAAGCCGGGCAGCGCCAGAACCGTGCGCTGCCCGGGCACACCGTCATCCAGCAGCGCGGCTGTCGCGGGTGAGAGCCAGTAGCCCGTTCCGTCAAACTCCAGCTCCACGAGTTCCCCGCGCACCGCGGCCAGGGCTGCCCGCGCCTCCGTCAGGGAGGTGTTGGACCACCAGGCGAAGTCCCGCACCGTTGCCGGTCCGTGGCTTCCCAGGTACCGCAGCAGCAGTTCGGCGAGGCCCTCCTCGCGTCCGAGGTCCCGGGAGGTGGCGATCCAGTCGTCGAATGCCACGAATTTCTGTTGGTTGCCCTCCAGCGGCCCCGGCACCAGCGACGCGCTTTGACACAGCAGCCCCAGCAGGTGGACGCCGCGCTGCCCCGTGGGCGGTTGGCCGCCTGCTTCGAAGGCTGCGAACAGCTCGCCACGGGTGGCCCCGACCGGCATGCCGGATTCACTGCCGGCACCGGAAACCAGGTCCAGGGCGATCTTCCGGCAGACTTCGACGTCCCCGGCGGCGATCTCCAGCTGGCGGTGACGGCTCGCCATGCCCTGGACCAGCCGCGGTGTGGTGATGTTGAGGATCCACCGCAGATCCTCCGGGGCGAGCAAATGGAGGGTGCCCCGCATAGGCCAGGACCGCACCACTGTTCCCACATTCAGGGCGGCCCGCACCTCGCTGAGTCCGGCCCCGGGAACGCGCAGGCCAACCGCCCACAGCGCCGCCTGCAGATCCTGCGCCTGCAGGGCCGTCATGCCGCGGACGGCCTCGGGCACGCCCGCGAAACCCTTCCCAAGCAGCCCTTGCGACGCCAGCCGCAGCCGCCCGATGATCCTGGGAGTGACCCGTGTCCGCGCCGGCGATGCCATGACCCCATCCTAAGACCGCAGAACCGCCGGCGGGCCGGGCCGCACCGGCTGGCGCACGAAGAGTGTCGGGCGCAGGAACAGTGCTTGGTGAAGAAGCAGTGCTTAGTGAAGAAGCAGTGCCTAGAGCTCGACGCCGATGAGCAGGGGTTCCGGGTGCAGCTCAATGCCGAAACGTCCGACGACGCCGTCCCGCACCTCGCGCGCGATTGCCACCATATCGGCGGCGCTGGCGGAGCCGCGGTTCGTGATGGCGAGGGTGTGCTTGGTGGACAGCGAAGCCCGGCCGCCGGAAACGCTGCCGGCGTCCAGCCCGAAGCCCTTTCCGAACCCGGACTGGTCGATCAGCCACGCGGCAGAAAGCTTGACGAGGCCGTCCGAACCGCCCGGGTACCGCGGCGCATTCTCCGGCAGGGCGGCCGCGACGTCCTCGGGCACCATCGGGTTGGTGAAGAACGATCCCGTGGAGTAGGTGTCGCGGTCGGCGGCGTTTAGGACCATGCCCTTGGACGCACGCAGCCGGAGCACTTCCCGGCGGACATCGTTGGAGTAGGCCCGCTGCCCCTGGTCAACACCGAGGACCCTGGCCAGCTCGGCGTAGCGGACGGGGGCGCTCATCCTGCCCAGCGGAAGCTGGAACTCGACTGTGAGGACAATGTATCGCGGGGACCCGTTGACCGTGGTCTGTTTGAGGATCGAATCCCGGTAGCCGAACTTCAGTTCGGAGTTGGTGAAGGTCTTCACGGCGTTGCGTTCCCTGTCCCACGTGCGGACCGCGGCGATGGTCTGGGAAACCTCGGACCCGTAGGCGCCCACGTTCTGCACCGGAGTGGCGCCCGTGGCACCGGGGATGCCGGCGAGCGCCTCGATCCCGGACCAGGCGTGCAGCACCGCGTGCTCCACGAGGGCATCCCAGTTGTGGCCGGCCTGGACCACCACGGACACGCCGCCGCAGGAGTCCTCCGCGCTGACGGTGAACCCCTCCGAGGCGATCTTCACGACGGTCCCGGGGAACCCGTCGTCGGAAATCAGCAGGTTGGAGCCGCCGCCGATGATCAGCACCCGCTCCCCCGCGGCGTCCGCCGCACGCACCGCCTCGATGATTTCCGCTTCCGTGCGGGCCTCGATGTAGTTGCCGGCCGGGCCGCCGACGGCAGCGGTGGTCAGATCGTAAAGCATGGTGGGAGTCACCTGTCCAGCTTAACTTGGATTGCCGGTGTGCCTGTTATCGGGCCCTCCGCGAGTGACGCTACGGCAGTTTCCGTGCCACCGGAGAGAGCAGGAAGCTCACCACGAGGACGGCCATGACGGCGATCAGGGAGTGCAGGATTCCGACGTGCTCGGCCAGGAGGCCCAGCAGCGGCGGCCCGCACAGGAAGGCACCGTAGCCAATAGTCGACACCACCGACACCCGGGCAGCCGCTTTGGCGGGATCATCGGCGGCGGCGGACATGCCCACCGGGAATCCCAGCGAGGCACCCAGGCCCCAGACGGCCAGGGCCGCGAATGCGAGCCACGGCACCGGTGCGAACACGAACAGGGCCAGTCCCGCGACGGCGAGCGCGGAGCACCAGCGCATCACGGGCACCCTGCCAAACCGGTCGAGCACGAGTGTTCCGGCGAATCGTCCGATGGTCATGAAAGTAACGAAGATTCCGTAGCCTGCTGCTCCGGCGGCGTCCGACTGGCGGTGGCCGTCGGCTAGCGCCAGCGCCACCCAGTCCCCCGCCGCGCCTTCGGCCAGTGCCAGGCCGAGCACCATGACGCCCAGCAGCAGCGTCCGTTTGTCGCGCCAGGCCTGGGCGATCTTGCGCTTGTTGTCCAGCGGGGCGTCCGCGCCTTCGGTTCCCGCGCGGATGATGGGGATCGGTCCGGTGGACGGGTCCTCGAAGGTGTCCGGACGGTAGGGGGCCACGTGTTCAACAGGCGTGATGTCCGCACGGAACCAGCGGGCCGCCGTCGTCACCGAACCCGCCACCACCAGGCCCGCCGCCGCGAGGTGCCAGAACACGGGCATGCCCGCGCCCGCCGCCCAGGCCCCCAGCCCGGCACCGGCCACGGTTCCCAGGCTGAAGGCGCCGTGCAGCCGCGGCATGATGTGGCGTCCGACGGCACGCTCCACGGCGGCGCCCTCAACGTTGGACGCAGTGTTCCAGCTCGCGGTCCCGAGGCCGATCACGACCAGCCCGGCAGCCACTGCCGGCGGGCTGGCCAACACTGATGTGCCGAATCCGGCCAGAACCAGCCCGGCGCCCACCATGATGCTGCCGGTGCGGATGGTGCGCTTGGAACCCAGCCGCAGCACGATCAGCCCCGACGCGGAGACGGACAGGAACGACCCGGCCGACATGCACAGCAACAGCAGCCCGATGGTCGCCGGTGTAAGGTCCAGTCCGTCGCGGATGGCGGGCAGCCGTGCGACCCATGAGGCGAATGCGAGTCCGCTCGCTGCATAGGCCACCACCACGGCGTTGCGCCAGTGGGTGACCTCAGGTGCCTGGACGGCGGTGGAACTCAAGGCAGCTTGACGAGCGCCTGGGCCTTCATGAGGACTTTCTGTCCGTCGAAGACGACGGCGAGGTCCACCCGCGCGGTGCGCGCATCGGCGTCGAGCGCACCGATGGTGCCGCTGACGTCGAACACCGCCCCGGGATCGGAGGATCCGGTGGTGTCAGTGACCAGCACCGGCTTCGTGAAGCGGGTCTGGTAATCGACGACGGCGGCCGGGTCGCCTGCCCAATCGGTCACCAGCTGCACGGCGGCACCCATGGTGAACATGCCGTGGGCTATGACGCCGGGGAGTTCCACACCGGTGGCGAACGCCTCGTTCCAGTGGATGGGGTTGAAGTCGCCGGACGCGCCGGCGTACTTGACCAGGTCCTGGCGGGTGACGCCGATGCTCCGGCTGCCGATGTCCTGGCCGACGGTCAGTTCTTCGAAAACGGCATTCATGGTTACTGTCCCTCTCCGCGGACCAGAATGGACGACTTGGTGGTGGAAACGGGCTCCCGGCCGTCGCCGTCGGTGAGGGCGAAAATTTCTGCCCGGGTGGTGATCATGGCGCCGCCGCCCATGGCGCGGACGCCGTCCACATGCAGCTCCGCCACCAGGCGGTCGCCGGCGAAGATGGGGCGGTGGTGGGTGAATCGCTGGTCGGCGTGGACCACGCGTGAGAAGTCGATGCCGGCTTCCGGATCCTCGATCAGCTGGGCGTCGGCCCGCTGCGCAATGATGATGGCGAACGTCGGCGGGGCCACGAGATCGCGGTGCCCCAGGCCCTGTGCGGCGTCGACGTCGAAATGGGCGGGGTGGGTGGCTTTGACGGCCCGGGCGAACTCGCGGATTTTCTCGCGGCCGACGTCGTACACCTCTGCGGCAGGGTAGCTCCGCCCCTGCAGATCCGGATTGATAGTCATGGCCTCAACACTATCGGGGGTGGGCGTGGACCACCCAGCCGGGCCGGCTGCCGCTACCTTTTGTAGGACTTGCGGATCTGCTGGCCGCGGACCACGAGGGCGACGACGTGCAGGACCAGGCCCAGGCCGATCACGGGCAGCGAGGCGATCATCAGCCCCTGGTTGTGCGTGCCGTTTCCGGCGAGGTTGAGGATGATGCCCGCAGCGATCAGGCCCATGGCGATGAATACCAGGACTTTGTAGGATGCGGGGGCCGTGGCCCAGAATTCGTTCAGCACCATGACAGTCTACAAGCCGCCCGGATCATGGAGTACACGACTGGAGTCCCGGGCGGGCCATCCCAAAAAGACCCCGTGCACCAGATAACGGGTATCGGTCACGGGGTCTCCTGGCAGTACTGGGGCCGGCTACAGCGCCGGCTGCACCCCAAAGGCTACCGCGAGCTTCATGATCTTCTCGGCACGGCCCAGGCGCGGCAGGTCGGAACCGTCGCGGATAACGCGGCCGTTGGCCTCGAAGTCGGCCATGAAGTCGGTGGCCCAGGCGACGTCGGACGGCGTGGGGCTGATGACCTCGTTGATGACGCTTGTCTGGTCAATGGCCAGGCATAGCTTGCCGGTCATGCCCATCATCACCGTGACGCCGGTCTGCTCGCGCAGGATCGGGTGGTTGGTGCCGACGGTGGGGCCGTCGATGGGTCCGGGCAGGTTGCCGACGCGGCTGGCTACCACGAGCTTGGCGCGCGGGTATGCCATCGCTTCCTGGGTGTTGGCCATCCCGGTGTCGCGGCGGAAGTCGCCGGATCCGAAGGCGAGGCGGAACGCGCCCTGGGCCCTGGCGATGTTGTTGGCTTCCTCGATGCCGACGGCGCTCTCCACGAGGGGGATGACGGGCGTCTTGCCGTCCATGCGGTGGAAGCTCTCCGTGACCTGGTCGGCGGATTCTGTCTTGGCCAGCATGACGCCCAGCAGGCCGGGCGTGCCGCGGAGGCCCGCAAGGTCATCGGCCCAGAAGGGGCTGAGGGCGTCGTTGATCCGGACCCAGGCCTGCCCGCCGGCTGTCAGCCAGTTCACCACGTTGTCGCGGGCCGTGTTCTTCTGTGAGGGGTCCACCGCGTCTTCGATGTCCAGGATGATGGAGTCGGCCCGGGACACCGCCGACTGGTCGAAAAGCTCGGTTTTCATTGCATTGACCAGCAGCCACGAACGGGCGATTTCGGCAGGGATGTTGCGTTCGTGCCGGGTGATCTCGGCGGTGGAAGTAGACGTCATACATATACCGTATCGGGCCTGCACCTGCTAAGGCGAAGATGACCGGCCTTCCGCGGAGATCAATACGACCAAAAGCCCAATCCTAGGCTTCCGCGGGGACGCTCCGCCAGCCTCCCGTCACAGGGCATAATCTGCCGCAACCGGATGTCTCATGACCCTCCGTTGCGCCCTGTTTCCGCGGATTTCCAAGGGTGTCCCGCCATGAACCGTGCGCTTTTCCCGGCACCTGAAGTGCGCTTACATCGATCCATCGGCCGCCGCGGGGGCCGGCAGGAACGGCCCCAGGCCGCCCGCACCGAACCACCGGCACCTAGAAGCGCCTGTTACACCTGAACGCCTGCAATGCAACCGAAGGAACCTCCATGAAACGACACCTGACCATCCTGAGTGCTGCGGCCGCCGTCGTCATCGCCCTGACAGTGTCCGGCTGCGGCGGTCCCTCGGTGGCCGGCACAGGCGCACCCGGTGCCAACGAGGTCAAGGAACTCCGCTACCAGGGCTGGGCCAACACCGTGACACTCCCAGAACTGGCCGAAGACCTGGGCTACCTGGGCGACGTGAAGCTGAACTGGGTGGGCAACACCATCAGCGGCCCGCAGGACATCCAGTCGGCGGCGACCGGCCAGACGGACTTCGGCGGAGCGTTCGCCGGGGCCGTGGTGAAGCTCGTCGAGGCCGGGGCACCGGTCAAAGCCGTGATCAATTACTACGGCGAGGACAGCAAGACCTTCAACGGCTTCTACGTCAAGGAGGACAGCCCCATCAAGACGGCCAGGGACTTCATCGGCAAGAAGATCGCAGTGAACACCCTGGGCGCCCATTCGGAGGCCGTCATCAACACCTACCTCCGCAAGAACGGGCTCAGCGCAGAGGAGATCAAGCAGGTCCAGCTCGTCGTGGTCCCGCCCAACGACACCGAGGAAGCCATCCGCCGCGGGCAGGTGGACGCCGGCTCCCTGGGCAGCGTCCTCCAGGACAGGGCAATCGCCAACGGCGGACTGCGCTCCGTCTTCAGCGACTTCGACCTGTTCGGCAGCTTCGCCGGAGGGCCGTATGTCTTGCGGGAAGATTTCATCGCCCAGAACCCCAACACCACCCGGACGTTCACCACCGCCGTGGCGAAGGCAATCGAGTGGGAACGCACCACTCCCCGCAAGGAAGTGATCGCCCGCTTTACCAAAATCCTGAACGAGCGGGGCCGCAATGAGAACCCGGCCGCCCTGCAGTACTGGAAGAGCGTGGGCGTTCCCGCCAAGGGCGAGATCAAGGATGAGGACTTCACCCGCTGGAACGAATACCTGAAGTCCGCCGGCATCATCAAGGACGGCTTCGACCCCAAGAAGCTCTACACCAACGAATTCAACGGCCTCATCTCCAAGTAAACCGCCGCTCCACCACCGCAAGGAACACAACAGGAAGGGAAGAACCATGACCGCCATCACCGAAACAAAACTCGAATTCGCCAAGCTGGGATCCCGCATCGGCGCCGAAATCCGCGGCCTTGACCTCAGCGGGGACCTCAGTGCCGAAACCGTGGCGCAGATCCGCGCCGCCCTGAACGAGCACAAGGCGCTCGTCTTCCGGGAGGCAAACATCCTCTCCGACGAGGCCCAGGTGAAGTTCGCCAGCCACTTCGGGCCGCTGACCAAGGCCCACCCGACCGTGGCGTCCGTGGAGGGCGAGGAAAACGTCCTGCCCGTGGACAGCGAGAACGGCGCCGCCAACAACTGGCACACGGACGTCACGTTCGTGGTGAACCCGCCGCAGGCGTCGACGCTGCGCAGCATCGACCTGCCGGCGTACGGCGGCGAGACACTGATCGCGTCCGCCGCCGCCGCTTACCGGGACCTGCCGGATGAGCTGCGGAACTTCGCCGACACCCTGTGGGCCATCCACACCAACGACTACGACTACTCCGTGCCCAAGAACCTGGAGCACGCCAACGCCGAGGAGCGCCGCAAGGAGTTCACCCGGCTCAAGTTCGAGACCGCGCACCCCGTGGTGCGCGTCCATCCGCTGACCGGCGAGCGCGGATTGTTCATTGGGGGCTTCG
Source organism: Arthrobacter sp. NPDC093139 (assembly GCF_044754165.1). Classification (NCBI taxonomy): domain Bacteria; kingdom Bacillati; phylum Actinomycetota; class Actinomycetes; order Micrococcales; family Micrococcaceae; genus Arthrobacter; species Arthrobacter sp. NPDC093139. The sequence continues at coordinate 127,763 of NZ_JBIVOO010000010.1, forward strand.
CGCAGCGTCTGCGGATTGTTGGCCTGTCCAACACGGAATCCAGGGACATCATCCGGCTGCTCCAGGCCTATGTCACGCGGCCCGAGAACGTGGTGCGCGTGGACTGGGAGCCCAACCAGGTGGTGCTCTTCGACAACAGGATCACCCAGCACTACGCTCCGGACAACTACGACGGCCAGCAGCGCAAGCTCAACCGCGTCACCATCGCCGGGGAGATTCCGGTGAGCGTGGACGGCACCCCGAGCCAGGCGCTGAAGGGCGACTCGTCCACGTATTCGGAGGTTGCCCCGCTGAGCTGACGCACCGCCGTCGGCCCTTCCGGGGACGCACCCACCCAACTGGCTCGCAGCAGGTGTCGTTTTGAACGTTCAGAACGACCGCAACTGCGGGCCAGTTGGGTTTACGCGGTTAAGGGATGGTGCTCCCCCGGGCTGTGACCCACAGCCGGTACCATTCCTCGCGGGTCATGGTCTCCGCCACCCTGGACGCTCCGGCGCAGGCCCGGATCCGGTCCGCGTTCGCCGTGCCGATCACCGGAGCGATCCCCGCCGGGTGCCTCATCAGCCACCCCAGCAGCACGGCTTCCCTGGTGGTGTCCCTGTCCCGTGCCATGTCGGAGAGCAGCTGGGCGGTGGCCCCTTCGGCAAGCGTGGGCCGTTCGGGCGGATTGCCGGTGTAGTGGCCCCGCGCCAAAGCTCCGTAGGCCTGCAGGGTGATGCCCCGCCGGGCACAGTATTCCAGGGTCCCGTGCGGGAAGCTGTAGTCCGCGGCGCCCGGGTGGTTGACCAGCACAGTGCTCTCCAGCCAGTCGCGCTTGAGCAGGCTCAGCTCGAGCTGGTTGGCGATCACGGGCGTCTCGAGGCTGTCCTGCAGGAACTCGATCTGGGCCGCGGACATGTTGGACACGCCCAGCGCGCGCACCTTGCCGTCGGCCATCAGCTTCCCGACGGCGGCGCTCACCTCTGCCGGGTCCATCAGGGGATCGGGGCGGTGCAGCAGGAGGACGTCGACGTGGTCGGTGCGCAGCCGTTCGAGGCTGCCGTTCACCCGTTCGATGATGGCGTCACGGCTGAGGTCATAGTGGGTCTCCAGGCCCCGCTCATTGAGCCGGATGCCGCACTTGGTCTGCAGCTGGATGCGGTCCCGCAGCCCGGGAGAGGCGGCAAGGACTTCGCCGAAGACTGCCTCGGATTTTCCATTCCGGTAGATGTCGGCATGATCGAACAGCGTGACCCCGATGTCCATCGCGGCCTCTACCGCCGCAGCCGCGGTTTCGACGTCGGTGACGGTGTACGGGGCCTCCGACCAGCTCCCGCCCAGGCCCATGCACCCATAGATCAGCCGGCCGGCGGTCCCCCGGTCGGACGCCGTTGCAGTTTCTTCAGTCATTGCATCACTCTTTCACTTCCGCCGGAGAAGGCCCAGCGTTTAAATGCGCCGGTGGCAGCACCCTGGACCAGGGCACCGCCACCGGCGCGATTTCACTGCTGTCCGCTGCTGCGCGTCTCGCTACTGCTGCGGTTCGCTGCGCGTCTCGCTGCTGCTGCGGTTAGCGCAGCCAGGCCGTGGCGTTAGCCGGCAGCTTGCCGTCCTCCAGCGGGGCGCTGCTGACCAGCACGGTTCCGGCGGGAAGTTCGACGGCGGTGTCGCCGAAGTTGGTCACGGAGTGCCAGCCGCCGGGGCGGCTGAAGTGCAGGACCTCCGGGTTGCCGGTTTCGATCCATTCCAGCTCTTCCGCGGCCTGCAGTTCGCGGCGCAGCTTGAGCGCCGTGCGGTACAGCTCAAGGGTGGAGCCTTCCGTACCGTCCTGCGCCTCGACGGCGTACTTGCTGAACCAGTCTGGCTGCGGCAGGTGCGCCCCGCCGTCGCCGAACCCGAAGGACGGGCCCTCGACCGACCAGGGCAGGGGCACGCGGCAGCCGTCCCGGCCCACTTCCACGCCCTTGTTTCGGAAGAACGAGGGGTCCTGGCGCTCGGATTCCGGGATGTCTGCGACTTCCTGCAGGCCCAGTTCCTCACCCTGGTACAGGTAGGCCGAGCCGGGCACCGCCAGCATCAGCAGGGTGGCCGCACGGGCACGGCGCTCGCCGAGCTCAACGTCCAGGTCCTCCTTGGGACCGCCGGCCAGCAGCCAGTCCTTGCCGTCCTGGCCCTTGGCGTGCTTGCCTTTGGATCCCTTGGGCAGGCCATAGCGGGTGGCGTGCCGGACGACGTCGTGGTTGGAGAAGACCCAGGTGGAGGACGCTCCGGTGGCGGCGGCCTCTGCCAGGTTGCGGGTGATGATTTCCTTGAATTCCTCGGCGTCGAAGTCGGCCTGCAGCAGGTCGAAGTTGAACGCCTGGCCCAGTCCCTCGGGGCTGGCGTAACGGGGACGGCGCGTGGCGTGCACCCAGGCTTCGGCGACGGCGGTGCGGGGCGGGTTGTACTCGTTGAAGACCTCGCGCCACTCGGCGTAGACCTCGTGGACTTCGTCGCGGTCCCAGAACGGGTGGGAGCCGTCGGCGAAGCCGTCCGTGCCGGTGTTGGCGGCGCTCAGTTCCAGCTTCGACAGCAGCGGCTCAGTGAGATCCTTCGTCAGGGCGTGCGCGACATCCACCCGGAAGCCATCCACGCCGCGGTCGGACCAGAAGCGCAGGGTCTTGAGGAAGTCGTCGCGGATCTCGCGGTTGGCCCAGTTCAGGTCCGGCTGTTCCTTGGCGAAGATGTGCATGTACCACTGCCCCGGGGTGCCGTCCGGTTCAGTGATGCGTTCCCAGGCGGGACCGCCGAATACGGAGTCCCAGTCCGACGGCGGGAACTCACCGTTCGGGCCCTTGCCGTCGCGGAAGATGTACCGGTCGCGGGCAGGTGATCCCTTCGGGGAGGCGAGGGCCTCCCGGAACCATTGGTGACGGTCCGAGGAGTGGTTCGGGACGATGTCGGCGATCAGCTTGATCCCGGCGGCGTGAAGTGCCGCTGCCATCTCGTCGAAGTCCTCCAGCGTTCCGAGCTTCGGGTCCACGTCGCGGTAGTCGTCCACGTCGTAGCCGCCGTCGGCGAGCGCCGAGGGGTAGAACGGGCTCAGCCAGACGGCGTCGATTCCCAGCGACTTCAGGTACGGGACCTTGGCGGTGATGCCCTTGATGTCACCCAGTCCGTCCCCATTGGAATCGGAGAAACTGCGCGGGTAGATCTGGTACACAGACGCCTGGCGCCACCAGTTCGGATCAGCGAGCCGGTGGTCATCGGACAAGGTTGCCAGTGTGGCGGTGGTGGACAAGGGATGCTTCCTTTACTTGTGGTTTGTTTCGTTGCTGGATGGAATGTTGGGTCTACTTGACTGCACCACGCATCACTCCGGACAGTACCCACCGCTGGGCCAGGATGTAAACCACCAGGGTGGGTGCCATGGCCATGAGGTACGACGCGAATGCGAGGCTGTAGTTGGTGTTGAATTCGCCCTGGAAAAGCATTTGCACGACGGGCAGCGTCTGCAGGGCCGGGTCGGCGATCATCATCTGCGGCAGCAGGAAGTCGTTCCACGAGCCGAGGAAGGCGAAGATGCCCACCGTCGCATTCATGGGGGCCAGCAGAGGGAAGATGATCTTTCGGAACACCTGCCACGTGGTGGCACCGTCCATGCGGGCCGATTCCTCCAGTTCCACCGGGATGGAGCGGACAAAGGCGATGTAAAGCAGTGTGTTGAAGGAGATGCCGCCCAGCACATGCAGGAACACGACGCCTGCGGGATTGTCCAGGCCAAGGAGCGCCGTCTGCTTGATCAGCGGCAGGATGATCACCGGGAACGGAATGAACATGGCCGACAGCAGGTACACGAACGAGCCCCGGAAGAACTTCCGGTTCCAATTCCGGGCGATGGCGTAGGCCACGAGCGAGCTGCAGACCAGGGATCCCAGGACGCTGAAGACCGTGACGAAAGCTGTGGACATGAAGGCCCGCGGGAAGTTGGTGGCCACGTACGCGGCGGCGAAGTTCTCCCAGTTCATCGGGTTCGGCCAGGCCAGGCCCGTTCCGCCGATCTGGTCCGGGGACTTGAGCGCCATGGCAACGGTGAAGTAGAGCGGCAGCAGGACGGTCAGGGAGGCCACCAGCATCAGGGCGGTGAGCCACCAGTTGACCTTGTAGCCTTCGCGGCTGGACTTGCGGGTCCTGCCGGTCGGCGGTGCCGCGGGCACGGGGTTGGAAAGTGTGGATGCAGTCATTAGAGAGAAACCCCCCGGCGCTGGATGAGGCGCAGCTGGATGACGGAGATCAGCAAGGTGATCAGGAAGTAAATGACGGCATTGGCCATCTGGTAGGAGTAGTCCCCGCCCGTGAAGCCGGAGAAGATGCGCATGGCCACGGACTGCGTCGCCATGCCAGGACCGCCTCCTGTGAGGCCAACGATGATCTCGTAGGTGCCCAGGAAGCCCTTGAACCCGAGGATCACGTTAATCACCAGGTACCCCATGATCAGCGGAAGTGTGAGGCTCAGGAACTGCCGGAAGCTGCCGGCACCGTCCAGGTCCGCCGCCTCATACACCTCGGAGGGGACGCTCTGCAGACCGGCCAGGTAAATGATGGTGGCGCCGGGGGCGGCCTGCCACACGGTGACCAGCACAATGGCGATCCAGGCGAGGTTCTCGTTGGCCAGGATGCTCGTGGCCAGGGGTGTGTAACCAAGCCGTTCCATCAGCACCGGCAGGGTGTTGGAGAAAAGGTAGTTGAAGACGAAGGACACGATCAGCGCGGACAGCACCATGGGGATGAAGAACATGGTGCGAATGCCGGTCCGCCACTTGATCTTGGCATTCAGGCCCAGGGCAATGGCGAGTGCCACCACGTTCACCACCACCGTGGTGGTCAGGGCGAAAACGAACGTGAAAATGTAGGACTGCAGTACTGCCGGATCCTTGAAGATGTTGACGTAGTTGGACAGTCCGATGAACTTCCAGTCGCCGTAACCGGCATAGTTCGTGAGGCTGAAGAAGACGCCGACGAGCGCCGGCAGGGTGATGAAGAAGGCGAACAGTGCCAGGACAGGCACCACCATCCAGTAGTACGTGGGATCGATGCCGTTCCTGGACCGGAACGCCCCGGTTTTGGCGGGATAGGTCTTGGCAGAGGACGGGGTCGGGGTCTTCTGTCCTGCGGGACGGGCTGTCTGGGCCACCCGGGAAGTGATAGTCATTGGGGCTCCTGAAGTCGGGGTGGGGTCAGACCGCGGTGCGCTCGGCGACGCGGCGCCATTCGTCGTCGAGGGCGGCGAGGAACTGCTTGCCGTTCTTGCCGTACACAAAGGACTGGACGTAGTTGTACAGCGGCACCGACGGCGGGAAGTAGGTGGTGGCTCCCTGGTAATAGCGCCCCTCGCTGACAGAAGCGCTCAGGCCAGTGATCTGCGGGTTCTCGACGGCGGGTGCGTCCTTGAGGGGCGAGAATGCGGCGTTCTTCTCGTTGTAGGTATTCACCACGGACGGTTCCAGGAGGTAATTGACGAACCGCTGGGCGGCGGCCATGTTGGGCGTGTTGCGGGTGATGGACAGCGCCATGTCCACGTTCACGCGGGCTTTGGTGTCCGCGGGGTCATTGGTGACAGGCAGGGGGAAGGACCCGAGCCTGACGTTCTTGTTGGCTGCCACCAGCTGTGACAGCGCCCACGGGCCCTGCAGGTACATGGCCGCCTGACCCTTGGCGAACGCAGCATTGCCGTCCGCGTAGTTCTTGCTGGCTGCGCCGTTTTGTGAGAAGGCTGCCAGTTGCAGCATTTTGGGCAGTGCCGGAGCGAAGTTGCTGGTGAAGGACTCCGGAGCGTCCTGGGTTATGGCGGCGCCCCGTGAGGTGAGCTTGGAGAAGAAGTCCGCCACGTCGAGGGTGCCGCCGGCAACGTAGTCGAACATACCCTGCCCCAGGGTCCAGTTGTCCTTGAACGTTCCGTAGATGGGGGTGATGCCGGCTGCCTTGAACGTTTCGCACGCGGCCACGAACCCGTCCCAGGTGGTCGGAACCTGCACGCCCTTGGACTCGAAGATGTCCCGGTTGTAGATGACGCCGGCCGCGGCCAGCGAGAACGGAAGGGCGCTGGTTTCGTTGCCCTTGTACTGACCCCAGGAGCTGACCAACTCCTGGATCTTCGGATCAATGGTGGCTGCGACAGGCATGTCGGACAGGTCGGCAAAGACGCCCTTGCGGACGAAGTCGGCGGTTGCCTGCGCGAAGCCGCGGGTCACGACGTCCGGCGGGTCGTTGCGCACGAGTCCGGGGACGAAGTTGCCCTCGTTGAAGTCCTGGATCACGCGGATATCCGGGTTCAGCGCTTCGAAATCCTTGATGACCTGGTTGAAGTAGGCCACGACCTCGGGCTTGTTCTGCATGAACCGCAGCGTGGTGATCCCGTTCTGCGTGCTGGGCGTCGCGCCACAGCCGGCAAGGGGAAACATGGCGGCGGCGCCGGCAAGCCCGGCGGCCTTCAGCAGTGCGCGCCTGCCCAGGGGTGCAGCAGTGCTGCGCAGTTCAGTGCTGCCAAGTGCGGTGCTGCGCGGGGCGGCCTTCACAGGGCGGAAACCGACGTGCGGGCGGGGTGGGGCCAGCGGGTCTGGGGTCCGGGCGGGCAGTGCTTCAGGATGCTGTTCACGGTTGCTCCTTTGCAAAAGGCTGGGTGAAGGACTGGAGGAAAAGCCAGTGGTCGGCGGCCGTCCGGCCCACTTGGCAAGTTTATATGGAATCTAAATTTAGTTCCTCAAGTATTATGTGGTGAAAAGCACAAGGAGGTCAACATCATGTCTGAGATGACGGCGGCAACGCCCCAGCTGTTGCGACGGGTCAGCGCCGGGGCTGTCCTGGACTTCATGCGCGCATCCCAGGCTGTGACCGTCACCGAAGTCATGCAGGCGACGGGTCTCACGCGGGCCACCGCCATCTCGGTGTGCGAAGACCTCATGGAGCGCGGCTGGATCAGGGAGCTGGAAAACCAGCGGGCCTTCGGCGGCTACCAGAAGGGCCGGCCGGCGCGGCGGTTCGAGCTCAACGAGCGCGCGGGCTATGTCCTGGGCATGGACGTAGGCATCTCCAAGGCCACCGTGGTGGTGTCCGATCTCCGCGGAAAAGCCCTGGGGCGGTCCAGCCAGCCCTTTGCCGGAGCGGAAATCCCTGCCGAGGAACGCATCGCCGTCATTGACCGCACGGCAATGATGGCCCTGCGCAGCGTGGGTGCCTCGCCCGACTCGGTGCTCGCGGTCTGCGCCGGCATCGCCGCGCCGGTGGACCGCAACGGGGACGTTCTCGTCACCCAGCACTTCTGGGGGCTGTTCGACGTCGGGCTGAAGGCCGCGCTCCGGGACCTGCGCGGATGGACGGTACTCCTCGAAAACGACGCCAACCTGGCCGCCTTGGGAGACCGCTGGCGCGGCGCGGCCGCCGGCGTGGACGACGTCGTCGTCATCCTGGCCAGTGAACGCTTTGGTTCCGGAGTGATCGACGGCGGACGGCTGCTGCACGGCACCGGCGGCGGCGCCGGCGAACTGGCGTTCCTGGACATGGTGGAGGGCGTGGGCGACACCTTCGGCATCGCCACCCTGGCGCGCATCTGGGCGGCGGAAGCCCTTGCGGGGAAGGCCAAGACCTCACTCCGGGAGCATGCGGCCGAGGGCGCGGAAGCAGAACATGTCTTTGCTGCCGCCGCTGCCGGCGATGCGGTCGCCTTGAAGATCCTGGACCGGCTGGCCGACAGGATGGCCCGCGTCATCGGCGCCGTGGCCACCATCATCAACCCCGAGCTGGTGGTCATCGGCGGCGCCGTGGCAAACTCCGCAGGCGTGCTGCTCGACTCGATCGCGGAGCGGCTGAAGGAGTTTACGGTCACCCCGCCGCGGGTTGCCGTTTCCCCGCTCGGGGACTCGATCGTGACCGTGGGCGCCGTCAGGTGCGCCCTGGATTACGTGGAGAAAAACAGCCTGGACCTGGAGCTGTCCCTGCCCGCCTAAACGGCACAGCGCCCGCCGGCAGCGCCACAACCGGCGTTCTACTCCGGCATGATCATGGTGCGCAGGTCGAGCTGCCGGAGCACCCTGTCGGCCACCTCGGGATCCATGTCCGGCTCATTGCGGGCCGCCACGACTTCCTGGCGCGCCGCGTCCAGGGCGATGGTCTGGACCGTGATGGCCAGTTCCCTCCCCCGCTCGCGCTTCTCGGCCAGGCTCTCATTGCGGAGGCTGCCGTCCAGCAGCTCGGCATGGAGCCTGGTCATCTTCTCCTTCACCAGGGCCACCTTCTCGGGCGGCAGCTCCTTCACGAGCTCGTTGTCCTTCAGGGCCGCCACGGCCGCCGCCTGCGCGCGGCGGGCCAGCAGCCGCGCCGCATCCCGCTCCTCGGTCCCGTCCTGGGTGGCCTTCAGGACGTTCATCAGCCACGGCAGCGTCAGCCCGGGCAGCACCAGCGTGGCCAGCAGCACCGCACACGCGATGACGAGCAGCTGGTCGCGGGCCGGGAAGGGTGTGCCGTCCGCGAGGGTGAGCGGAAGCGCCAGCGCAAGAGCCAGCGTGGCGAGGCCGCGCATGCCGCACCAGGTCAGGATCAGGACCTCTTTTGCCGACGTCGGCTGCAGCACGTTCTTCCGCTTGCGGGCGGACAGCGCCAGCAGCCCCAGCCAGCCGAACCGCACCGCGAAGACCAGGATGCAGACCACCACGGCCGTTCCCACCATGCCGAAGACTGCCGAGCCCTCCGTGCGGATCACATCCTGGATTTCGAGCCCCACGAGGCCAAAGGCCAGCCCGGTGACAAGGAGCTCCACCACGTCCCAGAACGCCGTGCGCGTGACCCGCTCGGCGGCGTCCTGCGGGCGGGCGTGCCGCTGCATTTCCAGCGCCGTGACCACGACGGCGATCACACCGGATGCGTGGAATTCTTCCGCGAGGATGTAGGCGGCAAACGGCACCACCAGGGTGACCGCGCTGCGCGCGACCATGGAGGCGACCAGCCGGGTGATCAGCGACGTCAGCCAGCCCATGGCGATGCCCACCACGACGGCAAGTGCCGCTCCCACGAGGAACTTGAGGACGACGTCGGGCCCCAATTTGGTGCCGGAGACCGCGGCCGCCACGGCGGCCTGGAAGATGACGATGGCGGCGGCGTCGTTGAACAGGCCTTCGCTCTGCAGCACCGTGATCAGGCGCCGAGGCATGTGGACGCGGCCGGCAACAGATTCCACGGCCACCGGATCCGGCGGGGCCACCATCGCGCCCAGGGCGATGGCGGCGGGGATCCCGATCCCCGGGATCATGAGCCACGCAGCGCCGGCCACTGCCGCCGTGGAGATCACCACGAGGGCCACAGCCAGCAGGATGAGTGTGCGCCACCGGACCCGGAAGACGGCCCAGGAGCTGCGCTGGGCCGTGGCGAACAGCAGCGGCGGCAGGAAGAGGGGCAGGATCAGCTCCGGCGGGATCTCCAAGTCCGGGAATCCCGGAATGAACGTCAGGGCCACGGCCAGAAGGAGCATCAGCACCGGGTACGGCAGGCGCAGCCGGTCCCCCAGCCCCACGGCCACCACGGTGGCGAGCAGGAGTCCGATGATAAGTGCGAGCTGGTCCATTTGCCCCTTACTTGACGGGTTCCAGCGCAGCCGAAACGGGCAGGGTGCCGTCCCGGAATTCGATGGTCCTGCCGACGCAGCCGGGCAGGTCCAGCACCGCGGCGGCGACGATGGCCACGTTGGCCCGGGACGTCGCGGTGCCGGACGACGTGTCGGACGGGTTGACGTCGATCAGCCCGTTGCCGGGTCCGTCCGTCAGTGAACCCGGTCCCAGGATGGTCCAGGAAAGCCCGGAGCCGCGGAGGTATTCGTCTGCCGCGGCCTTGGCCTCGGCGTAGGCGTGGAAGCTGTGGTCCGCGGGCACACCATGGTCCGGGCCGGCGCCGAAGTAGGAGACCATGACATACCGGTTCACGCCTGCTTCCACGGCGGCGTCCATGGAGCGGATGGCGGCGTCGCGGTCCACCGCGTAGGTGCGCTGCGGGTTCCCTCCCCCGGCGCCGGCTGACCAGACCACGGCGTCGTGGTTCCGGAGCGCGGCGGCGATTTCCGCCGTCGTCGAATTTTCCACGTCAAGGACCGACGGTAACGCGCCGGTGGCCGCGACGTCGGCGGTGTGGTCGGGGTTGCGGATGAAGGACGTGACGCTGTGCCCCTCGTCCGTGAGCAGGGCGGACAGCTGGAGGGCCACTTTGCCGTGGCCGCCGATAATCGCGATGCGGGTCATGCACCCATTCTGTCCCAGCGTGCGGCTGCGTCCCAGCCGGGCGCCCAGCGGGGCGTCAGGTGCGGTTGGCGTAGCGAAGGAACACGACGCCGTTGCGGAAGCGCCGTTCTTCCAGCAGCTCAAGGCGCAGGCGGACGTCCTCGGGGAGGTACTTTTTGCCGCCTCCCACCGCCACGGGCGAGATGAACATCTGGAATTCGTCCACCAGGCCTGCCCGGATGGCGGCGGCGGCGAGCTCCGGACCGCCCACGGCAAGGTCGTGCCCGGCGTCCGCCTTGAGCTGCCTGACGGCGCCGGCGTCGAACTCCCGCTCGATGCGGGTCCGTTCGCTGGACGGCCTGTCCAGTGTCCGGGAGAACACCACCTTGTCAGCCGCCTTCCAGAGCTCAGCGAAGTCCTGGATGTAGGCAGGTTCCTGGGCGAAGGCGGAGGGGTCTTCCCACGCCACCATCACCTCATAGAGGCGCCGCCCAAACAGATATGTGCCGATTTCGCGCTGGAGCCCGTTGACGAAGGTGTGCACTTCCTCGTCCGGCTCCCCCCAGTCGAAGCGGCCGTCGCGGTCCGCCACGTAGCCGTCGAGGGACATGATGAACGAGTAGATCAGTTTGGCCATACCGGGCCTCCCGTGGTGTGCCTGATGCGGTGCGAGCCTAGGCTCCCGACCCTAGATTGCCCGGCCCAGGATGACAACGTTCCAGGGCTTCCGGCGGCCAGCCGCAGCAATGGCACAGGATTCCGTCAGGACCTCATCAAGAATCCGGTCCGGGGCAGGCGCGGCTGTAATGCTGGATTCCGCGCCAACTTTTGCGCCACTTTTCACGAACCTCTAATGGGGGAATCATGCCGGCATACCGGTTCAGACATGTCCGAAAACGGGCGGCAGCACTGGCCGCACTCATCAGCCCCGCGGCCTGGTGCAGGTCCCTTGCCGCGTCCGCTGTGGCGGGCGGCCTGCTGCTCGCCGGCGTGGCTGTCCCCGCGGAGGCCGCGTCCTACTACTCGGCGCCGCTGCGAACTGCGGCCCGGTCCCTTGCCGTTGGGGCAGAGAACAACGCCGGGTACGACAGGAACCGCTACTTCGGCTACTGGAATGACGCCAACCGCGACTGCCAGAACACCAGGGCCGAAGTCCTCCTCCAGGAGACAAAGTCGGCCGTGACCTACACGACGGCGCGGCGGTGCACCCTGCGAACGGGCCGCTGGGTATCCCCTTGGGACAACCGGACCCATACTTCGGCGTCGGCCGTGGAGATCGACCACACCGTGCCTGTCCACGAGGCGTGGGGCTCGGGGGCGCGCTACTGGTCGCAGGCGCGGCGCGTGGCGTTCTACAACGACCTCGGCGACTCCCGCTCTCTGAACGCACTGACAGCGGCGCTGAACTCTGCCAAGCAGGCCAGGGGGCCGGAGTCGTGGATGCCCCCCGCAAACCGCTGCGCCTACATCGGCCAGTGGATTGCGGTAAAGATCCGGTGGGGCCTGCGGGTGGACAGCGTGGAGAAGGCCGCGCTGATCCGCTATGCGGACTCCTGCCCGAATGTGCGCGTCAGCGTCACGAGGGTGTAGGGCTGCTTCATGCCGGGGCGCCTGGCGTTTTGCGCCAGGCGTCTGCGCTGGTTCCAGGCGCCGGCGGGTTCAGGTCGATGATCGGAAGGTGGCCGTCCGTGCGGATGGCGTCACCGCCGCCGTTGCGGTGGTGGTAGCCAGAGGAGAAGTTCCGGATTACGTGCACTGATTCCACCGCGTTGGCAGCCCGAAGGGTTTCGATGATGAAATCGCGCTCTTCGTCGGTCCGGTCCGCGATCTTGTGCGTGATTTGGAAGGTGAAGAGGGACAGGCCCACGCTTCTGTCATACGTGCCGGCACCCACCCAGTCCACGGCGAGTCCTCCGGGCAGCATCCAGCCATCCGGACATTTCCAGAACCGGACATGGTGCCGTTTGCGGGGGTTTCCCTCGATCTCACGCTGGAACGCCATGTCCTGCCGGTTCCCGAAGACGTAGAGCGAACTCACCGGCGCGGCCGGATAGCTGCGGCCGAGCACGGTCGATTCAAGGGTTCGCCAGGCGGTGCGGGGCGTAACGGGGTCAGCCTCAACCCATCCCGCCGTGATCATGGCGTGCCGCAGTTCCGCAGCCGGACCGATGACCGCCAGATTGACCGGATCACCAAGCACCCCGTCACCGGTGCGCGTTCGGCCGATGAAGTAGTCCGGAATGTACAGGCTGCTGAGGATCTTGTGGATGCGTGGCAGCAGCGCGTAGGCCAGGATCAGCCACACTGGCAGGAACACCCACACCTGTTCGGGCCCCCGCGCCAGGCGTGCCAGCAGGAAGTAGTAGACCGCCCAGCCCACTGCCACCGTAATGGCCCCGTACAGCAGTCGCTGAAGCACCGCCAGTACCGTGGCCCAGCGGCTCTGCCTGCGTTCAGTCCGGCTCTCCGGCCGGGAATGGTCCGGTTCGGCCGGAGCTGGCCGGTTCCCCTCACCCGACGTCACTGCCCGTTCTCCTCCCATTGCCGGATTGGTTACATGGAATACTCTGTCATCCCTGCCCGTCTTTGAACGGATCGGTGACAAACCAGTGCTGCACCATGGTCCACAGGTTGCTGACCGTCCAGTAGATCAGGACGCCGACGGGAAAGAGAACACCGCCTACACCGAACGCGACCGGGAGGATGTAGAGCAGCACCTTTTGCTGGCGCTAAACGGGGCAGCCGTGGCAGCGTGAAAAGTGCTAAGAAGAACGGCGTCTGGATCAGCACGGGCAGGCAGGCGGAGAAGGGGTTGGTGCCTGAAACAGAAAGACCCCCGGAATCTTGCGGATTCCGGGGGTCTTAGTCTGTAGCGGTGGGGAGGCTCGATCTCCCGACCTCACGATTATGAGTCGTGCGCTCTAACCAACTGAGCTACACCGCCACGAATGAGAAAAACCTGTGTCAAGCCGGTCAAGACCGCCCTGACACAGGCCCTCATTCAGAGCCCCCCACCGGAATCGATCCGGTGACCTCGTTCTTACCAAGAACGCGCTCTACCACTGAGCTAGGGGGGCAACGAGTAAATACTCTACCGGAAGATTTCATCCTCAACAAATCGGCGGAAGGACGGCTCCGGCACTACCGAAACAGTTGCGCACGAACGGTTTTTGTGGCCTTCAAAACGCCCGTTTGAGCCCTTCCCGGGGCTGGGCGTTTCGCGCGGTGCGCGTCCGTTAAAGCACTCAGGGACCGGCTCGAAAGCCGGTCCCTGAGTGTAGCCGGAAACCACCGCCGGGAAACTACTCCCCCGGGCCCGCGGTCACCTGGCGGTGCTTACCATTTGGCTGCGATTACCATTTGCCCTTGCGGTTGAAGTCGCGGTGTCCGCCTTCGCTGCCGTGGCGGGGCTTGCGTGCGCCGTCGCCATGGCCGCCGAAGCGGGAATCGCTGGCCTGGCCACGGCTTGCACCGCTGTCAGCGCCGAAGCTGCGCTCGGAACGCTCGCTGTACGAGCGGCCGCCGCGGTCCGCCGAGGAGCGCTCGCCGTCGTTCTTGCGGAATTCCTTCTTGAAGCCGCCGTTGCCCTTGAAGTTGCCGCCACGGTCGCCGCGGCCGCCCTGGTAGCCACCGCGGTCACCGGACGGCTTGCGGCCGTTGTCCAGCTCGAGGTGGATCAGCTCACCACCGATGCGGGTGCGGGACAGGGCGCGCAACTGCTCGGGGCTCAGGTCCGCCGGGAGCTCCACCAGGGAGTGGTCCGAGCGGATGTCAATGCCGCCGATCTGGGCCGAAGAGATGCCACCCTCGTTGGCAATGGCGCCCACGATGGAGCCCGGCATGACGCGCTGGCGGCGTCCGACGGCGATCCGGTAGGTGGCGTTGCCCTCGGTCAGCGCGCGGGTCGGGCCACGCGAGCCGAAGCCGTCCTTGGAGCGCTCACGTTTCTGGAACTCGGGAGCAGCAGGCAGTTCCTTGACCAGGAGCGGCTGTCCCCCCTGAGCCATGACAGCCAGTGCTGCAGCGATCTCCGCGGCGGGAACGTTGTGCTCTTCCTCGTAGGAGGCGATGAGGTCGCGGAACGCCGAAACATCCTCGGATTCCAGCGTCTCGGTGATGCGCTCGGCAAACTTGCCCAGACGCAGCGTGTTCACGGTCTCAGCGGTGGGCAGGTGCATCTGCTCGACCGGCTGGCGGGTGGCCTTTTCGATGGAGCGCAGCAGGTACTTCTCCCGCGGCGTCATGAAAAGGATGGCGTCGCCGGAACGGCCTGCACGGCCGGTGCGGCCGATGCGGTGCACGTAGGACTCGGTGTCATGCGGGATGTCGTAGTTGATCACGTGGCTGATGCGTTCCACGTCAAGACCACGGGCAGCGACGTCGGTGGCAACCAGGATGTCGATGCGGCCTTCCTTCAGCGCGTCAACAGTGCGTTCGCGCTGCTGCTGCGGGATGTCGCCGTTGATGGCGGCAGCCTGGAAACCGCGGGACTTCAGCTTGTCGGCGAGGTCCTCGGTGGCCATCTTGGTGCGCACGAACGCGATGACGCCGTCGAACTCTTCAACTTCGAGGATGCGGGTCAGCGCGTCGAGCTTGTGCGGGCCCATGACCTGCAGGTAGCGCTGCTTGGTGTTGGCGCCGGTGGTGGTCTTGGACTTGACCGAGATCTCGGCCGGGTTGTTCAGGTACTGCTTGGACATCCGGCGGATCTGGCTCGGCATGGTGGCCGAGAACAGCGCAACCTGGCGGTCCGAGGGGGTCTGCTGGAAGATCTGCTCCACGTCTTCGGCAAAGCCCATGCGCAGCATTTCGTCGGCCTCATCCAGCACGAGGTACTGAAGCTCCGACAGGTCCAGGGACCCCTTGGAGATGTGGTCGATCACGCGGCCAGGGGTACCAACAACAACCTGGGCACCTCGGCGCAGGCCTGCGAGCTGGGGGCCGTAGGCGGAGCCGCCGTAGACGGGGAGGACAGTGAAGTCATCGATGTGCTTGGCGTAGGAGGTGAAAGCCTCGGCAACCTGGAGCGCCAGCTCACGGGTCGGGGCGAGAACCAGGGCCTGCGTCTTGCGCGACGGGCCGTTGAGGTCGTGGAGCTCGGCAAGGCGGGACAGTGCCGGTACTGCGAATGCTGCAGTCTTACCGGTGCCGGTCTGGGCGAGGCCCACGACGTCGCGGCCTTCAAGCAGCAGCGGGATGGTTGCTGCCTGGATGGGGGAAGGCTTTTCGTAGCCGACGTCCTGCAGGGCGGCGAGGACGCGGCCGTCGATGCCGAGATCGGCGAACTTCACGCCTTCTTCTTCGGTCTCGACGGGGGCAGCTTCAGGTGCTGCGGTCTCGGTGTTTACCGTGTTCTCGGTGTCGATGGCGTCGTTGTGATTTTCGGGCATAGGGAAGTTTCCTCATCCATAGGGGGCCAGGCGGCACAACCCGAGGTGAGCGGAGCCGCAGTACATGTGCCGTGGTTGCCGGGCATACATTGACCGGCCGGTCACGTAGAAGTCCGGCGCTTTCGCAATCCCGTGGCAGGACTTCCCGCTGCATCTCTTGGCTGCTATCCCAGCAGTCTGTACAGCGTTTTCTTTAGCCGGCTCTCCCTATGAAAATGCCCGCATCACAGTTGCGGACTCCAACACTTGCCAGTCCTGCCTCAAAAATTGGGCAGGAATAAGGGATTTCCGGAGTGGGGGATATTTCAAGTGTAGGGCATAGTTCCGCCCATCGATAAACCGAGGCCCCTGCAGCACCGGTGACCTTGGCCACACCCCCAGCGGCCAGCCCGCATTTCCGCCCTTGAGGCGACCGGGGGAAAGTCAGCTGCCGACGCGGCGGAGCAGCTTCTCGAACTCGTCGTGGTACTCAGGCTGGAGCCTGACCTCGCCGTCCGCCTCGGCGTCCCGGAGCGCCTCCATGGCTTCAACGTCGGGTTGGCTGAACCAGCGTCCGATGGTCACACCATGTCGCGGCACGAACAGCCGGTGGATGTGGTCGCCGGCCTGGATGGATCCGGTGCGGATCACGCGGAGGTAGGTGCCAACTCGGCCTGCCTCGGTGAAGCGCTTGACCCACTGGCTCTCCCCCATGCGCCGCTGGAACGCAGCGCAGGGCACGCGCGGCGAGGTGACTTCGACTTCCACGTCCAGCCCGATCTTCCAGCGCTCGCCGATGACGGCACCGGTGGCCTCGATGCCGGAAACCCTCAGGTTCTCCCCGAAAATGCCCGGGGGCAGTTCACGTTCCAGCTCGCCGATCCAGTAGTCGGTATCGGCCTGGGAATAGGCGTACAGGGCCTGGTCCTCCCCGCCGTGGTGGATCCGGCTGGCCTGGACATCACCGCGCAGGCCGAGTTTGTGCACCTTCACCGGCCCGTCGACGGGGCGCTTGTCGATTGCGGTGACGCCCACGCTCCCTTCATCAGGCAGGAGCTGGTGTACCCGGCAGACGGCGAGCAGAGTGGCTGTGTCCATGGCAACAGTCTAGGTTCTCGGGGCCACCGGATCGTCCGGCTGAATCCTGGTGGGTTGTCACCGCATTTTTTGTTCGCGGCGTGGCGGTGCAGACACTAGGCTGGCTGCAGGATTTGCGTGCGGTTTCGGCCAGCCAAGGACGGCAGCGCCAACGGCGAAGCCCGCCGGCCGGGAACACATCAGCCAAGAACAGATCGGCCAGGAACAGATCGGCATGGACCAGCAGGGGGAACCATGGACCCGGAGAAAGACCAGTCCAAAGACCGCGACGACGGTGCAGGCGGGGACGCGTCTGGACCCGGCGGACCCAAGCCGCCGCCCTGGCAGGTGCCCAAGCCGGAGCTCCGCCCCGAACTGCTGAACCCCGAGCTGCTAAACACAGAAGCAGGGAAAGACGGAGCGGGAAAAGACCAGCCCGGTCAGCCCACCCCCGTCGTTGACCCCTTCGCCCGGGAACGCGAGCGCGAACTGAGCTCGGCGGCGGCGAGGAAGAAGCGCTCGCAGCGCCGCACCGTAGTGGTGGGCCTGGGCGTGACCGCGTTGCTGGCAGGCACGATCACGGCGATCGTGGCCAGCAACGAACAGGAGCCCGACTACGCACAGGTGTGCTTCAACGAGGAAACCGGCGAACGCGTCGAAGACACCCAGTGCACCAGCACTGCAGGGCGCGGCGGCGCCCTCTACGCCTGGTACTTCTATGCCCGCGGCGCCAGCGTTCCGGGCGTGGGCCAGAGCCGGAACGCCTATCCGAACTTCACCAGGACTGTTCCGCAGGGCGCCAAGGCATCCACGGGATACAGCACCAAGGGCGGCACGGTCAGCAGGGGCGGCTTCGGCAGCAGCTCCAAGGGCGGAAGCACAGGGGGCTAGGGGTGAAGAGACTGACCGCTGCGCCCCGGCCCGACTGGAAGCAGAAAATCGAAGAGCAGGGCCTGGTTTTCTCGACCACCACCATGCCCGACGGCAGAAAGATCGAGTACTGGAACGAGTCCGCGTACTACGAGTTCACCATGGACGAGGTGGAAGCGCTCGAGGTCACGGCCGAGGAGATGCACGCGATGTGCCTGGAGGCCGCGAAGTTCCTGGCCACCGGCGCCATGGGACCCATTGGCATCGGCCAGCAGGGCCTGGAGCTGGCGGCCGAGTCGCTGCAGGCCGGAGACATGGACATCTACGGCCGCTTCGACTTCATCTATGACGGCCAGGGCGGCGCCGCCAAGATGCTGGAGTACAACGCGGACACACCCACCGGGCTGATCGAGGCCGCCGTGGCCCAGTGGTTCTGGCTGCAGGACGTCTTCCCGGACAAGGACCAATGGAACGGCATCCACGAGGCCCTCATCCGGCAGTGGAAGAAGCTCCAGTACCGCACGGGCATGAGCACGCTCCACGTCGCCCACTCGGAGGCCGAGGAATCCGGCGAGGACTGGATGACCGCTGCCTACATGCGGGACGTGGCCGGCCAGGCAGGGTGGACCACCATCGGCATCAACATGTCGGACATCGGCTGGGACCCCAATCTGAACCGCTTCGTGGACCTGGACAATTTCATGATCAGCACCATCTTCAAGCTCTACCCGTGGGAGCTGATGCTGAAGGAGCCGTTCGGCCACCGCCTCCTGCAGCGTGCCCACAATCCGCGCTGGCTGGAGCCAGCCTGGAAAATGCTGCTGTCCAACAAAGCGCTGCTGGCCGCGCTCTGGCATTTGTACCCGGGCCATCCGAACCTGCTGCCGGCCTACCTGGACGAGCCAGGGCCCCTGAAGGAATGGGCGGCGAAGCCGCTGCACGGACGCGAGGGCGACAACATCAAGATCCACGCCGAAGGCCTCAGTCTCGAGCAGCCCGGCGGGTACGGCCGCGAGGGCTGGTGCTACCAGCAGTTCCACCCGCTCCCCGACTTCGACGGCAACCATCCCGTCCTTGGCCTTTGGGTGGTTGACGGCGAGTCCGTCGGCTGCGGCATCCGCGAATCCGACGGCCCCATCACCGACTACTTCTGCCGGTTCGTGCCGAACACCATCGACGCACCGGCGCCCCTTTCGGCCCAGGCCCATTCCAACAAGGCAGGTATCGCAGTATGAGCATCGGAACCACGACGGCGGGCGGGGGCGCCGGGAAGCAGCCAGGCAGCGCCGTCCCCGCCAAAGGACTGCACGCCGGGATCCTTGACCTGGGCGACTCCGTCATGCTGGGCCTGGCCTCCACCGCGCCCGTCTATTCGCTGGCTGCGACCCTGGGCCTGATCGTGGCCGTGAACGGCAACTACACGCCACTGATCCTGGTCCTGGGCTTCATCCCAGTGCTGTTCATCGCCTACGCCTTCCGGGAGCTCAACAGCGCCCTGCCGGACTGCGGCACCACGTTCATCTGGGCACGCCGCGCGTTCGGCCCGTGGGCCGGCTGGCTCGGCGGTTGGGGCGTGGCGCTGGCCGGCATCGTCGTCCTGGCCAACCTTGCCCAGGTGGCCGGACAGTATCTGTGGCTGCTGGTGGGAGACGGTTCCCTGGCGGAGAACACGGTGTTGGTTACCGCGACGGGCGTGCTGTTCATCGCCTTCATGACTTTGGTCAACTACCGCGGGATCCGGCTCGGCGAGCATGTCCAGCGCGTGCTGACATACATCCAGTACATCTCCCTGGGCGTCTTTGCGGTAGCCATCGTCGTCAGGATCGCGGGCGGGGCCCCAGAGGGCCAGGCCTTCGATTTTGAGTGGTTCAATCCTGTCGGTGCATTTGCTGATCCGGGCGCGGTGGTCCATGGCGCCCTGTTGGCCCTGTTCATCTACTGGGGGTGGGACACCTGCCTTGCGGTGAACGAGGAGACAGAGAATCCGTCCACCACCCCAGGGCGGGGGGCCGTGATCTCGGCCTTCGTCCTGGTGGCCATCTACGTGTCCGTGGCGCTGCTGGTGATGATGTATGCCACGGTGGGGTCCGAGGGCATCGGCCTCGGCAACAGTGAGAACCAGAACGATGTGTTCCTCGCCATGAAGGACGTGGTGCTGGGCCCCTGGGGCTGGCTGATCGTTGTCGCCGTGCTGGCGTCTGTGCTCTCCTCGACGCAGACCACCATCCTTCCGACGGCGCGCGGCACCCTGTCCATGGGTGTCCACGGCGCGTTGCCGCCGAAGTTCGGCCAGGTCCATGCCCGGAACCAGACACCCGGGTTCTCCACGCAGGTGATGGGCGCCGCGGCCATCGCGTACTACGTGGCGATGAGTTTCCTGAGCGAGAATCTGCTCTCCGACTCCATCAGCTCCATCAGTCTCTTCATCGCGTTTTATTACGCCCTGACCGGATTCGCGTGCGCCTGGTACTTCCGCGGGACTCTTCGCGACTCGGCAAGGAACCTCTGGTTCCGCGGCATCCTGCCACTCTTGGGCGCCCTCACCCTGACCGGCGCGTTTTTTGTGTCGGCGGTCCAGATGTGGGACCCGGCGTACGGTGACACAGAGATCTTCGGGGTTGGCGGCGCGTTCGTCAGCGGCGTGGTGCTGCTGGGCCTGGGCGTGGTCCTGGCCGTGGTGTGCCGGTTCCTGCCGTCGACGCGGGCCTATTTCCAGGGCAGGCAGCCCGTTGCGGCCGGGCCCCAGGGCAG
Source organism: Arthrobacter sp. NPDC093139 (assembly GCF_044754165.1). Lineage (NCBI taxonomy): Bacteria > Bacillati > Actinomycetota > Actinomycetes > Micrococcales > Micrococcaceae > Arthrobacter > Arthrobacter sp. NPDC093139. The sequence continues at coordinate 148,047 of NZ_JBIVOO010000010.1, forward strand.
CCCCAACGGATAAGGCGGTCCGATGCGGGCCGTAGGATGCTGGCATGAGCAACGACGCCCTTGATCCCGCGGCAGCATCGGCCGAGTACGGCCTTCCGGACCCATCTGACATCCTGGCCCTGGATTCGCTGCTGACCCCGGACGAACTGGCACTGCGGCAACGGATCCGTGACTTCACCGACCAGCAGATCCGGCCGGACATCGCCGACTGGTACGACCGCGGCATCTTCCCCGGGCACCTGCCCGCGCAGCTGGGCGAGCTGGGTGTGCTGGGCATGCATCTGGAGGGCTATGGCTGTCCCGGCCGCACGGCGGTGGAATACGGGCTGGCCGCGATGGAGCTGGAGGCCGGCGATTCCGGGATCCGCACGTTCGTCTCGGTCCAGGGCTCGCTGGCCATGACTGCCATCCATAAGTGGGGCTCGGAGGACCAGAAGCAGGAATGGCTTCCCCGCATGGCCGCCGGCGAGCTGATCGGCTGCTTCGCGCTGACGGAGCCCTCCGCCGGGTCGGACCCGTCCTCCATGACCACCGTGGCCAGGCAGGACGGCACCGGCGACGATGCCGGCTGGATCCTGGATGGCACCAAACGCTGGATCGGGCTCGCATCGATTGCCGACGTGATGGTCGTGTGGGCCAGGACGGACGACGGCGTCCGCGGCTTCCTCGTGCCGTCCGGCACCGACGGGGTCACCGCCGCGCCGATCGACCGGAAACTCTCGATGCGCGCCTCGGTCCAGTGCGACGTCACGTTCGACGGCGTCCGGCTGGGACCGGAGGCCCTGCTGCCGGGTGCGCGCGGACTCAGCGGACCGTTCTCCTGCCTCAACGAGGCCCGCTACGGCATCGCGTGGGGCGCGATGGGCGCTGCCCGCGACTCCTACGAGGCCGCCCTGAAGTACGCGATGGACCGGCAGCAGTTCGGCAAACCGCTGGCCGGCTACCAGCTCACCCAGGAAAAGCTGGTGAACATGCTGCTGGAGGTCCAGAAGGGCACCATGCTTGCCCTGCAGCTGGGCAGGCTCAAGGACTCCGGCAGGCTGCAGCCGGAACAGATTTCCCTGGCCAAGCTGAACAACGTTCGCGAGGCCATCAAGGTCGCCCGTGAGGCCCGGACCATCCTGGGCGGCAACGGCATCACGCTGGACTACTCTCCGCTGCGGCACGCGGCGAACCTGGAGTCGGTGCGCACCTACGAGGGCACGGATGAGGTGCATACGCTGATCCTCGGACAGCACATCACAGGGCTGTCCGCCTTCCGGTAGGCAAGGGCCTCTGGTTGAGCTGCAGGTAACCGGTTTCGGCAAGCCCAACCAGTGAGGGGCACTGGCCCGCTACGTCAGGCGGAGAAGCCGCCGTCCGCCTTGATCAGCTGGCCGGAGACCCAGCGGCCCGCCGGGGAAAGCAGGAACGCCACCGTACCGGCAACGTCCGCCGGCGTTCCCAGCCGCCCGCCGGGCTGGCGCCGGGTGGCGTCCTCACGCACTTCCGGGCTCATCCAGCCGGTGTCCACCGGACCGGGGTTCAGCACGTTCGCGGTGATGCCGAGCGGCCCTAGCTCCCGGGCGGCAGCTATGACGATCCGGTCCAGCGCACCCTTGGACGCGCCGTACGGAAGGTTGAACGCTGTGTGGTCACTGGTCAGCGCAACAATCGCGCCGCCGTCGGGCCCTGCCTGCCGGGCAAAGGCAGCGACCAGCTGCCAGCTGGCGCGGGTGTTCACGGCGAAGTGGCGGTCGAAGCTTTCCAGCGAGGTGTCCAGGACGCCCGAATCAACCGACTCCGCGTGGCTCAGGACCATGCCGTGGAGCGTGCCGGCCTGGTCCGCGATGCCGGCCATCAGCCGGTCCACAGCCTGCGGATCCTGAAAGTCCGCGGGCAGGGCCACCACCTTGGCGCCGATGGCCTCCAGCTCTGCGGTGAGGCGTTCGACGTCGTCCGGCTGCATTCCCCACGGCATCCTGGCGTCATAGTCCTGCCAGTAGGTCAGGACCAGGTCCCAGCCGTCGGCGGCGAGCTGCCGGGCGATGCCGGCGCCGATCCCGGCCAGCCGGCCGACGCCGGTGACGAGGGCTGTCCTGCGCTGGTGTTCTGCAGGCAGGTGCTCTGAAGGCTGGTGCTCTGCAGCCTGGTGCTCCACGCTGTGGCTCATGCCGGCAGCTCCTTAAGGTTCCCCCGCCGCAGCACCACGAACCAGCAGGCCAGGATCGCCAGCGCGCAGAAGACGCCTGCGCTGGATGCCATGATCCACAGCCCGGGCGTTTGGAGGTCGAGGTTCTCTGCTCCCAGTGCCGTGCCGATGGTCTTGGGTGAAAAGAAGAACACGACGGTCGAGACGCCCAGCAGGCCACCCATGAGCCACCGCGTCACATGATCCCGCCGGGGCGTTTCGCGAAGGGTCCAGGCAAATGCCGGCAGCACCACTGCCATCCAGACCCAGTGGTGGGACCAGGACACAGGGCTGATCAGCAGCATGGTGAGGGCCGTGGCCGAAACAGCCACCACCCTGGCCCCCTGCTCGCTGGCGATCCTGATGACCGCCGCGCCCAATGCCACCACGAGCAGGCTCAGGACAAGCCAGGGGACGGTGACCCCGGCGGCAGGGACACCGAAGTGGAGCAGTGCCCCCTTGATGGAAAGGTTGTCCACATACCCCGCCCCGCCGATCCGGGAGGTGTCGGGAAGGATCTCAAGCCAGAACCGCACGGAATCCGCGGGCCGGAGGAACCAGCCGAGCAGCACGGTGGCAGCGAAGCCGGCGCCCATGTTCAGGAGTCCGCGCCAGTCCTTGCGCATGAGGAAGTACAGGCCAAACACGAGTGGCGTCAGCTTGATGCCCGCCGCCACACCCACTAGGAAGCCGCTCCCGGGCAGGCCCCGGCTCCAGCGGGCATTTCGGCCCAGCAGGTCCGCCGCCATCATCCCCATGAGCAGGATGTTGATCTGGCCGAAGGCCAGGGTTTCCCGCCAGGGGCCGAGGTTCAGGACGGCCAGCAGCAGCACCACCGCCCCGAGCCGGTTCCGCAGCGAGGGCCACGTGGCCGCGGCGAAGGTGCTGCGCCAGTCGGGTTTGGCGTTCCAGTAGCGGACAGCCCTCGCCGCAACCCACACTGCCACGGCCACTCCGGCCGCGTTGAACAACATCAGGGCGGCTGCCTGCGGCAGCTGCGCCAGCAGGCTGAAGAGCAGCGCAGCAAACGGCGGGTAGGTGAAGGGAAGCTGCGGGCCGCCTGCCCACTCCAGCGTCAGGCGGTACAGCCCCGACGGGCCCAGGCCCGTCTCGTGGAGCACCTTGCCGCCATGCCAGTAGACGCTGAAGTCCAGGCCGCCCTTCTCGCTCCAGACGCCGAGCCGTGCGGATATGAAGACGGCGGCGGCCACCACGGCGGCCACGGTGAGGAATTCCGCGGCGGCCACCGCCAACCGGGGATCGCGCAGCCGGCCCGGTCCGGTAGTTTCCGCCGGGCCTCCGCGGGTCGGGGCGTCAACGTGCGGGGCTACGGTGAGCGGGGCATCAGTATGCGGGGCGCCGGAACGCGGACTGTCCTCCGCTTGGGCGTCGAGCAGTGCCATTAGTGTCCCCCGTTGTGTGATGCCGCCAAATGCCGCGGGGCCCGGTCCGGGTCAGGTGCCCGGGTCGGCGCCCGGGCTCATTGTACTAACGGCCTGCGGCTTCGATCGAAACCAGGCGCCCCGTGTCCCCCACTTTCGAAGCGTCCTTCCGGATTGTGGCGCTGATGACTGCGGCAATGGTGCACATCGCCGCCGCGCCGAGCCAGGCGTAGGTGTAGTGGCCCGTGGCGTCCCGGATGGCCCCCGCGGCCAGCGCGGCTGCGGCGGCGCCCAGCTGGTGGGCGGCGAACACCCAGCCGAACACCACACTGCCGTCGGCACCGAACACCTGGCGGCAGATGGCGGCGGTGGGCGGCACGGTGGCCACCCAGTCGAGCCCATAGATCACGACGAACACAATCATGCTGGGCTGGACAGTGGCGCTCAACAGGAGCGGGAGCACCAGCAGCCCGATTCCACGGAACTGGTAATACACCGCGAGCAGGATCCTCGGGTTGAACCGGTCGGTCAGCCAGCCGGAGGCGATCGTGCCAAGGATGTCGAAAATCCCGACGACGGCCAGCAGGCCCGCCGCCGTGGTTTCCGGCATGCCGTGGTCATGGGCGGAGGGGATGAAGTGGGTGCCGATCAGTCCGTTGGTGGTGGCCCCGCAGATGGCAAAGCCGGCGGCGAGGGCCCAGAATGTGCGCACCTTGCTGGCCCTCTTGAGCACCTGAAGGGCGCGGACGGCGGCGTTGCCTGCGGGGCGCGCCTGCGGCACAGCGGCAGCCTGCGGCACAGCAGTAGCGGCTGCCCCTGACCGGGCCTCCGGTGCGGCGTCACCTGCCGCAGCCTCCGCGCCGTAGGGCAATACCCCGACGTCGGCCGGCGAGTTCTTCAGGAACCTCAGCACCAGCGGGACCACGGCCAGGGCGCCGGCCGCGATCAGCAGCGAGGCCTGGCGCCAGCCGGGGTCCTGCGCCAGCATGGCGATGAAGGGCAGGAAGACCAGCTGACCTGCGGCGCTGCCCGCTGTCAGGATTCCGATGACCAGCCCGCGGCTCCTGGAAAACCACGTGTTGGCGATGGTGGCCGCAAAGACCAGCGCCATGGAACCCGTGCCCAGTCCAATCAACAGGCCCCACGTCAGCAGGATTTGCCAGGACTGGTTGACAAGCACGGTCAGGGCACTGCCGGCGCCGATCAGCATGAGTGCGAAGGCTGTGACGGCGCGGATGCCGAACCGCTCCATGAGGGCGGCGGCGAAGGGGGCTGTCAGGCCGAACAGGACCAGGTTGATGCTGACGGCCGCGGACAGCACGGTGGTGGACCAGCCGAACTCCTGCTGAAGCGGAACCATGAGCACACCCGGCGCGGGCCGGAAACCTGCCGCGCCGACGAGGGCAAGGAACGCCACGGCGGCCACAATCCAGGCCGGGTGCAGGCGGGGTTTCCGGGAGGGCCCCGGCGTCCCTGGCGGCGTCCCTGCCTGCGCATCTTCTTCCTTGCGGGCGGCGGTAGCCTCAGGGCTGCTCATGCGGCTGTTCCTTTGTCTCCGGTTGCGTCTGTCTTGTTCTGGGCCTGCCCGTCATCTCTGTGTCTTCGGGCGGTCGCCACAGGCACCGGGTCATCGGTCCTGGCCAGGCTGTGCCAGCTCGTGTTTTCCGCGGTGAGCCGCTCGCCGCACTCCAAGCAGGTGTCTGCCGAACTGGTCCGGTGGCCGCACGTCGAATGAATGACATACATGTGGGCCTGGTCCGACGGGGCAGGCAGATGCTTTTCCGCCCAGATCACGACGGCGTTGAGCACCGGCAGGGCATCCTCGCCCTTCGCGGTGAGCACGTACTCCTGGCGGGTGCGGCCGCCGTCGTCGTACGGCTTTTTGGTCAGCAGCCCGGCGTCCACCAGGGTGGTGAGCCGCCTGGTGAGGACGGAGTCTGCCACCCTGAGGCGTTCCCGCATGGCGTCGAAGCGCCCGTTGCCGAAAAACACCTCACGCAGGACCAGCATGCCCCACGGGTCGCCAAGGATGTCGAAGCCGCGGGCCATGGCGCAGGTGTGGTGGGACCAGTCGGAACGAAGGGGCATGCTGCGACCCTCGCTGACTTTCTTCAAGAAAGCTAGCTGCTGGATCGAGAAGGTACTTCGCGGCAGTGTTGCTCGGAAACACTGCCGCGAAATGTCATCTCGGCGAGGAGAAAAGCGTCCGGGAGGGCCGGTAGGCCACCGCCCAGTACACCAGAAGGGCGATGCCGCAGAGCACGCCCAGGCTGGCTGCCATCAAAGGCCATTGGGTCGAAGGGTCCTTGCCCCACTCTTCGGCTCCGGCCATCATGGCCAGGTCTTTGGGCGCGAGGTAGAACGCCACGGCAGACGCTGCCACGATGATCCAGCCGGCCAGCTGCATCTTCCCGCTCCGTGTGGGGACCCGGTGCATCGCAAAGGCCATGGAAGGCAGCGCCACGGCCATCCACACCCAGTGATGGGACCAGGAAACCGGGCTGATCAGGAGCATCAGCACCGCCGTTGCGGACACTGCCACGAAGTTTTCCTCGACCGCATGTGCCCACTTGATCACAAGCGCGGCCACGGCCACGAGGGCCAGCGAGAGAACGAGCCACACCACGCTGGTCACTCCGGAGTCCGGCATCCCGAAGTGCAGCAGCAGGCCTTTGACGGACAGGTTGTCCACGTATCCGGGGCCGCCGATGCGGCCGGTGTCGGGCAGGATCCTGGTCCAGAAGGCGGCCGAGGCATGCGGCAGCACCGCCCAGGCGAGCGCGATGGAGCCGAAGAACCCGGCGGCCATCCAGGCCAGTGCCTTGAAGTCGCGGCGGACCAGGAAGTAGAGGCCGAACGCCAAGGGGGTCAGCTTGATGCCGGCGGCAACACCGATCAGCAGACCGGCCGGCCACCGGATTTCGCCGGCCCGTGACTTCCCGTGCAGGGCGAAATCGGTCAGGATCACACCCATCAGGATGATGTTGATCTGTCCGAAAACAAACGTGTCGCGCCATGGCCCCATGAGCAGGATCGCCCCGGTCCCGGCCAGCGCCACGGTCCGGAAGCGCCAGTCAGCTGCTGCCTCGCGCCAGCGGCCCAGGCCGAAGTAGTGGCGGCTGAGCCAGGCGGATACCACGGCGGCTCCGCCGAGCGCGGCACCGATGAAGAGCGCGCTGCTCTCCCCGAACGTCAGGGTCGCGAGGCCGGCGAAAAGCAGCGCGGCAAAGGGTGGGTACGTAAACGGCAGCCCGTCACGGGCCGCGTACAGTTCACTGACTCCGCCCTCACCGGACTGCAGCACTTTGGTGCCGCCGTAGTAATACACCTCGAAGTCGTTCATCACCGGGGCGTAGTGGGAGTAGAGCACCGCCAGGGCGGCGACCACTGCGATTGCGCCGGCCGCCGTCGCCAGCCAACCGATGATGGTCCGGCCGGCCTTAGGTACTGCCGATGTGGAATGTACCGCCTCGGAAGGTGCTGCCAGTGTCTGGTCGGGGGCCTCGGGGGTCACCTTCACTGGATGAACGCGAAGGCTTGCTCGAGGTCCGCGATGAGATCCTCAACGTCCTCGATGCCGCAGGACAGCCGGATGAGGTCGACGGGGACCGCCAGTTCGGTGCCCTTCACCGAGGCGTGAGTCATTTCGGACGGGTAGTTCATCAGTGACTCGATGCCGCCCAGGGACTCCGCCAGAGTGAAGACCGACGTGGATTCGGCCACCTTGCGCGCCGCCGCCTCGCCGCCCTTGAACTGGACGGAGACAATGCCGCCGAACTTTTTCATCTGCTTCTTGGCCAGATCGTGGCCCGGGTGCGAGGGCAACCCCGGATACAGCACCGTCTCAACCTCGGGACGTTCCAGCAGCCATTCCGCCACGGCCTGGGCATTGTCGCTGTGCCGGTCCATGCGGATCCCCAGCGTCTTCAGCCCGCGCGTGGTGAGGAAGGCGTCCATCGGCCCGGAGACCGCCCCGACGGCAAACTGCACAAAGCCGATCTTCTCTGCCAGGCCGGCGTCCTTGACCACCAGTGCACCGCCCACCACATCGGAGTGTCCGCCTATGTACTTGGTGGTGGAGTGGACCACGACGTCGGCACCCAGGGCGAGCGGGGTCTGCAGGTAGGGGGACGCGAAGGTGTTGTCAACGATCAGGAGGGCCCCGGCGTCGTGCGCCACTGTGGCGAGCGCCTGGATGTCAGTGATCTTCATGAGCGGGTTGGAGGGGGTTTCCACCCACACGAAGCGCGTCTTGTGGGCGGCCACGGCAGCCGCCACGGCGTCCAGGTCCGACATGTCCACGGGGGTGTTGCCGATCCCCCAGTCACCGAGTACCCGGCTGATCAGACGGTAGGTGCCGCCGTAGGCGTCGTTGCCGAGCACGATGTGGTCGCCCGGCCGCATCAGGGCCCGGATGAGCGAATCCTCGGCGGCGAGCCCCGAGCTGAAGGAGTAGGCGTGCGTGCCGCCCTCGAGCGCCGCGAGCTGGTCCTGCAGGGCATCGCGGGTGGGGTTGCCGCCACGGCCGTACTCGTAGCCGTCACGGAGGCCGCCAATGCCGTTCTGGGCATAGGTGGAGCTGAAGTGGAGGGGCGGTATGACGGCACCGGTGCGGGGCTCGAAGGCCTGGCCGGCGTGCACGGCCCGGGTGTTGAATCCTTGGTTTTCTGAGACAGACATGGAGCTCCTTGGGCTAGTGGCTGAGGTACGCGAGGAGGTCGTGGCGGGTGAGGATGCCCACAGGGGCGCCGACGAACGTCACCATCACGGTGTCGACGTCGGAAAGCAGTTCACGGGCCGCGGAGATGGTCTCCAGCGAGCCTATGACCGGTAGCGGCTTTCCCATGTGCTCGGAGATCTTGTCCGTCAGATTGGCTTCGCCGCGGAACAGCTTGGCGGTCAGGGAGCGTTCGTCCACAGCGCCGAGAACCTCGCCCATCACCACCGGCGGCTCCTGGGACAGCACCGGGATGTGGCTGACGCCGAACTCGTTCATGATGTTGATGACGTCGCGGACGGTCTCGTTGGGGTGGATGTGGACCAGGTCCGGCAGTTCACCGGTCTTGGACTTGATGACCTCGCCCACGGAGGCTTCCTCGCCCCCGGAGAGGAAGCCGTAGGAGCGCATCCACTGGTCGTTGAAGATCTTCGCGAGGTAGCCGCGGCCGGAGTCCGGCAGGATCACCACCACCACGGCGTCCTCGGGCAGGTCCTTGGCAGTCTGGAGCCCGGCGACGACGGCCATGCCGGAGGAGCCACCCACCAGGAGGCCCTCCTCGCGCGCCAGCCGCCGGGTCATGGCGAACGAGTCGGCGTCGCTGACCGCGATGACCTGGTCAGGAACGGCTTTGTCGTAGTTGGCGGGCCACATGTCCTCGCCCACGCCTTCGACGAAGTACGGCCGGCCGGTGCCGCCCGAGTACACAGAGCCGGCGGGATCCGCCCCGATGATCCTGACCCGGCCGCCGTCGGACTCCGGCCGGTCCGCCGAGACCTCCTTGAGGAACCGGCCGGTGCCGGTGATGGTGCCGCCGGTGCCAGCACCGATGACGCAGTGCGTGACCTTGCCGTCGGTGTCACGCCAGATCTCCGGTCCGGTGGTTTCATAGTGGCTGCGGGGCGCGGCGGGGTTGGAGAACTGGTCCGGTTTATAGGCACCGGGAATCTCGGTGACGAGGCGGTCCGAGACGCTGTAATAGCTTTGCGGGCTGTCCGGGGCGACGGCGGAGGGAGTCACCACTACTTCCGCGCCGTAGGCCTGAAGCACGGCGCGTTTGTCCTCCCCCACCTTGTCCGGGACCACGAAAATGCACTTGTAGCCCTTTTGCTGGGCCACAAGTGCCAGGCCGACGCCGGTGTTGCCGGAGGTCGGCTCGATGATGGTGCCGCCGGGTTTGAGCTTGCCGTCCCGCTCCGCTTCCTCGATCATCCTGGCCGCGATGCGGTCCTTGATGGATCCGCCGGGGTTCACGTATTCCAGCTTCACGAGGACGGTGGCTTTGATGCCGTCGGTGACGTGGTTGAGCTTGATCAGCGGGGTATTGCCGATAAGGTCCAGAACGGACTGGGCGTACTTCATGGGTACCAACTTACCGTCTTGCCCGCAGACAGGCGTTCCGGGCGGCAGCGGCCGCCCGGAGGTTCAGGACGACGTTGGCTCCTTAGCCTCCCGCTCCCTCTGCGCCCCCGGCGGGGAGGTTCTCCCACAGGCCCAGAACGTTTCCCTCGGTGTCCTTGAAGTAGGCGTAGAAGCCCATCCCCGGGATGGCGTCCTTCGGCTTGACCACGGAGCCGCCAAGCTTCTCCACCTGCGCCAGCGTCTCGTCGATGCTCTCCACATCGACGGTGATGATTGGGGTCTTCAGCTCACCTTCGCGGGCGAACAGGCCGCCGTTAATGGCCCCGGGGCTTTTCGGCATCCCGGTTTGCTCGTCGCTGGGCGTGGTGATCACCACGTTGTAGTCCATCTCCGGCATGGCGTTGATGGTCCACTGGAATGCCTCCCGGTAGAAGTCCGTGGCCCTGCCCTGATCGTCGGCGGGGATTTCGAAATGCACAATGCCTGCCATGGTGCCCTCCTGGGGTTTGGCTGAGCGGCGCGGACGCCCCGCGCACACCTGGGATTGTAGTCCTCCCCGCTGCGGGCGATAAGGCCTGCTGCGCAATGCCGCCCGGCTGTCCCGGATGTCAGCGGTCCGACTGTCACCAGTCCGTATGTCAGCCGTCCGTGGGACGATGATTCCATGACCATCACGGACGTCCCCGCCAGCGTAGCCGCTGCCGCGGACGCCGCAGTGCGATGGCATGCCGGCGGCCCCTACAGCCTGCGCCAGACCCTGGGCACGCTCATGCGCGGCAACGGCGATCCCTCTTTTGCCGCCTGCCCGGACGGCCTGTGGATGGCGTTCACGACGCCGGACGGCCCTGTCACGCTCCGCCTCACCAGCGCCGAGCAGGGCCCGGACCCTTATGTCGATGCACAGGCTTGGGGTCCCGGCTCGGCGGCGGCAATAGCCACCTTGCCGCGCCTGCTGGGGGCCGGCGACGACTGGTCCGCTTTTGACGAGCCCGGCTTCCACGCGACGCTCCCGCGGCTGGTCCGGGAAGCACGACGCCGGAACCTCGCGATCCGTCTCCCGTCCACGGGGCGGATGGTGGACTCCCTCGTGCCCACCATTTTGGAGCAGAAGGTCACCGTGATCGAGGCCCGGCGGGGATTCCGCTACCTCATGTACCGCCACGGCACTCCCGCCCCCGGAGCCTTGACTGTGGCGCCGGCCGGGCTGCTGGTACGGCCCACCCCGGAACAGTGGCTCCGCATCCCGTCCTGGGAGTGGCACAAGGCCGGCGTGGGACCGCAGCGGTCGGCCACCGTCATGCGGGCGCTGCGTTCCGCCGTCGCGCTTGAACGGCTGGCGGCGCTGCCGGCGGCGGAGGCTGCCGCCAAGATGCAAACCATCCCGGGCATAGGGGTGTGGACCACCGCCGAGGTGGTGCAGCGGACGCACGGCTGCCCCGACTCGATTGCCGTCGGCGATTACCATCTTGCGGCCGACGTGGGCGCTGCGCTGACCGGCAGGAGGACCGACGACGCCGGAATGCTGGCCCTGCTGGAGCCATGGCGTGGCCACCGACAGCGGGTGGTCCGGATGATCGGACTCAGCGGCTTCCGGAAGCCCACGTTCGGGCCGCGGATGACCATCCAGGACCACCGGCGCCACTGAGCCCGTCCCTCACCCGGCCGCAACTGTCCGTTCGGGTCGGTCCCGCCCGGCGGACCGTGGACGCCGGAAACGTCACAGGTATACCGTGGGCGGAGGATGGAGCCCGGAACCTTGGAGCGTCCAGTGATTCACACCCGGAAACTCACCAAGAACTTCACGGTCAAGAAGGACACGGTGGAGGCGGTCAAGGGTGTCGACATTGACGTGGCCCCCGGCGAACTCGTGGCCTTCCTCGGCCCGAACGGAGCCGGCAAGTCCACCACCCTGCGCATGCTGACCACCCTGCTCAGGCCGACCTCCGGTTCAGCCACGGTGGCGGGGCTGGACGTCGCGGCGTACCCGGCAGGGGTGCGGGCCAGGATTGGCTACATCGGCCAGGGCAACGGCGGCGGACACAGCTACCGCGTGATCGACGAGATGATGATGCAGGGCCGTTTCTACGGGATGAACACCACAGACGCCAGGGCGCGCGCCGAGGAACTGCTGAAATCGCTGGACCTGGCGGACCTCGCCAAGCGCACGGTCATCAAGCTCTCCGGCGGCCAGCGGCGGCGGATGGACGTTGCGCTGGGGCTGATGCATTCGCCCCGGCTGCTGTTCCTTGACGAACCATCCACCGGCATGGATCCGCAGAACCGCGCGAACCTCTGGGAGCACATCATGCGCATGCGGGCCGAGCACGGGACCACGATCGTCCTGACGACCCACTACATGGACGAGGCGGATTCCATGTCGGAACGCGTCATCGTCATTGATCACGGACGCATCATCGCGGACAACACCGCCGCCCGGCTCAAGGCCGACCTCGCCGGGGACCTGCTGGCCGTTGAGGTGGCGGCGGGTGCTGCCGCTGAAGTGCGCGGGCTGCTGGGGCGGGCCGCCGCCCAAGGAGAGATGGACGAATACGCCCACGACGGCGTCGTCCGCTTCCGGCTGCGCCTCACCGACGGCGCCCGGCTGGCGCCGGAGCTGCTGAGGAAAATGCACGACGCCGGCGCTCCCGCGCAGTCCGTGGAGCTGAAACCGCCGACGCTCGATGACGTGTTTCTTGAACTGACCGGACGGAGCCTGCGGGAAGGGGCAGAGGTGTGATGGCTGGACCTGCCACACGCGTGGAGCCGTCCGAGAAACCGGGACTGGACCGCGTCCTGCGGGACACCTGGTACGTGTTCTGGCGGGAAATGCTGCTGCCGCTGCGGGATCCGTTCTCGCTCGTGTTCTCGCTGCTCCAGCCCCTGGTGTTCCTGGGTCTTTTCGGGCCCCTGCTCGGTTCGGCCGTGGGAGCACCGGTATTCGGCGGCCAGTCCACGCTGCAGTGGTTCCTTCCCGGCGTCGTCGTCATGGTCGCCCTGTTCGGCACGTCCATGACCGGGTCCAACCTGCAGTACGAGCTGATGACGGGTTCCTACGAGCGGATCCTGGCCACTCCCCTCTCCCGCTCGTCGCTGATGATCGGGCGGGCCCTGAAGGAGTGGGCACCGCTCGTGGTGCAGGGGCTGCTGATTTCAGTGGTGTGCATTCCGTTCGGCTTCGTCCTCCATCCTCTGCACGTCCTTCTCGGGCTCATCATCCTGGGGATCTTCGGCATCGGGCTCGGCGCACTGTCGTACTCGCTCGCGCTGGTCTCGCAGAACAAGGAGTGGATTTTCTGGGGTGTGCAGCAGACCCTGCTGTTCCCGCTGATGATCCTGTCCGGCATCATGCTGCCCATCGAAGCGGGACCGGAGTGGATGAAGGCAGCCAGCCTCTTCAACCCGCTCACCTACCTGGTCAACGCCGAGCGCGAACTCTTCGCCGGCGCCGTCGGCGTTGACACGCTGTACGGCCTGCTCGCCGCCGTGGCAACAGCCGCCGTCGGACTCTTGGTGGGCATCCGGGCGATCAGCCGGAACACGAGGTAGCCCAGCAGGGCCCATCAGAGACCCAGCCGGGCCACCGCTTCCTCACGCATCTCAACCTTGCGGACCTTGCCCGAAACCGTCATCGGGAAGCTCTCACGGACCTCGACGTACCTCGGGATCTTGTAGTGCGCCAGCTTGCCACGGCAGAACTCGGCCACGGCGGTCGCGTCCAGCGGCTCCGCCCCTGGTTTGAGGATGATGCAGGCCATCAGCTCCTCGCCGTACTTGGTGTCAGGCACGCCGATCACCTGAACATCCTGGATGGCAGGATGCGTGTAAAGGTACTCTTCGATTTCGCGCGGATAGATGTTCTCGCCGCCGCGGATCACCATGTCCTTCATCCGGCCCTCGATCACCACGTACCCGTCTTCGTCCATCCGGGCCAGGTCCCCGGTGTGCATCCAGCCTTCGGCGTCGATGGCCTCGGCCGTCTTGTCCGGCTGGTTCCAGTAACCCTGCATGACGGCGTAGCCGCGCGTGCACAGTTCACCGATCTCCCCGCGCTCCAGGACGTCCCCGGTGGCCGGGTCCACGATCTTGCTCTCCAGCCGCGGCATGGTGCGCCCCACGGTCCGCGTGCGGTGCTCCAGGGTGTCGCCGCTGCGCGTCATGGTGGATACCGGAGAGGTCTCGGTCATGCCATAGCAGATGGCCACATCCCGCATGTTCATCTCCGAGATAACCCGCTTCATCACCTTGATGGGGCACAGTGAACCGGCCATGACACCCGTGCGCAAGGTTGACAGGTCGTAGGAGGCGAAGTCCGGCAGCGCCAGTTCGGCGATGAACATGGTGGGTACGCCGTAAAGCGACGTCCCGCCGAAATCCTGCACCGCCTCCAGGGCCGCCGCCGGCGTGAAGCTGCGTCCGGGAATGATGGTGGCGGCCCCGTGGCTGAGTGCATTGATATTCCCGATCACCATGCCGAAGCAGTGGTAGAACGGCACGGGAATGACCACCCGGTCGTGTTCGGTGTAACGCAGCAGCTCCCCGATCGAGTAGCCGTTGTTGAGGATGTTGTGGTGCGTCAGAGTGGCACCCTTCGGGAAACCGGTGGTCCCCGACGTGTACTGCAGGTTGACGGCGTCGTGCGGGTCCAGTTCGGACATGCGCGCCTTCAGGCTGGAATGCCCGACGTCGTCCGCCCGCTTGAGCAACTCCGCGTACGTCAGCTCCTGCTCATTTTGGGGGACGCCGGCGTCGAGCCCCTCCGATTCGAAGTCCGGCAGGAACACCAGCTCGCGCAGCTCCGGACATTCGCCAAGCGCCTGCCGTGCCATGCCCACGTAGTCGCTGTTCCGGTCCGTCGGCGCTGTGACCAGCATGCGCATGCCGCCCTGTTTGACCACGAATGCCAGCTCATGGCTGCGGTAGGCGGGGTTCACATTGACGAGGATCGCGCCGATTTTGGCGGTCGCGTACTGCAGGATGGTCCACTCAGCACAGTTGGGGCTCCAGATTCCGATCCGCTCCCCCTTCGCGACGCCCAGGGCGAGGAGCCCCCGGGCGAGGCGGTCGACGTCGTCGTTCAGTTTGGTGTAGCTCCAGCGCCGGGCGTCCGCGCCGGGCACTGCGGCCGCCTCGATCAGAGCGTCGTGGAAAGGAAACCGGGCCGCGGTCCGCTCGAAATTCTCGCCGATGGTTTCATCAAGCAGCGGAACGTCAGTGTCCCCGGCTGTGTAAGCGCGCATGGTGGCACGCTACCAACTGCTCCCGGGCAAAAGAAGCGCAACAGTCCGGTGTCCGGCGTAAACAGGTCCGGGAGCGCCGGCGGTGACCGGTATTGTGAAAGCCATGAGTGCACCCATCGACCTGCAGGCAACGTTCATCCCCAACGACGGCGAATTCTTCCGCGTGAAGCTCGCCCTCGAAATCGCGATCGACGAAGTGGTCAACGAGCCCGGCTGCATCCGTTACGAGCTCACCGAAGCCACGGAAGAGAAGCTGGTCCTGACCGAACGGTGGGCTTCCGAGGAGGATCTGGAAAAGCACTCCAAGGGCACCGCCGTGCAGGACATGAATGAATCCCTCAGCGCGCTGCTCGCCGAGCCGGTCAGAATCGAACGCCTGTAGTCAGAGGAAGCACAAAAGGCGGGGTCACTCCGCGTCCGGAACCGAAATTCCGGGCGCGGAGTGACCCCGCCTTTGCGCTCGATGGAGCTTAGAGGGCTTCAGTGGACCTTAGAAGTCCGGGATCTGCGATCCGTCCTGAGTGCCCGTGTTCTTGCCCGTGCCGTTACCGGTGCTGGTGCCTGTGCTGGTGCCTGCGGCCGCGGCGGCCTCGGCCTCGGCCTGCGAGCGCGCCACGTGGGCGTGGACTTCGGCCATGTCGAGCGCCTTGACGGCGTCGATGACCTGTTCGAGCTGGGGGGCATTCAGCGCACCGGGCTGGGAGAAGACCAGCACTTTTTCGCGGAAGGCCATCAGGGTGGGGATCGATGTAATGCCGGCTTCCGCGGCCAACTGCTGCTCAGCCTCAGTATCCACCTTGGCGAAGACGACGTCGCTGTGCTTTTCGGAGACTGCGGAATATGTGGGCCCAAACTGCTTGCAGGGACCACACCATTCGGCCCAGAAGTCAACGAGGACAATATCGTTGTTCTCAACGGTTGATGCGAACTGTTCACCTGTAATGTCTACGGTTGCCATGTGTCCACGGTACGCGAGCCAGCTCCGGATGTCCCTTCGAGGCGGACCTTGTTCGCTACACGCGTCACCGGGAATACATCAGGCCCAGGCGTGCGGCGCCGGCCTGCGTGAGCCGGGCAGCGCGTTGTTTTCCCGCCAGTCGTGGATCCAGTCCGGAAGCTCCAGTTCTTCTGGGGGCGCACCAAACTCTGCAATGATCTCCTCCTGGCTGACTGGCCTTCCCCTGCTCACCAGCCGGGTGGCGATGTAGGCCCGGGCATAGATTTCACCGTCCACCACCATCCGCTGCTCAAAGTAGATGGCCTTGGCATCCAGTCCGATGATCCTGGACTCGATCGTGTACCGCTGCCACAGCTGCAGCGAGCGGCGGAAGGTGATGGTCTCCCCCGCAGCCACCGGACTCCAGCCCCGCCGCCGCATCCTCGCCCAGGTGCCGCTGCGGACCATCAGATCGAAACGCCCGAGGTCCATCAGCGAGAAGTACATCCCGTTGTTCACATGCATGGCGATGTCTATATCAGTCGGAAGCACGCGGAGGGGGAGCGAGGACGCCTCCCATACGCTGAGCGGCGGGCGCCTCGAGGAAGTAACCAGCAGCAGGAGTGTGCGCAGAAGCAGGTGCATGATCTATATGTTACCCGCGGGTAACAAACATGCCACCCGTGACTTCTCTCGCCGGCGCAGCCTGCGGGATTCAAGTAGGGGCTGCGTGCAAAGACAGGTATTGCCTACCCGTGCGCCGGCGGAAACACCCCTCCTACACTCAACACTGCTGGGCAGACGCGTTAGTGAGCGCGTCCCTCTCTCAATTTAATGGTCAGGCGTAACGTCAAGCGGTCCCGCCATTTTCGCGCGGGCGCCGTACCTTGTCTGCGCTTGACCGCCCAGCTAGCGGCCGCAGATTCTGCAGCCGCACGACGGTTCAGGGTCAGCCATGGATCAGCAGGAAAAAACCAGCCGGCACCGCGGGGCGGTCTATCTTTTTGGGCCGCAGCCCGGAACGCTGACAACGGGATTCGACGTCAGGGCGCTCGTGCTCGCAGGAGTACTGCTGCTCAGTGCCGCGACCCCCATTTGGTCTGCGGCCCCGGCCCACGACTCCCCCGCGGCAGGCCAGGTGATATCGGCCCCGGCCAGGGACGATGCCATTCCGTGGGCCGGCCTGCCAGGCACCGTGACGGACATGGCCGCGTCAGCACCCGCTGCCAAGGCGCCTGCTACAGAAGCGCCAGCCGCCTCTGCTGCCCCGGCCGCGTCCGCTGCGGGTCCGGCAGTGGCTCCGGCGGCGAAGGCACCCGCCCCTGCAGTGAAGGCCGCGGCCCCGGCTCCGGCCGTGAAGCCTGCAGGGCCCGTCCCGGCAGTGAAGGCTGCGGCACCCGCCCCGGCACCCGCTCCAGCCAAGCCAGCGCCGGCCGCGCCCGCACCTGCTCCGGCACCCGCCCAGGCTCCCGCCCCTGCACCTGCTCCCGCCCCTGCTCCGGCACCGCTGGTCCGGACCATCTATGTGGCGGGTGCAGGAGGGCAGGACATGGTGGACCGGTGCATTGGGCCTATCCATTTCACACCGACCGACGGTTACTCGCTCTTCATCACGGAGCACGACTTCTGCGGCGGCTGGGCCCGCTTCTCCGGCATCCAGGTCGGCGAGCGCGTCGATCTCGCGGGATACGGATCCTATACCGTGGCGGCACGCAGCCAGGTACCCAACGGCGGCACAACGAACGATGTTGCGGCCGTGTTCGGCGGGTTCCCGCGGGCGGTCCTGCAGACCTGCATCCCCGGGACCACCCAAATGCTGGTCATAGCGCTGAACTGAGCAGGCAGCAGGGCCTGCCCGTGCCCGTATGATTTTGCGCATGACGCAGCAACGCTACCGGGACCTTGCCGAGTGGCCGCTGATGGGGACGGCTGTCGTCTTCCTGGCGGCCTACGCCTGGCAGGTCGTAGGCAAAGTTGAGGGCCGGGGCAACGAGTGGCTCGAGGCTACTCTGTGGATCACGTGGGGCATCTTCGCTCTGGATTATGCGGTGAACCTGTGGCTTGCGGACAACCGCCGCCGCTGGTTCCTCCTGAACCTTCATGAGTTGCTGATCGTTGCCCTGCCGGTATTCCGGCCGCTGCGGCTACTGCGGCTGGTGACCCTGCTGTCGGTGCTCCACCGGACAGTCGGCGATTCGTTGCGGGGACGGGTTGCGACCTATGTGGCAGGCTCCGCCGCCCTTCTGGTCTTCGTCGGCGCGTTGGCGGTGCTCGACGCCGAGCAGTCGGCTCCCGATGCGAAGATCCTGACCTTCGGCGACGCAGTGTGGTGGGCGGTCACCACTATCACCACGGTTGGCTATGGAGACCTGTATCCCGTCACCGGCCTGGGCCGGGCGGTAGCCGCAGCCCTTATGATGAGCGGAATTGCCGTGCTGGGCGTGGTGACGGCCTCCATAGCTTCCTGGCTGGTCCAGCGGGTCAGCGAAACCGCCGAGACCGCCGTCGAAACAGCAGAACAGCCTGTCCTTGCAGAAGTGAATGACCTTACTGCAGAGGTGGCCGCCCTCCGCCGTGAAATTGCGCAGCTCAGGAGCGAACGGGCGTCCTAACGCATACGCTGGCTCAGTCAGCGGAGGGGGCGCTTTTTCTGTGATGCACGGTCTTTGTGTGCGGTCGGCTCATTTACCGCCTGAGGTTTCCGTGGCTACCTCGGCACGGGCTGTCTTCGCATAGACCTCTTTGCTGACTTCATAGCCACGTTGGTCGAGCTTGAGCGCTTCCTTGTTGACCTCCACGAGTTTTGCGTCAGTGAGCTTTTCGACCTTGGACAGGTCCAGGGTTTCCTGGTCCGCACCGCCCACGGCAGTCACTTTCACAAGTCCGGTCCCTGCCGAATAGAACTTGCGCTGGTGGCCTACAGCGGGTTCCAGCGGATTGTGCTCGTCGATCACCAGCACGTCGTCGTAGCAACCCGTGGGCACGCAGACGCGCTCGTTCACCTGGAACACGTCGCCGCAGTCCAAAAAGTCCACGGAAGGCGCGTGCGCCTGGACATATTCAGGCGTACCAACCTTCGGGTCAGCCTGCATGGCTATGCCTGCCTGGCTCTCGTCGATCCCGTGGATGAAGGTATTGGGGGCGCCAATGAATTTGTCGTTTTCGAACTCTTCCGGATACTCCCCGAAGAGCCAGACCGTTCCTTCGTTGTCCTGGGCAAAGAAAGCCAGTTCGGATTCGACCAGCGAGCCGTCCGCGTAGTCGCGGTCCCACAGGACCTGTGTCTTCACCCCGTCTATGACCTTGGTCAGGCCCGTGACGGTGTGCGTCACCGTCCGCTCGGTGGTGCCCTCAGCACTGACCACCTTCCCGGTCGTCGTGTACTGCGTGCCCGGCGTCAGGGAGAACCACTTGTTGTCGATGACCGGAGCCTCCGGAAAAGCACCATTGTCGAAGTTGATGGCAGACCCGGGACCGCACAGCTCCGAGGGGTCAGCCGCCTCTGACGGGGACTCCGACGTCGTGCTGGTGCCGGTTGGCGTTGCCGTCGACGTTGACGGCGATGCCGCTACCGTAGTTGTAGCCGGAGTTTGGCCGGCATTTGGCGCCGCGCATGACGCCACGGTGGAGACCGCCACAAGTAGCGTAAAAACAGAGCCCAAAGCTGATAGTCGTCTATGTGACTGACACATCCTGTTGCCTTTCGCGGTTGGAATTAACTGCGTTCAGCGTCTGCCGCCGGTCCGCTGTCATTACAGCTCACCGGTATTGGCAGCGCTGCTGGAACCGCGCCTGGTGGACACTATGAAGATGCCCAATCAAGGCGCAAAGCAGAGTCTCTCGGAACACTCACCGAGGATACGACCAGAAGCGTGGGTGCAGCCTCCTCACCCTGAGACCTTGTTGTTCCGAACAGGCTTAGCAAAAATCATGACCCTATTTCGCCTGTTTGGAAAGAGCAATGAATGCAGCGTTTAATCGGGGCAAAGACGGGTTCACCGAACTCAACGGTTTCCGTCAATTTCCAGAAAGAATGCAGGCTCTAAAGCAGCGTGATGCAACGTTCAATCATGAAGAAAAACAGGATAAAACCGCATTTCCGCCGTTTAGCACGTTTCCTCAGACGTTTTTGTGAACAGGGGTCCGCATCTCACTTCGGTCCCATCCCGGCCGGCGTGAAGCGGGATTCCTCCGGTCACCCCAGCGTGCGCAGGATGGAACGGAGCGTGGCCGCTGCCTTGGCTGCCGCTGTCCGCGGATCCGCTGCTCCGGAAGTGACCTGACCGACGGCCTCGGCGATCGGCAGTTCAGCCATCGCAGCCCCGGCAAGGTCTCCACGGCCCTGGAGGATGCCCCAGTGATTGAGGTCCTGGACACCGTGCATCAGGACGGAGAGAACATCGCTCGAGTAGAACTTGCCCAGCGGTTCCTTCTCGCTCATGCCTACAGGCATGGCCCTCCAGCCATCCGCATACTCCGTGGGATTGCCCGTACTGCCGACACGCACCGGAATACGCTCATCGGGGGCTACTGACAGCCAGTCGGCGTAGCCGTCGCTCACTAGATACTCCACGAACTTCCGGGCATGCTCGGTGTCAGAGTCGTCCGTAACCGTCCACGAGGTGATCTCCCCAAAGTGCGCCGGCCGCGTTCCGCCGCTTCCCAGGATGCCCGCCACCACACCGGTGTTCCTGACCAGGAATCCAGGATCCAGCTTGCATTCGGGGCAGCCGGGCCTGGTGTCGTTGCGAAGTCCCGCCAATTCGTCCAGCATGAACGTTGGCCAGACAGCCATCGCGGCCTTGCCCGCGAAGTACGCGGCCCGGACAGTGCCGATGTCCTGGATCCCGGGGACAGAGTAGTTCTTCAGCATGTCCCTGTAGAAGCTGAGGGCGCCTACGCACTGCGGGCTGTCAAAGGTGATGGCACCCTGGGCGCTGACGAGTTCACAGCCGTTGCCCTGCGCGATGTGCTCGAAGGACTGCTGGGTGAAGGGCTCCCCTGCCTTGTTGGCCGCGACGAACCCCGCCACCTCCGGGGTGTGCAGCTTTTCGGCGGCCGCCTTGATGTCGGCATAGGTGTTGGGAGCCGCCAGGCCCGCCTTCGCGAAAAGGTCCTTGCGGTAATACAGGACCTGCTGCCAGGAGGCGACAGGCACGGCCAGCTGGCTGCCGCCGTCGCGGGTAAGCTCCAGCGCGCGCCGGGACCACGTCCCTTCCCCAAGGTTCCTGACAACCGCGGCGTTGGCTCCGGTGTGGACGTGCTTGCCGGCGGCAAGCGTACGCACGTTGCCCAGCGAAATCGCGCCAATGACGTCAGGCAGATTGCCGGCCGCCGCCGAAGACGTCAGCGTCTGATTGAACTCGTGCTCAGGCACGCTCACGAGATCCGCTTTCAGGCCAGTGGCGGCGGTGAAGCGGTCGGCGATTGCCTGCATTTTGGCGACGCGGTCCGGCAGGGTGTCCGTGATCCAGACAGTTATGTCATGACTGTCCGGCACGTTGGATGGGGAAACCGGTCCGGAGTTTGTGCAGCCTGCAAGAAGGGCTGCGACGAGCCCAGTTGCGGCAAGGACGCTGACCTTGGCGCTGCCTCTGGTTCTGTCCACCTCGGTAACCCTGCCTTGGATGTACCCGCTGGGGCTGCAACCACCGGCCATGGCCTAAATCACAGCCGGGATTTACCCTTACAGAGTATCGCCGTGCAATCCCGATGTCAGCAGCGATTGGTGTGCAATAGCCCAGGCGGATCGGCGAGCGAAAAGAAAACCCCGCCTGACCGGTTTGCACTGGTCAGACGGGGTTTCCCGCGGGTGGCAGATGAGGGATTCGAACCCCCGTAGGCGTTGCCAGCTGATTTACAGTCAGCCCCCTTTGGCCGCTCGGGTAATCTGCCGAACTTCAAAGAAGTTACCCGGGTTATTGCTTCCAGTAACCGCGGGCAAGACAACTTTACAGAACTTCTGCCGAAGAATCGAATCGAGCGAAACACCGCTCAGAATCCGCGGAAAATCAGGCTTCCCCGAGGATGCGGCCCGCGAGTTTTGCCTCGAAGCGGAGAGCCTGCTCCTCCGTGATCTGGTTCAGCTGCACGGCACGCTGGAGGTCGGCATGGACGCCGTCCAGCCTCGAGGACGCGTCGGGTGCCGGGCTCAGGATGATCGATGCGGCCACGGCCGCGGCTGTCACCGAGGTGGCGGCGGTGGCGATCGCTCCTGCGGCGGCTGCTGTGGATCGGCTGACATGACGGACTGCCTGGTGGGTCATTGCGTTCCTTCCGGGGTCTTCCAACTCCTACAACTGTCCACGGCCAGGCTCCGTTCCCGCCGTGCCTCAGCTATGAGAGAACTGTGAAAGCGGATTCACCGTCACGACGGGCCCATCCGTACTACGCTGGAATGCAGATATCCACGCCCCGTCCGGGCGAAGCAACCACGAGCAAAAGGAGAGTCATGGCCGGCGAGTCCACATTCGACGTCGTAAGCAAAGTAGACAAGCAGGAAGTGGCGAACGCGCTGCACCAGTCCCAAAAGGAAATCGGCCAGCGCTACGACTTCAAGGGCGTCGGCGCCGAGATCGACTTCAGCGGGGAGAAGATCCTCCTGAAGGCCAACTCCGAGGACCGGGTCCTGGCGGTGCTGGACGTCTTCCAGTCCAAGCTCATCAAGCGCGGGATCTCCCTTAAGTCCCTTGAGCAGGGCGAACCGTACCCGTCCGGCAAGGAATTCCGTCTGGAATGCTCCATCAAGGAAGGCATCGCGCAGGATCTCGCCAAGAAGATCAACAAGCTGATCCGGGACGAGGCCCCCAAGTCCGTCAAGTCCCAGATCCAGGGCGATGAACTCCGCGTGACCTCCAAGTCCCGCGACGACCTCCAGGCCACAATGGCCCTGCTGAAGGACTTCGACGAGGCCGACCTCCAGTTCGTCAACTTCCGCAGCTAGACCGGGAGTGGTTCCGCGACAGGCATATCGACTGGCGACACCCGTTATCGGGTATCGCCAGGTCTTTTGCGCGTCCTGACCTGAAAGACAGGAAGTCCCGTGAATTTCTCTGTGACGCCTGAGCCGTGGGATACCGAGGACGGCGCCCGGCTGCGGAGCATGCAGCGCGCCGAGCTGGACGCGAGGTACGGCTCCGACGACCACGAACCCGGCACAGCTCCCAGCGCCGAGGACATCACCTTCTTCGTCGTTGCCCGGGACTCCCAGGGCACGGCTGTGGCTTGTGGCGCGCTGCGGCAGCTGGACGTGGGCTCAGCGGAAATCAAACGGATGTTTGTGCTGCCCAGCCACCGGGGAACGGGAGTGGCCCCGGCCGTGCTTCGCAGCCTCGAGGCCGAGGCCGTCCGTCGTGGACTGAACGAACTCAAACTCGAGACAGGGACAGCCCAGCCGGACGCCATCCGGTTCTATGAGCGCGAGGGCTATATGCTCATCGACAATTTCGGGCCCTACGCCGGAGAGCCGCTGTCCGTCTGCTACGCCCGGACGCTCTGACGCTGCACAACTTTTCCGGCGTGGAGTGCGGTGCGCGGCGTGGATCGGGAGTACGACGGCGGGACGTCAGCCGAGCGGCCGGCGCGCCATCAGCTCCAGCCGGGCAATGCGGTCCTGCATGGGCGGGTGGGTAGCGAACAGCTTGGTCATGGCCCCACCCCGGAAGGGATTGGCGATCATCAGGTGCGAGGCGTTGACGAGCCGCTGGTCCTGCGGCAGCGGCGCAGCTTGCACTCCCTGATGGATCTTGCGCAGTGCCGAGGCGAGCGCCAGCGGGTCTCCCGTGAGCTGTGAACCGTCCTCATCGGCGTCGTACTCCCTGGTTCGGGAAATGGCCACCTGGATCAGGGTCGCCGCGAACGGTGCCAGAAGGGCCATCGCGATGAGGGCGAGCGGATTCGAGTTCCGCCGGTCCCCGCCGCCGAAGATCAGCAGCATCTGCCCCACCGAGGTGATGACGCCGGCCACGGCCGCGGCCACCGACGAGGTCAGGATGTCGCGGTTGTACACGTGCATGAGCTCATGGCCCAGGACTCCGCGGAGCTCGCGGGGGCTCAGCAGCTGCAGGATCCCCTCGGTGCAGCAGACCGCAGCGTTCTGCGGATTCCGGCCGGTCGCGAACGCGTTCGGGGCCATGGTGGGCGAGACGAAAATCCGCGGCATTGGCTGGTTGGCGCGCACTGACAGCTCCCTGACCATCTGATACAGCTGGGGAGCCTGCGCTTCGGACACCGGATACGCCTGCATGGAGCGCAGCGCGATCTTGTCGCTGTTCCAGTACCCGTAGGCGGTGGTGACCACCCCGATCAGCGCCATGATCACGATCGGGGCCGTACTGCGGGTGTTGCCTGCAATCAGTGCTCCCAGGCCCAGCAGCACCGCCCACAGCACGCCGAAAAGCGCCGCGGTCTTCAGGCCGTTGTAGTGTTTGTGCACTCTTCCCTCCACAGCTCTTAACTCCACGTCAGAACTCCAGCAGCACCGCTAAGGAACAGGATTCCGCGCGTCGTACTTCAGGAAGCCGGACTGCCACCTGGCGACTGTCCAGGCCACTCCAATGCACAGGACGCCGCCAAGCAGCAGGACCCAGCCTTCACTAAGAATTTTAGTGCCGGCACCGGCCAGCATGTCCCCGATCCTCGGCCCGCCCGCGACCACCACAATGAAGACCCCCTGCAGCCGGCCGCGCAGGTGGTCCGGCGTTGCCGCCTGAAGGATGGTGGTGCGGAAGACCGCACTGACAGAGTCGGAGATTCCGGCCAGGGCGCAGCACAGGGCGGCGGGCAGCAGCCACAGTGTCACTCCCCCGGAGCCGGCCCGGCCGGCCAGCACCACCACCAGACCGAATCCGGCAATCGACGCACCCCACCCCATGACAGACCAGACCACCGCTGTTCCCTGCATCCTCACAGAGCCCAGCGGCCCTGAAAAGAGACCGGCCAGGAATGCACCGACAGCAGTGGATGCCAGCAGGATGCCAACCGTGGTTTCGCCGCCGCCGATCATGAGGGCGCCGACGGCGGGCAGCAGCGCCCGTGGCTGCGCCAGGATCATGGCAACGAGGTCGATGATGAAGGTCATGCGCACGTTGGGCCGCGTGCCCAGGAACCGGAAGCCTTCCACCACCGAGCGCAGGCCTGCCCTACCCGCCTCTTTGCCAGGCGGCATTGACGGCAGCCGCAGCAGTGCCCAGAACACGAAGGCGAAGCTCACCAGGTCCAGCGTGTAGGTCCAGCCGAATCCCACCGTGGCCACGAGCACCCCGGCCAGCAGGGGTCCGGCCGTCATGGCCAGGCCGAAGGTGATCATGCTGAGTGCGTTGGCCGCCGGAAGAAGCTCCTTCCGCACCAGCACGGGAAGGATGGCGCTGCGGGCCGGCTGGTTGATCGCCTGCGCTCCGCTTTGCACGGCCACGAGTGCGTACAGGAGCCAGACATTCCCCGCCTGGAGCCACGCCTGGAGTGCCAGACCGGCCACGGCCGCCCACATCACCGAGGACGAGAGGAGTGCCACCGTGCGGCGGTCATGGGAATCGGCGATGGAACCGCCCAGCAGGCCGCCGAGCACCAGCGGCACCAGGGCAAAAATGCTGAGCAGCCCAACGTAGAGGCTGTCCTGGGTCAGCCGGTACACCTCCAGGCTGACGGCCACCAGGGTCAGCTGGGATCCCACGTTGGAGACGGCGCCGCCCAGCCAAAGCCGCCGAAAGTCCGGGCTCTCGCGCAGCGGAGTGATGTCGGCCAGTATTTTCCCCACCCGGCAACTCTAGCCGCGGACGGAAGTTAGCTTTGCCTTATTGTGATCTTGTCAAAATAAGTGTTTCAATGGAGTCATGACCGAGCACCCGGAAAGCCACGAAGCATGGGCCGCGGCCCTGCGTGCCCACGGCCGCCGGGTGACCAAACAGCGGCTGGCCGTGCTGTCCGCCGTCGAACACAACCCGCACTCCCCGGCTGAGAGCATCCTGGCGGCTGCCCGCGAGGAATTGCCGGAGCTGACGGCGCAGTCCGTCTACGTTGTGCTCGGTGACCTGACCGACCTGCATATGCTGCGCCGCTTTGAGCCTCCGCACTCGCCCGCACTGTACGAGACCCGCGTCGGCGACAACCACCACCACGCGGTCTGCGTCAGCTGCGGCAGGGTGGAGGACGTCGATTGCGCCGTCGGCCATGCGCCCTGCCTGACCCCGCACTGGAACGAGGACTCCCGTCCCATGACCATCCAGATCGCGGACGTCATGTACCAGGGGATCTGCAGCGATTGCCAGCGGGCCCAGAAACTTCCTTCGTAACTGTCAAGTAATCAATAAATTAGGAGAAAGATGACTTCGAACATCTCTGCGCCTGCCGTGTCCACGACACAGTCCGGTGC